>JAHJSU010000189.1 GCA_018829985.1 Elusimicrobiota bacterium | reverse complement strand
GTTCACGCCGCACGCCCTCAGGCACACCGCCGCGACGAAACTATTAAAAAGAACAGGCAACGCCAAGCTTGTACAGCGTTACCTGGGCCACTCGGACGTGGCGACGACGCTAAGGTTTTACGTGGACGTCTTCCCCGAAGACCTAAAGCGCGCCGCCGAGTTCTTAAGCGGAAAGGAGAAAGCAGTCCGGTTCAGTGAATAAGAAAAATTAATATTCCTCTTAAAACACCACGACAGGACGCTGTCGTGGTGATCTTGTAGGCTATTTAAGAAAGTTTAAGGGGAATATATGTATCTTTTTACAAGAGGAACACATTCATATATCAGGGAGAAATTCATTCAAGATAATCTATTCCGAATCAGTTACAATAAAATTATGAGCACACCTTTAGCCACTTCGAGCTTCGCAGTAATACCTACCCTGGGAATTAACCCCGGGAAAATTAATAGAACTTTTCTGCAAATTGAAAGACTTATTCCGCAATCGTTAGCTGACCGGAAAAAGATATTTTTAAAAAATTTAACAAGTCCGACCGGTAAAACAAAATATAAGCGATACACCGGCTCCACGCTCCGATATGCAGGAGGTAAAAGCCTTGCCGTCGGTTTAATTGCGGACCTTATCCCAAACAACACCAAGAAAATTGTTTCGCCTTTTTTAGGTGGTGGCTCGTTTGAAATAGCGTGTGCAGTAGAATTGGGATTGCAAGTTGTTGCCTATGATATATTCAATATCTTAACCAATTACTGGGATGTACAAATAAACAACCCGGAGGCGCTATACAAAAGATTGCTTACTTTTACTCCCACCTGGGAGGGTTTTAAAGAAGTTAAAGACCGTCTTAAAAGACATTGGAAAAACGAGGAAAAACTTAATAAGTATGATTTGGCCGCCTATTACTACTTCAATCACAATACGTCTTACGGTCCGCACTTTCTAGGCTGGCCGTCTAGTGTTTATCTTCAAGCTGAGCGGTATCAGAAAATGATTGAGAAGGTTCGTGCCTTCAAAGCTGATAATATGAAGGTGGAATGTGTGCCTTTTGAAAAAGCTATCCCTAAACATTCAAAAGACTTCCTTTATTGCGATCCGCCGTATTACCTAGATGGAGATAGTAAAACATTTGTTGGTCTCTACCCCCACAGGAATTTCCCGATTCACCATAAAGGTTTTAAGCATGAATTATTGCGAGACATGCTTATGTCGCATAAGGGCGGGTTTGTTTTATCCTATAATGATTGTTCTGCTATCAGAAAATGGTATAAAGGCTTTAATATGATTACCCCTTCATGGCAATATACTTTCAGCCAAGGGGACACTAGAATAGGAGAAAATCGCTTGAGAGGCAATAATGGCAGCTATGTGAAAAAATCTCACGAACTTTTAATCTGGTCGGCGCCGCGATGATTCGTAAAAAACGGGCACTTTCCTCAGATGAAGCTCGGCGTGTTCGTCAACAGGGCCACAATGATGCGTTGCAATTCGCATTGGAATTGGGTTTAACGCATGATTATCAAAATGAACGTCAGGCAAAAAAAGATGTTATTGACCCATCGGGTGACGCGCACTCACTAAAAAGCGGACAAAAAAAATGGCAGATTTTTCTTTATCGAAGAGAGCGCTTTCTTAAGGACAGTGCTTTTCTCTTAATGAATGGGATCGGCGCGATATTTGTTGAGTGTATTGACGCTTTTCCTGAAGCATTTGACGATTATGTACGCGACAAGGGCACAGCTAAAACAAAACTACAGGACCCAATGGTTCGCCTTGCGGAGAAATTGAAGGGGCCTGGACGTCTCAGAGGATTTATTTTGAAAGCAATATTTAACGGCGGTGAAGTAAATTATCTCACTGTTAAACATCAAGGTAAATTTCACGTTTTCCATAATACCGACGTGGCTTCTGTTTTTGGTGAATTTGAGGTCTGCAACTCGCGCGTGTTTAAAGTTGGGGATTTTCCAAACCAAAAAGTATTATTACGCTGGCAGGGTCTCAACGTTGGGGAAATTGAAATGCGTAATGACAGCCAAGGCCACTACCGAGAAATCCGCTTTAACATGATTAAACCTCGTGCTATGGAACTTCTTTTTTCAAAAATCCCGCATAAATCAACGTTCTCCCCAATGGTTGAAGTTTATGGGAAGGCGGATAAATACTTTGGGCGATGGTTGAAAAAACGTTAAACCACACTTAAATAACCAGTATATACATGGTTATGGAAAAGAAGAAATCCAAGGTATATAATCCGGAAGTGGAACTCGCAAAAGGCGCCACCCTGGACGCCGCCGCATACGATAAAACCCAAAAGATTAAAGTCACCGCCGCCAAAGTAACAGTCGGCGGCATCCCCGGCCGCGCGGAGATCTCCGGCATTGCCACTGGGCACATACCGGAAGCCGGGCTAGAAGGAACTTGCGACCTATGGCTTTCCATATTCCGCTACATGCGCCCTGATGGCACAACCGACCATGTCGCCGGCTGGAATATCCCAACTGTTCTAAAGTCCGGCCAGACTGCGGCCGCCACCGCAAAAGTCTTCGCGGATTACATCAACGCCGGCACCAGACCGTACCGGGCAACTGCCACCGGCGGCAAAATAAAAATAGTCTTCATCGTAAAATAAGACAGCCACGGGGTTATAAAAATGGACTGTTTTTTAGAACTTCTACGCAGGGTTGAAAGTCTTGAAAAGCGTCTCGGCTCTGCGGCAACGGCGGCCGACCGGGCCGGCTTTCGCCAATACCGCCGCTTCGCCAGGTGGAATATTTCACTTATCCGGCGCAGGGCGCGGATCTAGAGACGCGGGGTTATGGTGAAAAAATACACGTTCATATTACTGCTTGCCTTGCCGGCGGCCTGGCTCCCGGGCTCAGCGCGCGCTGCAGAAGCCAAGCCTGTTTATAAATGGGTTTCCGCCAATGAGTATTATTTTATCCTGCCTGTGGGGCAGGACCTGCATTTATCCGGGAGCGGCAATACCGTAAGCGTTAAGCCCTGGGGCTTCGGGTTCAGGGCGGTAGGGCATGAAAAGTTTTCCAAGACCGGGGGGCTGCAGTTCCAGAGCATAAAAGTGGACAGCCCCGGCACCGGCCGGAATACGTTTTATCTTTGGGACCTCATGCTCGGCATGGAATACATAACCCCGAAAGTCCAGGGCAAGCCTTTGCGGTTTACCGCCTCGGCTGTTGCCGACCTGGGCATGTCTGATACAACGCTTTATGCGGCCCCGGTTATTTCCGCCGGGATTCTTTACGCAACCGAAGAGAATACCGATACTCCGACCGGCCTGACTTTTGATCTCTACTACCGGCTGACCGATATTGATCTGGATAATGTCGGCGGCGGGCCGGGGACGCTCAGGCCGGCCCTGGGCTTCAAAGTCGGCTATATCTTTGAAGGCTTTTGGACGACCAAAGAGAAATAGCCGGACTTTAAAGTCGCCATGTTTAAAAAGATTAAGGACATATTAAGGCCGTTATCGTTATTTTTAACTGCCTTCGTTTCATTGATAAACCTGACGGGCTGCTGCACCCCGAGCTTAACCGGGTCCCTGCCGGTAACGCTCCATCCCCAGGAGACTTCAAACTGGTGCTGGGCGGCCAGCGGCCAGATGGTTATGGATTATCTCGGCCATAACGTTTCCCAGTGTACGCAGGCCAATAACCGTTTCTACCGCTCCGACTGCTGCAACCTTACCCTTTGTCCCTATCCTGCCGCCCCAACATATGACGGTTCCGGAAACTGCGTAGGCTGCGCCTGCGGCGGCTGGCCAGAATTCGATAAATACGGGTTCACATTTAGTAGGACCTCCGGCGTTGCGCTTTCGTGGGACCAGTTAAAGCAGCAGCTCTCCGATTGTAAGAAGAAGCCGATCGCCTTCTCCTGGGGATGGGTAGGCGGCGGCGGGCACATGATGGTTGCCAAAGGCTACCGCACAATGGACAACGTAAACTACGTGGAGATCCTCGACCCCTGGGCCCCATGTTCCGGAGACGCGCGCATAATCACTTACGACTTTTATAACGCCGCCGCTGCGGACCATATGCACTGGAACGATTACTATAACATAACCTATTCGGGAGGCAGATAATATGCGGCTCCTGCTATCCCTGTTTATCGCCTTACTACTGGCGGCCGCGCAGGCGCGCGCGCAGGGCGCGGCAGCGCCTTTCAGCGAGACACAGCCTGTGGCACAAAAAGCTTTAAAAACCTTCAGCCGGCTTGTCACAAAGGAAAACTACAAGCGAATGGGTTTTGAGGATCCGGAAGAAGTCCGCACGGCAACCCTCGGCGCTCCCCTGCAGGACTTTATAGTGCGGCTCGATAAATTGAAGAAATACGAGCCGGGCGGCAGCCTTGATGAACTATTAACGGCGACTGACCAGGGTATTTACCCGGTGATGGTAAAAGGCCAGGTAAGATCATCTATAACCATCTCGAAGACCGGCGAGAGCTGGCAGGCCGTTTCATTCGGCGGGCCCAATTTTATAAAATTGATTTCAGGTACGCTGGCAGAAAACACAAAAGCGACCAGGCTTGATTCCTCGGCGTACCAGGTTATAAGAGTCCCGTCGTTAAATCTTTTTTTCCTGGGCTTTCGCTTAAACAATGAACTTATGTTTGTGCCGGTCACGGACAACGCCCGGCTTAAATTCAAGGCCGGCGCCGGCATGAAAGCGGAAAATGTCTTTTCCGCGGTCCTGCCCGAAGCTAAGGCGCACAACGGTCTGCCGCGGTAGCAGGTTAAGCCCGCTGCCTGAAAAAGCGTAACAGCCGCGCAGGAGGGAAAAATTGAGGGGAGCGGTCCCCGGGAAGCCTTTTGAACCGCCCTATAATCGGGCACTTCGAGGCCCCTTTTTCCAACCCTTAAAACACCCGCTGAAACTGGCTGCTAGCCGGTTTCAGCCTTAAAAAGGTTGTCTAATAGCCGTATTTGGTTATATACTATTTTCTATGCCACCATCACTCGCAGAACGCCTCCGGAAAGCCGGTATCCGCCACTATGACGAACTCATTCACGACCAGCCGAAAGACTGGCTCGTAAAAAACTTTAAAGCCGGGGGCTCCGCCCCCGCCTACCCGGTCAATGTCGCCCGGCTCATGCGCAACCTGGTCTGGCAGATGAAAGAGCGCGTCGCCGCCGGCGAGAAGGAATTCCACGAGCTGGTCCGGACCTACTGGTACATGTATGTAAAGTCCACGCTCGCCCGGGCGGGCTCGCTCTCCCAGAAAACCGACCAATACAAAGACCTTACCGAAAACATAGCCGACATGGTGCGGGTCTTCCTGCTCATGACTTACAAAGATATCGGTTTCCGGGATGAGAACGAGGCCAATAAGAAAATAGGCGTAAACGCCAATGTCATTCCTTTCTCGGAGAAGCTCGGCCACTTCGGTTATCTCACCGACATTCATAAGCAATACAACGTTTCCGCTATCTCCCTGGGCGGCCAGCCCTCGGTAATGAATATTGAGTACTTCGTGGACGACCTGAAGAAAGCCAAGAGCGGCGGGCCCGGTCCGGTGCAGCTGCGCTACACGGACGCGCCGCCAGTAATCTATAACCCGGGCGGCAACTCGAAGATAAACCTTAAGCGGTCCTTCTACCTTTACAGCATCGTTGACTACGATCCCTCGGGCTGGATAATCCGGGACGCTTTCATAAACAACCTCAATCACTACAAGATTAAAAACACCAAGGTCTACGACCTGATCAACCCGGACATGCTCACGCCCGATGAAATCATGCTGGCCCGCTACCCAATCAAAGCCGGCAAGGACATGGAGGCCAAAAATAAGAAGTGGCTCGCGGACGTTGCGCAGCGCCATTATAAAAACCAGAAGTACCTGGTTGAAGAGAAGAACGGTAAGGTGACGCTTTACGGCCTCGAAGCCGAGTCCATAGCCACCGCCCGCATTACCGAGAAGCTAAAGGAAGTCATGGTCCCGGTCATAGGCGGCAACGAGGAAGCCCTAAAGATTTACGAGATGAAGAACCTTAACCAGGCCATAAAGGACCTGATCATCTTCAAACTGACCCACCCGGAGCTGGAGGCAACACATGGCCGCTAAAACAGAAATCATTAAAACCACCACAGTTAAAGCCTACATCACCAAGGCCAAGAAGATGCGCTCCCAGGCCTCGGCCGTGAAAAAGTTTATAGACGACTTCGACACCGTGATCGAAGCCGTCATTGTTGAAGCGGTCCGCCTGGCGAAAGCGGCCAAGCGCAACACCGTCATGAAGGCCGACATGGCAGCAGCCATAGAAAAATATTTAAAGAAGACCGACCTTACCTGGGACCAGACCACGGCCTCGGTTATTAAGCATAACCCCACCGACCTGGGGAAGATATCCAAGACCATTCTGGAGTGGATATCCGCGCACGAGAATCCCAAGAGAAAGCGCAAATGAACCAGGGCCAGCTTTCCCGGGCGATCGCCAAGGAGTTCTTTCTTTCCCAGGTCGACGCGGCCGCGATCATAGACTCGATCCTGGCAAAGATGACCGGCAGCCTCCGGAAGGGCGAGCGGGTTTACTTCAGGTGCTTCGGCTCTTTCACCAAGGTAATCCGCCCCGGGCGCCATGTCCGGCACCCCAAGACCGGCCAGCTCATCTGGATCCCGCCCTGGCCGGACGTGGACTTCGACCCGGCCAAGGGCCTTTTGAAAAGCAAACGCCGCTGAGCGTGGGCCGGTCCACCGCCGCACTACCTCTTGTACTATGCCGCGCCGGGCGTGGGGGAACTTTCCGAAACTTTATAAAATCGCCACGGTTTTTGTATCATGTAATGATGAATAATAATCGACCATTCTGGCAAACAGGTTTCGGTAAATCCATCCGTTGGTTACTATTTCTTCCCGTCGGTTACATTCTTGTATATATTCTTCAGGTGGTGCCGCCACTGGTGGCTGCAATGGCACTACACTATAAACCAGAATTCAACTTCCTTGTATTGATTATCGGGATTATTGCGGTTTCGCTCCTCTGCACGCTTGGTTCGTTCTGGGTTATGGGTGTGTTTATGACTCCAACTCTCTGCTGCAAGATCATTGCGCCCAATAATAAAATCGGCTCCGTGATTTTCGGAACTCTATTCTGTCTCTTCCAAGGCTTTAATATCCTGGCATCCTTTGGCCTTGCTCATTATTGGGTTTCTATTATTTATCAAACGGTGTTTGGTGCTATTACGATAGGCGGAACAGTGATGGCATACATGGAGGACTCTTAATAAGGCATAAGAGGAAACCGGCCAGACCTGCGCTTCGCTTAGGCCAAGCCGGCTTTAAAGCCCGCAGCCGCTAAGCTCCCCAGTTTTACGCCCCCATACAACCGCCGCCGGCGGCTCCTGGAGGCGCTTTCCCGCCCTAAACGACCCTTTCCCCCTTAACCGCCCTTAAAGCGCGTTTATCGCCATTTTTGGCAAAATGGCCTTTTCCCGCCAAACAGCCTGGCGGGTCCGCCTTCTGGCGGAAAATTCGCGCGAGGATGCGCCAAGCTGCCTTTTCTCGACGGGCTGGTGTCATTGCACCCCCCGTTTTACGACGAGCGCCTTGACGAGGCTATTGATTATTACAGTTTTTTCCACTATACTATCACTATGCTACTTTTAACAAGGGGGCATATTGAGCTCCCCAGTTTTACGCACCCATCAACCTATACTGGTTTTTACAACATAAAACTATTTTTGTTGTGCGGGACTTTTTTCCTCACTGGTTGCAATGCGACCATGTGGGGGAGCGTGCTTCAAGGCATGGCAGAAGGCATGAATCAATCCAATAAGACCAATTCTTACACGCCCCATCGCACCGCGAAGAGGAATGCGTATTCTCAAGTAGGAAATCAATCGTATCCTAGTAACGATAATTCTGGATATCTTGGTAAATTGAGTTCGAATCAGTATGATCCAGAATCTGTGTCTAATCCCTATGGGCAATACGGAAATAGCTATTCCCCTACATCTGTAAATAATCCATATGGCACCTACGGGAGCAAATATTCACCGGTTTCTGTAACGAATCCTTATGCGGTTGGTGGCCCCAAAATAATTGACCCGAAATCTGGCAAATACTTAGGAAACCTTAACAGCAATAAATATGACCCGGATTCTGTCAGTAACCCTTATGGGAGATACGGGAGCACTTACTCACCAGATTCTATAAACAACCCGTATGGGCAGTATGGGAACACTTTCTCGCCAAACTCGGTCACGAACCCTTACGCGACATCAGCACCCATAATAGTAGCTCCTGAGGAATAAATGAGGTAACTGCAACCTAGGAATGAAGCCGGTTGCTGTTATCGGGGTTTGGTGAGCAACTGGACAGAAACCTCGCCTAAGGAATCAGCTCTCTAATATTTACGCCCCCATACAACCGCCGCCGGCGGCTCCTGGAGGCGCTTTCCCGGCCTAAGCGACCCTTCCCCCCTAAAAGCCTTGAAAGCGCGTTTATAGCCATTTTTGACAAAATGGCCTTTTCCCGCCAAACAGCCTGGCGGGTCCGCCTTCTGGCGGAAAATTCGCGCGAGAATGCGCCAGGACAGCCTTTTCTCGACGGGGCGGCACATGGACACCCCCCGTTTTAC
>JAHJSU010000188.1 GCA_018829985.1 Elusimicrobiota bacterium | reverse complement strand
GGCCAATTAATTGATTAGCGTTAGTAAAACCAAAAATCCGGATTAATCATTGTAGGGGAATAACTGGCCTGGGTGGTAGGTTTCGCGGGGGAAGGGAACGTAGTCGGGGTGGTGAAACTGGTGGCAGACTTCGTCGGCGAAAAATCTGCCGTTTTCCGTCAGCGTCAGGAACTTGCCGTCCTCGGGAGGCAGGCGCCGCTGATGCACCCGGGAAGCGGTCACTTTAGGCTTAATAGTGTAAGCTTCCCATTCACCGGATCCATACTTACACTGAAGTGGCCGAGGAAAGACATCCCAAGCAGACCGTCAATGTCCGCCGAACTCACCGGTATAACGGCGGCCCGGGTCCTTTCCACTTTGGACCTGCCGACCTCGATCGAATCAAGCTGGATAACATTGGCCTTCACTTTTCTGCCGTCGGCCACGATGGTGGTTGCCGTGCCGAGAGCCGCTTTTGGGTCCAACTTAAGCGAATCCATCACGTTTTGATAGAGCAATGTCATACTGGCTCCCGTATCCACCATAAGACGGGCGGTAACCGTCCCGTTAATGCGTGCGTTCACTATGATATGCTGTCCCTGCCGCATGGATGTTGCCACGTCTTCCCTGAAATCCGCCTGTATGACCTTTATTTTATTGCGCGCCCAGGTGAAATATTCCCCATCAATTCCCTGAGCCTCTTGAGCGATCAAAGGCTTCCCCTCGCCCTCTAGATAACTGGCGAATCGGACGTATGCGCTTTGATAATCCTGGATTTGCGCGTCCGCCTTCGCTATATCGTCCGGTATAGCCCTGCGGCGCATTTCCCGGCTGTTGAGCAGCGCGCTGGTTTTGTTTATATCGACAGCGGTGTCGTTGTAGGTGAACAGTCGGCCTTGGTTGTAGGTTTCTTTGGGGAACGGGACGTAGTCGGCGTGGTGGAACTGGCGGCAGGCCTCGTCGGTGAAAAATCTGCCTTTTTCCGTCAGCGTCTCCCATCCTTCTTCAGGGCCGCCCTGGCCTTGGACAGCCCCGGCCATGCGGCCGGCGCGTTTTCCACGGCCCGGCGCAGGGCTTTTTCAGCTTCGGCCTTCCTGTCTGACTCTTTAAGGAGTTCGTAGCTCTTGAACGAAGCCTCGGCGGCAAGCATTTCAAAGGCCGGCAGCCTGGTTTCCGGATTAAAATAAACCGCATAAGCGGCGCTTTGACAGGCCTCGAGAGCCCGCTTTTTTTTATTTTCTTTCAGCCGGATAAAACAGAGATTCATAAAAGCCTCGGAGTTGAACGGGTTCAACTCCACCGCTTCGAGCAGGAAGCGTTCCGCCGTTTTAAGATCCCCCGAGATGATCTTTTCAACCGCGGAATCGGAAAGTTTTTTTGAGCCCTCCGCGGCTTTTTTCCGCAAAAGCCGCGCCTCGCCGGAAGGCGGCCCGGGCATGGCAGCGGCGACCCAGGTTATCAGCATGCGTTCGCCCGCTTCTCCGAGGGAAAGGACCTCCGCCAGCGCGCTAAGGCCGGACCCTCTGGGAAGCTCTATGCTTTTTCCAAGTTCAAACAGTGTTTTCGACGCGCTTTTCGGCGGCCGCATCAGAATGAGATCGTAAACCTGCTCATCCCAAAAAGAGCCGGGGATCTCGCTTGTCCGAAGCGCCGGGTCCGGTCCGCTGCGCAGGATGTCGTGCCGCACTTCATGCAGGGCGTATGCCTGCCTGAAAGAAACCATAGCCGCGTTCTTGTCGCCCAGCTCGAACTCCCGGAGCATTCTTATTATTAGGCATTCCATTTCCATGCCGGCCGGAACAGGTAGTTCCGCCGGGGAGAGGGACTCTCCGGCGGCGAGGAAATAAGAGAGCGTATTATCGGATTTTTTATTATAGGCGCCGAGACATTTATAATACCCCGCGGCGTCTCCGTTTATCCAAAGCGATCTGCACTTCATATCTTTTAAAACTCTGTTATTAGGGAACGGTTCCGCCGCCCGGGCAAGAGATCCCTGTTTATCGATATTCCGGGCGGATCTGTGAAGGTGTTCCGCCGCCTGCCTTCCCTGCGCGCTCAATTCCGCCGGCCCGGGAAACTCCATGCTTTTCCTAAGTCCTGAAAGTTTCGCCGATCTTTTCGGCGGCAGCATCAGGATGGCGCGATAAACATGCACGTCCCAAAAAGTGTCGGAGTTCCCCTTTATCAGAAGCGCGAGCTCTTTGTCTCTCTGATAGGGTTCCCCTCGCAGCAGGTTGCGCTTCGCCTCATACCCGGCGTAGGCCTGCCTGAAAGAGGCCCTGGCCGCGTTCCGGTCGCCCAACTCGAACTCCCGAAGCATTCTTATTATAAGGCAGGCCATTTCTTCCCTGCCGGCAGGAACAGGCAGTTCCGACGGGGAGAGGGAGGCCCCGGCGGCGAGGAAATAGGCGCCGGTCTTATCGCCGAACTTTTTACTATAGGAATCGAAACATTTATAATACCCCCCGTCATCTCCTTTTGTCAAAAGCAGTTTACACTTCATCTCCTGACAATACCTGTCATTAGGGAACCGCTCCAACACACGGGTAAGAGCTCCCGGGTCTTTGATATTCTTGGCGGACCTGTAAGGATAGGCTATGACAAGAGCCTCCACGGCTAAAACCGCGCAAAAAACGATCCAGAACGCCGCGGCGGTGATTTTCTCCGCGATAACGCACCGCCCGGGGTCCTGGTCGGCGCGCCCGGGCCAAAAGCTTACCGCTATCAGCGGAGGCAGCACATACAGCATCGGATAGAAATATCTTCCCTCAATGGAAACCGCCGAATGGATAAGGATGAAATAGACCGGCATACCGAAAACAAGCAATTTATTCCGCTCACGGCTTACCGCCATGGCAAGCAGGAAAAGTCCGAACAGCAGCGGGTAAAGCAGAAAAATATGCCAAAGTCTTTTTAAGACGGTCAGCGCGCAGGAACCGGGATCTCTCAGCGTTTCCCTGATGAAAAAGCTGAAAGCGCTGTCTTCCGGCTTCAAGCCAGCAAGTTTCCTGGGGTCCCCCTCCATGGTATAAATGCTGCCTTTTGCGCCGGTAATCAGGTTGCAGGCGACCCGACGACCGTCAACAACGGAGAATTTTCCCGAAATGGAATAGTTCAAAAACCCCCAGGGGATAAGCAAAACATAAGAAGCCGCGAGCAGCGCCAGCGAACGCAGAACAAAAGCTCTTGAGCGTTCCCGGCTGTAAAACCAGTCGAAGAGAACGACCGCGGGCGGGAACAGGAGCAGCGGCGTGCGCACGAGCATGGAAGCGCCGAGCGCCAGGCCGCACAAAAGGCTGTTCTTCAAAGTGTTGTCACGCCTCTTTAAAAGCAGCAGCGACAGGGCCAACAGCAGGAAAAAACCGTAAAAGACCTGTTCATCTTCATAGCGCAGCGCGCCGGCGGCCTCAAGCGCGCCAGCGCCGGCAAGCGAGATAATGCCGGCCCAGTAGCCGCGCAGCAGGCAGCCCGCGGAGAAAATAAGCAGGTAAACGGCCAGGCGCAGAATTATAAGAAACAAAACGGGGCTTATGCCTAAATTAAGAGCGGAGGAACCCATGGTCGCAAAAAGCGGCATGATCTCGGTGATATTGGTGTTCCGCAGGCCGGCCAGAAGGCAACTGCCATAATCTGTCCTCGTAAAATCCACCCACACCGAGCCGGATCTGAACGGCAGCCATAAATTAGGCCCTTCGGGCTGACTTTTTTAGCCTTTGGCCGCAAAATGTAACTACAGGCCTGTCTTGTCTCGCGCAAAGCCGCAAAGCTCGCAAAGAAAAGCGGGCATGCATCTGTTTTTTTGCGCCTTTGCGCCTTTG
>JAHJSU010000187.1 GCA_018829985.1 Elusimicrobiota bacterium | reverse complement strand
TGGAATTCGCCGGGATAGCGCCCAATAAAGACGCCCAGGGGCGCAGTCTCAAATCCCTGCTCTCCGGCGGCGAAACGGGCGCGGGCTCCGCTCAATATACTTTCGGCGAGAGCAGCGTGGGAGGGAAGGCGATACGCTCCGGGAAATGGAAGCTTATCCGCTCCGGGAAAAAGACCGAGCTTTACGATCTTAAACAGGACCCCGGGGAACAGAAGAACCTGGCGGAGGCCGGGAAAGGGACTATGGAGGAACTCACTGTGAAGGAACTCATGAAGAAGCTGTCCGACGGCCTGGCGGCGGGCGAAAAGGACGCTTTGAGCGAGGCGCTGCCCGCCGGCATGGAATTCACGGTAAACATGACCAAGGCCGATACGGCGCAGCGCGAATTCTTCAGGCGTATGCCGGTCCTGGGCAAGAGCCGGCCTTTGCGGTAAGCGCCTGTTTTTGCCGGCTTATAGCGGATAAATTTCAATTTCCCGGTTACACTCCGGACATGACAACAGCGACGAGGTACCTTATGCCGATAAAATATGCAGCGCAGGGAAGAATTCCGGTCTTTACCCCGTTAGAGAAAGCCCCCGACTCCCGTCGGGGGTACAAGTCCGAAGTTTCAGCCGGCGGTCTAATGCCGCCGGCTTTTCCCGCGAAGCGCCCGGTGTCTCTAACGGGGTTTACGGGCGTCTGTCTTATTTTTCTTTTATCGTCCCCTTTTGTCCTCGCGCAGGACCGCCGGGCTTTTAATTTCGCGGTGATGGGCTGCGCGCACATGGGCGTATGCGAATCAAAGGACTACGCGCTGGCGGTGGCTAAAATAAAGGCGCAAAAGCCGGATTTCGTCGTTTTTCTGGGCGGCATGGTGGACGTCCCGCACGGGGGGGACGTCGACTCCGTGTGGCGGAAATTCGATTCTATCACCGCCAGGCTGGGAACGCCGGTTTATGACGTTCCCGGCTCCTGCCTCTGGGGCCCGTTATCCGTTGACAGGGGCAAGGCCGAACGGTCGGAAAAATGTTTTATCGACCGGTATAAGAAACGCTATTATTCCTTTGAGCATAAAAATAATCTCTTCGTCGGCCTGGATTCGGATTCCCCGGACCGGCCGGGCACGGCCGAAAACGGCATGCTTTCCGCGGAGCAGCTGGAATTTCTGAAAAAAACCCTCATGGGAGCGCAGAAATTCGACAATATCTTCGTGTTCCTGCACGACTCCAGGTGGATGCGGGAAAACGGTTTAAAATGGAGCGCGGGCCTCAGTCCGGCCGTAATTACCAAAATAAAATATGTTTTCTCGGCCAAGGAACATTTCTTCCATGCGGAAAACGCCGACGGCGTGACTTATATCACAACGGGCTCTCCGCCCTGCGCGTTAAGACGCGCCTCCTACCCTGTCCTGTTCCATTTTTTGACCGTGAGCGTAAACGGGGAAAATGCAACCGTTAATGTGGTGCCGCTGAAAAGCATTCCCCTGGAGAATATGATGAGCGGGGAAGACCGGAAAGGCGAGAAGGGCGGAACGGACAGGAAGGAGGGGAGAGGCCGGAGAGGCGTGCAGAACTACCAACTGAACGAGCCCGTCATGATGGATTCCATCGAAAGAAAAGCCATGCTGCCGATCGGCCCGATCATAAAGGCTTTGAACATCCGGCCCGGAATGCAGATCGCGGACGTGGGCGCCGGGGTGGGGGTTTTCACTTTCCCGCTGGCCGAAGCGCTGAAAGAAACGGGGATGGTATTCGCCACTGAAACGGATATGAAAATGATCCAGGCCCTCAGGCGGGACATCGATCGGAAAAAGTATAAGAACATCTTTCCGGTCGGCGTTTCCGCCGAAGGCGTGGACCCGTTTTACAAAGGGCGCACTTTTGACATCATGCTCTTCGTCGAATTATACCACTATCTCTGGCATCCCGCGGATTATTTCCGGGAACTGAGGCCCTCGCTCACAAAGGAGACCGGCCGGCTCTACATAATTCATTTTAAGCAGCTTCCCGATTTCAATGAAATCGAATTTGATGACTTTAAGGAAACCCTTGAAACCCTGAAAGCGTTTACAAGTTCCCCTCTTTTTTTAAAACTGGGCGCCGGGATCGAGAGCTTTGTCAGGAACTGGCGGGGAAACAACGTGCCTCCCGCCGTCAGAGAAAAGATCGTCCGGAATTTCAACTCCGCGCTTGCCGATCCCGGGCTTTTCAACGACATGTTAACCTTACCGCGCCGGCCTGGAGACGGCGACAGCTCCGAACGCGGGAAAACGCTGCTTAAAATGTTATTCCCCCGCAATCTTGAGCTGGCGCGGTGGCTGATAGTGGAACTTGAGAGCGAAAGGGTGTTTGAAAAAAAGACGGAACAACTCACTGACAGGGAAAAGAACTATCTGAGAAGGCTTAACAAGGCGCTCCTGACCGGCGCCTTTAAAATGGACAAGCTGGACTATCTTAAAGGCGCCTACCCGCTTTACGCCGAGAAAGAACACATCATCTCCGAAATGGAAGCCGCCGGCTACCGTTTCGTCCGTGAACACGCTTTTCTAAATTACCATTATTTTCTGGAATTTAAATAACCCGAAAATTGCAGTCTAAATCAGCCCCTCAGGCTGCTATCCATGGCAATTTTCGGGTAGGCTTAAGGCTTGTCCGGGCCGCCTTCTCCGGGCGCGTCTTCCTGTTCCGGCGGCGGCAGGCTTCTCAGCGTTTTTCCGCAATCAGCCGACAGCTCGTTTTCATTCTCCATCAGGCAGCTTCCCTGTTGCGGGCCGGGGTTAATACCCTTGCAGAAGCTGCTTATATCGGTTTTACAGGCCTTCATCAGCGCGGCGACGGCTTTCTGCTTGCTTAAAACGCCTTCTCCAGACGCGCCATCCAGATCCGGCGGCGGCAAACTCTTCAGCGTTTTTCCGCAACCAGCCGACAGCTTGTTTTCATTCTTCTTGAGGCAGGCTCCCTTTTTCAGGTCCGATTCGGCGCCCGCGCAAAACCTGCTTATATCATCCTTGCAGGCCTTCATCAGCGCGGCGCCGGCTTTGTGATTGCCCGAACCGCCTTTCGGTTCCGACGGCAGGCTCTTCAGCGCTTTTCTGCAAGCGGCCGACAGCTTATTTTCATTCTCTTTGAGGCATCCCCCCTTTTTTTGACCCGATTTAACACCCTTACAAAATTTGTTCAGCTCGGCCTTGCAGGCCTTTTTCAGCCCGGCCTCGGTCCTCCGGGTTATTTTCCCGACGCGCCTGTTCGGGCTGTTTTTCACGTGTTCCCGTTCCGCCTGTGAATAAACGTTCGCGTTTATCAGACAGAAACCGAAAAGCAATGATGCCGTAAATATTATTTTTTTCACGCAGCCTCCCGAGGGTAACTGGGGAAAGGTTATAAGTTGATACGTTGACTGATTGACAAGACGGAAATAGTCGACAAGTTGATAAGTGCCGAAACTTTCTTGCCTAGCAACTGGTGTTTCTTATTTGTCAACTTATCAACTGTTTTTGCCTCATCCTTCAGCCTTCGGGTCATTCCCCTTCCTGGCCGCCCGGGCCGGCTCTTCCAGGTCCGTTTCCCTGTTCCGGCGGCGGCAGGCTCTTCAGCGTTTTTCCGCACCCGGCAGACAGCTTGTTTTCATTCTCTTTGAGGCAGCGCCCCTGTTGCGGGCCCGGCGCGATATCTTTGCAGAATCTGCTTATATCGTTTTTACAGGCCTTCATCAGCGCGGCGACGGTTTTCTGCCTGCTTGAACCGCCTTCTCCAGACGCGCCATCCTGGTCCGGCGGCGGCAAACTCTTCAGCGTTTTTCCGCAATCGGCCGACAGCTTGTTTTCATTCTTCATCAGGCATTGCCCCTGTTGCGGGCCGGGGTTAATACCCTTGCAGAATTTACTTATATCGTTTTTACAGGCCTTCATCAGCGCGGCGCCGGCTTTCTGCTTGCTTGAACCGCCTTCTCCAGGCGCGCCATCCTGGTCCGGCGGCGGCAGGCTCTTCAGCGTTTTTCCGCAATCGGCCGACAGCTTGCTTTCATTCCCCATCAGGCATTGCCCCTGTTGCGGGCCCGGCTCGATGCCCTTGCAGAACCTGCTTATGTCGTCTTTGCAGGCCTTCATCAGCGCGGCGCCGGCTTCCTGATTGCCCGAACTGTCCCCTCCGGGTCCGCCTTCCTGGTCCGGCGGCGGCAGGCTCTTCAGCATTTTTCCGCAATTGGCCCCCAGCATTTTTTCATTCTTCATCAGGCATTGCCCCTGTTGCGGGCCCGGCTCGATACCGTTGCAGAACCTGTTTATGTCGGCTTTGCAGGCCTTTGTCAGCGCGGCCTCGGTTGTCTGGGTTATTTTCCCGCGCTTGTTCGGACTGGGTTTACCGCGTTCCCGTTCCCCCTGTGAATGAACGTTCGCATTTATCAGGCAGAAACCGAAAAACAACCACACCGTCAATGTAATCTTTTTCACGCAGCCTCCTTAGGCTTAACCGGATTTTATTGCAACATCCGCCAAAAACATTCTACTAATTATACGCGTTTAAAAGCTTTTAATCCAGTTTTTGTCCCCCGCTGGAAACGTAAGTGAACGGGGCGCAAAACCCGCGACCCGCCAGCCTTGCGGCAACCGGCCCGGTTTTGCTATCGTATAGCGGACAAGCCGCAACAGGGTATAGGGTTCAGGGTTCAGGGCAAGGAGTTTCTTGTTTCTACGCCTCTCCCCTCTACCCTAGCCCCTCTACCCTTTCAACAGGGCTATGCTCATCAAGCGGCTGACGGCAACGAGGTTTATTATGCCTGCAAAATATGCCGCGCGCGGGAAAATCACGGCCCTTACGGCCGCCGGCCTGGTTTTTATTCTGACGGCCCCCTATCTCCGCGCGCAGGACCGCCGGTCTTTTAATTTCGCGGTGATGGGCTGCGCGCACATGGGCGTGTGCGAATCAAAGGATTACGCGCTGGCGGCGGCTAAAATAAAGGCGCAAAGGCCGGATTTCGTCGTTTTTCTGGGCGGCATGGTGGATATCCCCCGCGAGGGGGACGTCGAATCCGTATGGCGGGAATTCGATTCTATCACGGCAAAGCTGGGAGTGCCGGTTTATAATGTCCCCGGCTCCTGCAGCTGGGGCCCCTTGATCGTGGAGCGGGGCAAGATCGACCGGGCGGAAAAATGTTTCAGCGACCGGTACAAAAAACGCTATTATTCTTTCGAACATAAAAACAACCTCTTCATCTGTCTTGATTCGGATTCCCCGAGCCGGTCCGACAGGTCCGGGAACGGCGCGATTTCAGCGGAGCAGCTGGACTTCCTGAAAAAAACCGTCGGGGGAGCGCTGAAATTCGACAATATCTTCTTGTTTCTGCACGACTCCCGGTGGATGCGCGAGAATCTCGCCAAACGGCTTGCGGACGCCTATCCGCTCCTGCTCAAGAAAATGAGATATGTGTTCGCCGCAAAGGAACACTTCGTTAACGCGGAAAATATCGACGGCCTCTCGTATATCACAACGGGCTCTCCGCCCTGTTCGCTGAAACACGCCACCCGCCCGGTCCTCTTCCATTTCCTGGACGTGGAGGTAAGCGGCGCGAAAACCTTCATTAACGTGGTTCCGCTGAAAAGCATTCCCCTGGAGAATCTTATAACGGCCGGGAAAGGCCGTAAGGCCGAGCGCTACCCGGTGATCAAGCCCGCCCTGATGGATTCGATCGAGAGGAAAAACATGCTGCCGATCGAGCCGATCATAGCAGCTTTGAATATTAAGCCGGGGATGCAGCTCGCGGATGTCGGCGCGGGAGTGGGGGTTTTCACCTTCCCGTTCGCCGCCGCGCTGAACGGAACAGGGATGGTATTCGCCACTGATACCGACCCGGACATGATCAAATCCCTCAGGCGGACCGCCGCTGAGGAGGGGTATAAAAACATCCTGCCGGTCAGCGTCGCCGCCGAAGGGGTCGACCCGTTTTATAAAGGGCGCACTTTTGACATCATGTTCTTCGCCGAATTATACCACTATCTCCGCAGTCCGGTGGATTATTTCCGGGAATTGAAGCCGTCCCTCGCCAGGGAGACCGGCCGGCTCTACATAATCCATTTCAAGAACGTCCCCGATTTCGGTGAAATTGAATTTGATGATTTCACAAATACCCTGAAAACCCTGAAAATCCTGAAATTGGAGGCAAATTCCACCGTTTTTTCAAAAGCGGGAGCCGGGATCGGGGATTTTCTCAATGGCCGGCGGGGGAACGAGGTCCCTCCCGCCGTCAGAAAGCGGATCGTCGGGAATTTTAACGCGCTGCTCGCCGACCCGGAGCTTTTCGATGATCTGACAAACTCGCCGGGCCGGTATGATTACATTGAGAGCCCTGAACGCGGAACACGGCTGCTGAAAAAGATATTTTCCCATGATCTGAACCTGGCGCGCTGGCTGCTGACGGAACTTGAGAGCAGGGGCGTTTTTGAAAAAAAGGCGGAACAGCTCACCGGCGAGGAAAAGAAATATCTGAAGGCGCTTAACAGGATACTTCTGACCGGCGTCTTTAAAATGGACAAGCTGGATTTTCTTAAGGGCGTCTACCCGCTTTACGCCGAGAAAGAACGCATCATATCCGACATGGAAGCGGCCGGTTACCGGTTCGTCCGTGAGCATGATTTTCCGACTTACCATCACTTCCTGGAATTCAAATAGCGCAATCCCTTGCCCCGTCCCGGCCGGCAGCGGCCACTTTAAAAATGCTTTTTTCATCGTCGAAATTGGTATAATAATTAAAATGATGGACGCCGAGCTCAAAGCCAAAGCCGAAAAGATGGTGCAGGAACTGGATATCCCCCGGCTTAAGAACGAGGGCCTGCTTGCCGGAAACGACCAGTTCTTCCCTTCCGTGCATTATCCCCCGATCACAATGTATCCGCCTATAACCGAAGAAGCTCTGTTCCAGGGCTACCAGGTTCCGCCGGACAGGTTTTTCGACATGTATGTTCACATCCCGTTCTGCATAAAATACTGCGCCTTTTGCCATTACCCGGTAAAGCTCGGCGAGCTTGCCGAAGAGAAGGACCGCTACCTGGCCGCGCTGGAAAAAGAGATGGACCTCTACATGGCCCGGCTGGGGATAAAGAAATTCAAGGCGCGCTCGGTGCTGTTCGGCGGCGGAACGCCCACTTACCTGACCCCGAAGCAGCTTGCGCGCAACCTGGACTTTTTCTGCGCGCGTACGGACCTGTCGGCCAAGCCGCAATTCTCGTACGACGTGGACCCGATAACCATCACGGACGCGGACGGCCAGGCGCGGCTGGAGCTGATGCGCGAGCACGGCGTGGACCGGCTGACCATAGGCGTCCAGTCGCTGGACGACGGCCTTTTGAAGGCGATGAACCGGCACCACGACGCCGCCGAAGCCATGCGGTCGGTGCGCATGGCTAAGGAAGCCGGGTTCAAGGTGAACGTCGAGTTCATTTTCGGCTATCCGGGGCAGACGCTGGAAACCTGGGCCGACACTTTGGAGAAGGCGGTCAGGCTGGACGCGGACGAGATACAGCTCTACCGGCTGAAGGTGGTGCCTTACGGGGACCATACCGGCGCCATCACCAAAAAGTTCGGCGTAAAGAGAGCGGATTTCCCGGACCTGGAACGGACGATGCTGATGAAGGCGTACGCGATGGCCTTCCTGCCGAAATCCGGCTACCACGAGCACCTGGGCCGGGTCTATTCGCGGACCGCCTGGGATTTTTCCCGCTACGCGCACGACCAGTGCTTTAATCTTTTCGACCAGGTGGGATTCGGGCTGACGGCGTTCAGCAGCCTGCGCGACAGGTACGGGCTGAATACGCAGGATTTTGCGGAGTATTATTCGATGATAGCCGGCGGGAAGCTGCCGGTCAACCGCGGGCTGGTCAGGAGCGCCGAGGACCAGCTGCGGTGGGCGGTTGTACTGCCGCTGAAGAACCGCCGGGTCATCAAGGCGGCTTTCAGGAAGATTACCGGCAAAGATCTGAATGAAGTATTCAAGAATAGAATTGCGGCGCTCAAAAGTTTCGGCCTGGTGTGCGAGGACGACAAGACCCTGGCGCTGACGCCGAAAGGCCGCTTCTTCGCCGACGAAGTCTGCCACCAGTTTCACCACCCCGACTACGTTCCCTTCCCCCGCGAAACCTACCACCCAGGCCAGTTATTCCCCTACAATGATTAATCCGGATTTTTGGTTTTACTAACGCTAATCAATTAATTGGCC
>JAHJSU010000186.1 GCA_018829985.1 Elusimicrobiota bacterium | reverse complement strand
CATACCTCACAGTTTAACCGGCGCGTTCTAATAGCGAATTGCACGAATAGGCAGCAGCGAATGACGCGAATATTACGCATTCATTCGTCTTACGTTCACTATTCGTCTTATTCGCTATTAAGTATAATATGCTTAACGGGGCCGAATTTGTCCCATAACGTCCGATACATAGGAACACTTATGAAAACCGTCTTTATTTTTCTTTCACTCGTCTGCCTGGCCTTTCCTCCGGCCGGGGCGCAGGAGCTTAAATGCGAGGACATCAAGCCGAAGATCAAAAGCCTGAAGGTCATGACCATGAGGCCGGTCAAACGCAATAAGGTCTGGCTTGAAGGCAACCCCGGCTCCGTTTTTCAGACCTCCTGCGCCGCCGACGGCCTTAAAACCGAAGAAGCCGAATACCGGCAGAAAACGCTGGTTTCAAAAAAACGCTTCATCCATAAAACCATGGAAGAGATCAAGGCTATGTGCAGGAATATAAAATCGGAGAAAAAGGTAAACAGTTCGTTCGGTGAAGACTCGCGGTCGGAGCTTGAAATTTACTGCCGGGAAAAACTGAAAAAAGATTTTGACGCCGTTATGGTCTATGACGCCGTTGCGGCCCCGAACGCCTCCGGCGCCTTGAATCTTATCAGACAGACCTTCCGGTTTTTCAACTCAAAAGGCTTCCCCGTCGAAGAACATCAATTCGACCTTTACATGGGCCTTGAAGTCAAAATCACATATAAATACCGCGGCAAGAACGACCTCGCCGAAAAGACGGATTATGGTCCGGACGGCGACCTGTTGGAACAGGAAGTTTATTCCTTCAACAAGGCGGCGAACACGCGAACGGTTTCGGTTTTCAACGAACACGGCCAGCCGACAAAAAAAACCGTGTACGAATACCGCAAAGACGGGACCTGTTCAAAAGAGATCCGCACGACCTATGATTCCGGCGAGCAGATGCTCTCCAAATCCGAAATATACCGCGACGAAAAGGGCGCGCCCCGGAAAGAGGTCGTATACGAGGGAAGCTTTGAAAATCCCGTTTATGAATACCGCTACGCCTACAAATCCGACAAGAACGGCAATTGGATAGAAGAATGGAAAACCAAGTTCCTTGCCTACGGGAACAAGAGGCTTAAAGACAAGTCGGCGGCCCCCCGCATAATTAAGAGAGAGATAACGTACTACTGATGCAAGCAAGAAAGTAATTGAGCAAGAGAGTGATTGAGTAAGAGAGTTAGCAAGCAAGAGAGAGAAAGAAGGAAGGCTTAGTTGGGATTGATAAAAAATTATGAAAGCGTCTAATTATTCAATCACTCACTCACTTTCTCACTTACTCGCTTACTCACTTTCTTACTTTCCTGCTTAATCACTGTCCCCTGGCAATATTATATAATTGACATCATGCGACCGCTGGCTGCAATAATTTTTTTCACCCTTTTTTGTCCGCTTCCCGCCGCGGCCGAAGAGGCGGGTGAAGACAAGGCCCATATAGAAATTGAGCTGGACCCTTATTACGCCAGCGCCGGCCTCTATAAAAGCCTGACCGGCAAGCCCATCCCCCATATGGGCGCGGCCTCCGAACTTGAGCTATACCGGAAGCTGGTAAAAAAGTTCTACCTGCCGCGCACAGCCGTCCTTGAGGCGAGCATCAACCCGCTTCCTTACGCCGGCACGCTTATCCGCGAGCATCAGCCGAATTTTTACCGCCGCGCCGAAGTTTCAAAAAACCTCAACCTGGTGGAGGCGGTCACGGCCGGTTTTGAAGAACCCTGGGCGCTGTCGCTTTTCTTCGGCAACGTCATAACTTTCGACTCAATAAACAAATCCTTCCAGGGCAAGCGCACCGGCTATTCCGGCATCCTGATAAACGCCGGCAATCGCCACATCCAGCACAACAAGCTGATAAGGGACAACTGGTTCGAAGTGGAAGGGAAGCTGAAGGGCGAACAGTACCTCCAAGACAGGAAACTCCGCTGGAGCTTCCGCACAGGGCTGAAGACCCACGCGAACAGTCACATCGCCGATTCTTTCTATCTCGGCTTCCGCCGCAGCAGGACCGACTTCGGTTCGGCAAAGAATTTCTGGCTCAATAACAGCGGCTTTGAGTACGTAGCCGATTTCTCCCAGAGGAACCTGGGACCTATCCGGCATTTCTTCCTGGTTGAAAAGAAATTCCCCTTCGGTAAGCGGAAAACATTCAGCCTCGGCGCCGGCTTTATCTGGACGTCGGGCAAAAAGTATACCGGGAAGCTCGCGGACAAAAATTCCGGCCGCAGCAACTTTCAATTCATGATAAGGCCGAACCTGGAGTTTTAACAGCGGATTACACGAATAACAACGCGAATTGCGCGAATATTAAATACCTATTCGCGAGATTCGTTCCCTATTCGCGACATTCGCTTTAGTATTTTTCCATCAGTTCCAGAAGCACCCGCTCGTGCAGGCTGTCCACTTCCGCGCCCGAAGCGGAATAATTGTTGATGATGGAAGTAAAAACGAGAGTTCTGCCTTTCTTTGTCTTCAGATAGCCGGCATACCCCCGTACCCCTTTCAGGGACCCCGACTTTATCTTCAGATCCTTCTCAAGTTTTGTGTTCATGCCCATCTTTTTTATATGGCCGGTGGCGTCCGGGTCGGCCGGAGAGACCAGCGAATCCGCATAGGCCGGGAAATATTTTTTCTTTGAGACGCGGCCCAGGAAGATGGTGAAATCCCCCGCCTGCACGGTACTGAGCCTGGAAAGCCCCGACGCATCCGCCAGTTTCACCTCAGAAACATCCATCCCGCTGGCCGCCATAAAATCGCGCAGCGCCTGGAGGCCGTTGTCCGCGGAGCCGGGCTTGTTCCCGGCGAGGGCCAGGTGCCGGAGCAGCATCTCGGCGTAAAGGTTGAAGCTGCGCTTATTGGTGGCGAACACGATGTCCTTCAAAGGCGCGCCCTCCGTTTCGGCTATAAACTTAAGCGCGCCGTAATCCTTTTCGTTCGTTATCCTGACCGGTTTGCCTGCCCGCCCGGTAACAGACAGGCTTGTGTCCGCGATATATTTGGCAGGCGGGCCGTTCACCTTTATGCCGCGCAGTTGGAGATAGGCGGTCAGTTCCCGTGCCAGAAAAAGCGCCGGATCGGGAATGGAGCCTTTTATCGCGAATTCCTCCGGCCCCAGCGGGACGGTGCCCCTTAAAGTCGCCAGGTACTGCCCGGGGAAATTGAAGATATAGCCGTTGTCGCCGGAGCCCTTCGGGCCGGTGCGCATCATATTTTTGAATTCAAGACCCTCTATCTTCGGCTCGGTGCGCAGGACCCCGGTGGGGTCGCCCGGTTTGGCGCCGGGCCTGAAATAGAGCCTGTAAAGGTTATCGTTCACGGCGAGGGCCGTGGGCTGGGCGGCGTAATAGTTGCCGATGTCCTCCCAGGCCCAGGAGCCGGGCAGCGGCGGCCCTTTAAAAAGCGAGTCGTCCGCTATCACCGAACCTCTGATCCCGGTTATGCCGGCCGCTTTAAGCGCTTCGGACCATTTGCCGAACTCGTCCCGGGCGGAAGGCGCGCCTTTGATCAGGTTGGAGCCGAACGACGGGTCTCCGCCGCCCCTTATATAGAGCGAGCCGTTCAGGGTTCCGTTTGAAACGGGGCCGTCGATATAGACCCTGGTCCTGAATTTATGGCCGGGACCGAACGTCTCAAGCGCGGCGGCGGTAACAAAAAGCTTAAGGATGCTGGCCGGCGCCAGGTTCTTGGTATTATTGCAGGAGATAACTTCCCTGCCGGTATCGGCGTACCTTACGCTGAGGCCCCAGACTGAATTTTTAAATCCCGGACCTTTCGCCAGATCCTGAAATTTGCACGGCGCGCCCGCTTCGGCCGTCATCGCCGCCGCCAATAACGGAATGATGAATAAACCGGCCAACACCGCCCTGTATTTAAGAGTCATATTTTTTCTTTTCGCCGCGCGCTATTATTTTTCTATTTTGAATTAAAGGTTAAATCGACTGAAAACTTTGGTTTAGGCGGATTCTCCATGTATGCATCAGTTTTATTGTTCAAGATGTCTTACCGCCATTCCCAGGGAAAATTGAAAATCATTCGTTTTTGAAACAGACTCCGCAGGGATCAATTTGTATTCCCACGGCTTTGAGCCTTTTATCCCTGATGCGGTTCCACACCAGCGTATAGCGACCAATGCCTTGTCTTTAACGGTCTTATCTATTTCCGGAGTCAAATCCCGCCGAGCTTTTATCTCTATCATGTATTTTTTATCGGTGGTTTCTACAATAAAATCGGGGTTGTATGTCTGGCCCCGGTAACGTATTGGGATATTTCCTTCCGGCGGGCGAACCCATTTTGTCACTTTTTTGTCCCTCTCAAGAACCACCGCAAAATCCTTCTCCGGTGTGGAGTCAAACGGGACCTGTGTGTAAAGGCTTTTTTTAAAACCCGTAAACAAATATTTATCTATATCTGATTTCGGGACATCGGCATTATATTCAACCGAACCTTCTTTTGACAGGATAGATTTGGAATATTCACGGAACTTAACAAAGCCGCTTTTTACATATATCTTCGCTTGCGTGTCGTCAGTAATATGGGCCTCAACCTGATTCTTGAGATCCCCGATTATGGCGTTTCGGTATAAGTGCACAATTTTCCCAAGTTCTTCCACAGGTTTATTTATCTGGGCCAGGTATTTGTCTACGATTGCCAGCACGGCATCTTTGTCGTTGGTAACGTCAATCTCGTCAACGGCATCGATAAGCTGGCCGGCAAGGAAAACCCTGGGATTCTCAACTTCCATTACCTCAACCTGTTCCCCTACCCGCTCTTTGCCGGAAGAGAGTTCTCTGGCGAGCAGGCGCTGATCCACAAGTTCAAAGGGGCCGACATTTGCTTTTACGGCAAATGGCTCAAGTTTTCGGTCAGAGACTGTTTCAGTTTCAATATACGGCACATCTATTGAAACTTCCGCGTAATTGGAAAGAGCGGTTTTAAGTTCTTCTTTACGCATTTTAATGTCAAAAGGTTTGGCGGTGGCTGACGACTGCCCAAACAAACCATCTTGCTGGGCTCCGGGTGTTGTTTCGGTTTTCTGACCGGCAACTGGTTCAACTGTTTTCTGCGCGTGCTGTTTGGCTTCCTCGGCAACTATCCGGTCTACCACATCGTTTAACTTTTCCTTGTCAGTCAGTTGGGAGGTAAAAAGAATATCTTTCTGCTCGGTAAGGCGGTCAAGAACATCATTTAATTCAATGAATTTATGGGCGACGGGGACGGTGGTGACCGGGCGTAAATCCCTGTCCCCCAATTCCTTAAATTTAAACATGGGATTGCTTTGGGCTTCTTTAATTAGCTTGGCGTACTGGTCGTGGGATATTATCTCAAGCGCATCCAGATCTTCGTCGCCTGTGGGCTTACCGAACGGGAGGCGCAGACCGCGTCCTATGGTTTGCTCTGTTAGGATTTCGCTGATAGATGCCCTAAGCGGAATAATAGTGTAAAGGTTCCGCACATCCCAGCCTTCTTTGAGCATGTTTACATGGATCACTATTTCAACGGTGTTGGTCGGGTTCTCAACGGAGAGAAGCCGCTGAATGTTCTCGTCGCTTTCGGCGCCGGTTTTTCCGGAATGGATTTCGATAATTTTCCCTTTGTAGTGTCCGCCGCAAAAGGCGTTAGATTCAATATAGTCGCGTACCTGGGAAGCGTGGGTTGTGTCTTTTGTTGAAATAAGGACAAACGGCTTAACCAAGGGCTGCTGTTTTACGGCGCAATATTCGGCAAGGCGGGCTTTTTTAACTTCATGGCGGGTCATGCCGTCCAGAAGTTTGAGTTTCTCCATCTCGGCTTCATCCGCCGTGGTAAGGTTTGTGCGGGTTACAACGGTAGGGGACTTTACGAATCTGCCTATGGACTGCGCCAGGTTAAAAGAATAGACAATGTTCTTTTTGTATTTTGGCGTGGCGCTGAATTCAAGGCCGAGAGCGGGTTTCAGGTGATTTATGGCATTTAGTGACGCCTCGCCGCGGTATCTATGACTTTCGTCCATTAAAAATACAAGGTCGTCCATTTGCCGGAGCATGGCGGAGAAAGAATCCCCCAGTGTCTCGTTAAAGCGGTGGAATTTAAAGTCTACGTCGGTGCGGGAGAATATTTTGCTGATGTTGAAAATAAAAACATTGGCTTGGCCGAATAAAGCCTGGCCCGTAGGGGTGAAGCGCAGATAATTGTCGCCGTCATAAATTTCCGGCGCAGGGAAATCTGAAAGCCCGATAAACATGTATTTGGGATGGGCAGGGTTAAGTTCGGCGCGGAGTTTGTCGTAAATGGTGATATTCGGCGCAAGGATGAAGAAGTTCTTATAACCCTTGGTCTTCCAGAGATAGTAAACGCTTGCGCCCATAAGGCGGGTTTTTCCCACGCCGGTGGCAAGAGCAAAACAAAAAGAAGGGAAATCTGTGTCAAACTCTACTGGATTTGCGTTTTTACTGGCGGCGGAGGCTTTTCCGGCCACGGCGGGCAATGCGGCGGTCTTATAATCTGTATCCTTACTGATAGCGTGAAAAACCTCCAAAGCATCTCTTTGAGGCTCACGCAGGCTCATATAGCGGGAAATCTGTTCGGGGAGCACAGTCATAAGTTTTCCAAAGTTGTAAGCCAATCATTAAAATGCGGGCATTTGATGCGAATCACAGGCAGTCCTATTTCCGACGATATCTCATATCCGAAACGAATTTTGGGATAGCCGGGATATATGGATTCTATCCTGTGCGATGGAGATGCTGTTGGACTGTCGTCGATATCTTCTGGTGAGGCGTATTGTTCCGTTATGGCTGTAATTTTCTCTACCGGAACCCCTGGCTTGGCAGATAGAATTTTTGGCTCGGAAAACAGCAAGGCCTCAAACTCATACACGGAGATATAAGGCTTAAATTTTAGATGATTGATGTCTTTGGAAAGTTCTTGTTCAACAAAAGCGGCTTTTTCCCGCGCTGTCCGACCTTGCGGCGCCGCGCGTCCGGGGCAGTTGGAATCCATGGCGTAAAAATCAATCATTGTGGTAACACAATCAGCGCTGCTATCACGAAGCAAATTTTGTATTTCTTTTTTTAATTTGGAGTATCGAATACGGCCTCCGATTAAAATCGGCATCAAATATATTTGCTTTGCGTTAAAATGACGGCGCAGCATGTCTTTGACGAATTTTTCCTCGGTTTGTCCCTCAACCAGGAGAAGAACCTTTTTCATGGCCGTCCCCCGATAATATTCTTTTCCCATATCGCTCCGAGGGCATAGTCTTCAAGCCAGTGAGCTATTGCCTTTTTATCCAGGCGAGTGAAAACGCTTTCCCCGGTTTCCTGCTTCCTTTCGGCCACAATAATATCTTCCGGGGAGAAATGATTGATAAGCGTTACAGATTGTGTGGAAATAATAATTTGCGACTTCTGCGACGCACTTTTAATCATTTCCGCCAAAAGTGCAATAGCAGCCGGATGCAAGCCAAGTTCCGGCTCGTCCAAAATTATCACGGATGGCGGGTCTGGCTGCAAAAGCAGGGTGGCCAGACAAATAAAGCGTAATGTTCCGTCGGAAAGCATATTGGCATTAAAATAGGCGTCCGACTTTGTATCCCGCCATTCCAAACGGATATTGTTGGGGTTTTCCCGCACT
>JAHJSU010000185.1 GCA_018829985.1 Elusimicrobiota bacterium | reverse complement strand
TCAAGGTAGCGCCGCATGACATCAAGTATCTTGCGGTCGTCGTCGACCAAAAGTATCTTTTTAGGCATTTTTTACACCTCTATATCCAAATCCGGCAGGGAGGACAGGGCGCACACTGTTACCGGGACGCCTTTAAACGCCTTAACGTAGGCCGGCGTGCCGGACGGGCAGACAAGATAGTTGTTCCCCGCAGGGTACCAGGAACGAAAAGTATTCAGCGCCCGGGGTTCAAATTCCGACGGGTCCCATTTACATTCAAAGACATCAACCCTGCCGTCCTTATGCTGCGCCACAAAATCCAGTTCAGCCCCGGAAGTGTCCCGCCAGTATTGTATCTTCCCCGCAGGCCGGCGCGCCAAAAGCCATTCCAGAGTCAGATGCTCCCACAGTAAACCGTAATCCTGTGCGCGAAGCGGATCCCAGCCCCGGAAAAAACTGACAAAGCCGGTGTCAAAACAATAGCACTTCGGGGTTTTAACCAGTTCTTTCAGGCCGCCGCCGTGAAAAGGACGGACTATAGTCAGGGCCTGCGTGATCTCAAGCGCGCGCAGATGGCTTTCTATGGTCGGCCGGCTTATTCCCAAAGCCGAGGCCGCTTTTGACGCTTCAAAAAGCCCGCCGCTCTGCTTCATAAGGTATTCAAAAAGAACATTAAACTTGTCCACGTTGCGGAAAGAGAAAAGCTTTTGTATATCACGGGAGAAAAAGGAATCCATCCATTCACGGTAGAACGACGCGTCTTTTTTTTCCATAAGCAGGGCGGGCGGGAGGCCCCCGTGGAAAAGCCGTTTCTTCAAAGTGGCGTTGTTAAACCCGGCGAACTCGTCCCACAAAACAGGCAAAAGATGTATCTGCCGTTTTCTGCCGGTAAGTGTGTCGTTGAATTTTTTGGTGGCGGCAAGGGTGGATGAGCCGGCAGCAAGTATTTTTAACCCGGGAAACATGTCCGCCCCGATCTTAAGAAGCCGGCTTGGATCATTCAATTGATGTATTTCATCAAAGACCACGACCGGCTTGTCGCAATTGCGATAAAACAGCGCCGGGTCGCGCGTCATATCTTCAATGGCGGGCAAATCGCAGTTGAGGTAAAGAGCTTTTTCCCCCAGGGTTTTTGCCAGGGTTGTTTTACCGCTTCGTCTTACGCCGGAAAGCCACACTATAGGCGCCTGCCTCCAGGCAGTCTCTATTCGTTTTTCCCAAAAAGGTCTTGGTATCATTTCCTATACTATACAAATTATCTGATTATGTGTAAATTACGCCTTTGCCTGGCCGGCGGGACCGTTCAGGACCTCGCGCAGTTTCAGCATGACCTCTTTCACCGTGAACGGCTTGTAGATAAAGGCTATTCCCGGTTCAAGCACGCCGTGTTTTACAACGGCGTCATCCGTATAGCCGGACATGTAAAGCACCCGGCCGACCAGGCTGCGGCGCGCCAGCTCAAGCGCCAGTTCGCGTCCGCTCATGCCGGGCATCACCACGTCCGTAAGAAGCAGGTCCACGGGTTTGCCGCGCTCTTCCATAAGCTTGAAGGCCGCCCGGCCGTTCGCGGCGGCAAGGACTGTATAGCCTCCGGCGCGCAAAACCCGCTCGCCAAGGCGGCGCAGGGCTTCTTCATCTTCAACAAACAGAACTGTCACGAGCCTTTTTACCGGGTCGCCGTTATTTTTGCCCCTGCCTTCATCTTTGCCTTCATATTTACCGCCGCCTTTATTTCCGGCTTCAGCCGGCGGAGTTTTCGCTAGCGGCAGATAAATCAGGAAGGTCGAGCCTTTGCCCGGCTCGCTTTCAATTTCTATCTCACCGCGGCTCTGCTTTACTATGCCGAAAACCATGGAAAGCCCGAGGCCTGTGCCCCTGCCCGGCTCCTTTGTGGTGAAAAACGGTTCAAACAGCCGGCTCTTGACTTCCGTTGTCATGCCGCAACCGGTGTCGAGCACCTTTAAGCGGACCAGCGGCCCCAGAGGCAGGTTTGGGCGTGCGGCAAAGAATTCTTCAGGCGGACGGATTATTTCCGTCTCCAGAATTAAAGTTTCACCGACGGGCCTGCCCCCGTCGGACGGGGACATCGCGTCGCGCGCGTTTACCGCCAGATTCATTATTACCTGCTCAAGCTGCCCCGGGTCCACCAGGGCCAGGCACGGCCCCGGGAACAGCCTGGTTTCCACCGTTATATCTTCGCCTATAATGCGCCGGAGCATATTGGTCATATTTTCCAGTATTCTGTTTACATCCACCACCTGGGACGACATTATCTGGCGGCGGCTGAAAGCCAAAAGCTGCCGCGTAAGGGAAATGGCCCGCTCCACCGAGTCCAGAATCTCCCGCGTGTCGGCAAATTTGGGGTCCTGCGGGGAGAGGTCTTCTTGAATAAACCCGGCGTAGCACTTTATAGCGGTAAGTATGTTGTTAAAATCATGCGCCACCCCGCCGGCCAGGCGGCCCACCACTTCCATTTTCTGCGCCTGCCGCAATTGCGCCTCCACCGCCGCGCGTTTCTGCTCGGATTGCCTTATGGCTGCCGCCTCGGCCAGGCTATACAGCGCCACGGCCACATCGCCCGCCACATCCAGAAACAGCTCCTGCTCTTCTTTTCCGATCGCCCGGGAAGATTCGACCGACACCGCCAGGTAGCCCGTAACCTTGCCGTGGTATACCAGGCTCACGCACATGGTTTTATTTTTGGCGCAAAGCGAAACTATAGGGCACGGCGCGCACCTGCCCGCCGGGTAATCCACATAACACCCGCTTTCGCGCGCCGCGCCGGCGTTTTTCTTCAACCGGGGGCTTGGCAGCCTCACATAATATATCCCCTCGGTCGCCTTCGCGCCGGCGCAGCAGGGCGGCAGTTCCCCCCTGTCCAGGCTTTCAGCCAGCGGCTTAAACCTCTCCCCCATGCCGGCCTCGGAGTAAATCCCTATTTTCCCGGCCTCATCCGACATTACTATCATGGCCCCGAGATAGCCGTGCTGTTCAATGAGGAGTTCACAGATGCTTTGTATCAGTCTGTGCGGTTCCTCTTCACTCGTTATCAACCGGTTGACGTTCCGGATGGAAAGCAGGACACGGTTAAGATGCTCTATTTCCCTCTTGGCCGGTCTGCGATTGACAGCGCCGCTCCCCGCCGCACCGCACGAGGACGAGCCGTCTGCCTGTGCGTGTTCGCACGCAGACAGGTTAGCGTCCCGCCTTTGTTGTTTGTTGGTCATAGTATTAACCCGAAAATTGCAGTTGAAGTCGGTCCGCCTTAGGCGGATATCCATGGCAATTTTCGGAAGGCTAAAGGATAAAGGCTGAAGGATGAAGGAAAAGATGCAGCGGATGCAAAGAGATTTTTTCCGCCCCTTAGCCTTTATCCTTAATCCTTTATCCTTCCCGAAAAATTCAACTGAATTTTTCGGGTTAAGTTATCCGCGCCGCCAGGTACTGCTCCAGTTCGGCGACACGCTCTTTGTTCCTGTGATAAAAGGGGAGCAATTCCTGGTATTCTTTTACTTTGCCGGCGTCCTTTATTTCAATTACCCGGATCTCCGGCGACAGACGCTTTTTGATGTTGTGGCCGGCGCCGATAAAAAGAATTCCCGTCCGGCCCGCGCCCAGGGTTTCGTTTATCCTTTTCGCGATAAAGTCGTCCCTTTTCGCCAATAATTTATCTTTAACCCATTTATATTTTACGTAGGCGGCTAGTTTTTGAAAGAACGATTTTGACCGGGTTAAAGCTACCAGCCTGTCCATTTCCTGTTTAACAAGCCCGAAATCCTCCGTTTTGATCAAAACGGCGCCCCGTTTAAGGAGCCCCGCGACCAATTCGTAATTCCTGCTGCCTGATTTTACGCTTTCTTCCACTATTTTCGCGCCGAGTTCGCCGTCGGCGGGCATCCCATCCTGGTACACCTTCATTCCCGCCGCATCTATGGCGGCGAAATGGTCCGACAACACATCCCAGAACTTTTCAACCGTCGCCGTGTGTTTTTCCCAGAACTCCGCGCCTATAGCGTCGATCCCTCTTTTTGCCACGGCCTTTGCCAAAGAGCCGAGGTCGGCGCGTGTATGTATTATGGGAACGTATAAAAGTGTTTTCATAAAGAGATTACGGCGATAACAGACAACGGCGATTACAGTAATATCGTAACTATTCAGGTCGCTATGAGATGGCGGAATAGAATATAGAACGCTGATAACGCTGATTTTTAGTAATTACTCAGCCACTAAGACACCAAGGCACAAAGAAAGTTTATGGATCAAACGGTTTGTTGTCTGATTTCTTTCGTGTCTT
>JAHJSU010000184.1 GCA_018829985.1 Elusimicrobiota bacterium | reverse complement strand
GGCTTTTTTAAAATTTAAGGAAATACTCCGGTTTTTTTATATAATCAGGAAGGGGAGCTTTTTCTGAAAGATTTTTAAGCAGCGGAAAGAGCGAAATTAAAGAAGAGCTTGCCAAAACAGGTCTTATACGGACTACAATGCTGGCATTTGAATGGTTTTTAGGCAAAAACACCGCCGGCAAGCCGCTTTATGATTCAACAACCGGCGGCTCCCGCGACGGCATCAACGAAGACAAGCTCAATGAGAACCAGGGCGGGGAATCAAGCATCATGTTCGTCATCGCCCACCTGACTCTGCTGGAAATTTTGTAACCTGCTCCGGAACGGGAGGTTGTGAAAATCATGTCCGCAGGAATGTTGCTTTGCGTTTTTTTGCTGTTCGGGGGTGGTATGTCCGTTTTCGGGGCTGACGCCCGGCAGCCGGATGCCGGTTTGCGCGACAGGCTGAAGGTTTCGTTTAAGGGACGGTCCCAGATTGAGATAGGCGGGCCTTTCGTGGGTATAGAAATGCACGATGGTTCTCCGCTTTTAAACCGTTTAAATTTCTATTATCCCGTCGCAACCAGCATGGATGCAAGCACGGACTACTGGAAAAGGGGACAATCGCGCGTGATGTCTATCGGCTTAAAGGCCGGCGACAAACCCAGGGAGTGGATAACCCCGGAGCCCTTTGACTATGAACTTACGCCCTATTGGGCGCTTTTTCGCAGTACCGACAGCGAAAAGACGCTGACCATCGGATATGAATTCTGCAAAAATAAGCCGGCCATGGTCGCCGTGATAGAACTGATAAACACTTCATCGGAGACAGCGGTATTTGAGATCTACACCCATCTGGAAGCTTCGGTTAAGACCAGCCACACATCCGCGCTTCAATCTTCGGCCTGGACGGAATTTGACGGCACGGGTTCCGCCATTTACGTCAATTTTGAAAGTACGGAGACCGCCCATAGCCGGATTTTCGCGGCCAATGCGTCCCAGCCGCCCTCCGGTTTTTCGGCGGACGGCGAAATTACCGGCCCGCCGGGGACCGCCGAAAACCTGTGGATGAAAACAGGGGAACTGTCCGGCGCTGTGATTGATAAATCGGAAAAGAAACGGCCGGCGGCCGCGTTCGTCTACAAAAAAAGCCTGGCGCCGGGCGAAAAAATGACCGTCACGCAGATAATCGGGTCGGCAAAACCGGGCGAGGAAAAAGAACTGGTGAAATATCTGCTGGAAAACCACCTGCGCGAGACCCGGCTTTATGAGCAATACGTGCTGGAAAAGGTTTATGGGGAGGGCATAATTGAAACCGGCGACGATTCCCTTGACCGAACGGCCGCCTGGGCCAAAGCCGTTCTTGCCGTCAACGCCCATTATCTTGACGGCGAGATAGTCCCCATGCCCTGCCCGGTGGAATACAACTTTTTTTTCACACACGACACTCTTGTTACCGATCTTGCGGCGGTGAATTTTGCTCCCGGCCGGGTCAAAAAGGATCTGGACTATATAGCGAAACACGCCGCCCCAGGGGCGGACAATGTCATACTTCATGCCTATTACTGGAAGGACAACCGTTACGTCACGGAGTTCGCGGGCGCGGACAACTGGAACCATTTCTGGCACGTCATAACGGCTGCCTCCTATCTCAGACATTCAAACGACACTGAAACCGTTAAAAGACTTTATCCTCTGCTGGCCAAAAGCATAAAACAGATGTTGACAAACAAAAAAGACGACGGCCTTATCTGGGCCTACCGCCCCGACTGGTGGGACATTGGCAGTAGTTTCGGGCCGCGGTCTTACATGACGATACTGGCCGTGCGGGCTTTGAGAGAATTTGCTTTTATTTCATCCGCCTTAGGCGGAGGCGCCCGGGAACTTGCGCGTTATGAAGCGGAGGCTCAAAACATGCAGGAACGGCTCAATGCCGTGTTATGGGACGACGAACTGAATTACTTTGTCAATTATTACGGGGATGGCGCAAAGGACGCTCACCTTTATACCGGCTCCCTCCTGGCCGCTCACTTTAACCTTACCGATGATTCCCGGAAAAAAGCGATGGTTGAGACCGCCCGGAAAAACCTGCTGGATGAAAAGACAGGCGTCTATAATGCCTATCCCATGGATTTCCATAAACTGGGAGATTATCTTAAATTCAACGGCCCCGAGGCGGGCGAGCCTTTTTATTATTTGAACGGGGGGATATGGCCTAACGGCAATGCCTGGTACGCGCTGGCGCTTATTTCCGCCGGCAAAAAAGCGGAGGCCCTGCGTTTTATAAAAACCGTAATGACGCTTGACGGCATAGTCGACGGTCCCAACGGGCAATATGCCATGTATGAATGCCGCAACGGCGACAGGCAAAATCCTTCGGTCTACGGCACGGTGGACAAGCCTCAGTTTTTATGGGCCGGCGGCTGGTATCTCTACGCTCTCTACAGCCTTTTGGGCGTGCGGGAAAACGTGTGGAACATAAGCTTTGAGCCGTGGCTGGCGGAAGGCATGAAACATTCAAAATACACGCTTTTTGCCGCAGGCGCGCCGGTAATTGTTGAAACCGCGGGTTGGGGCGCGTATATAAAAACCATAAAATACGACGGCGCGCTTTATCCTTCGGCGGTGATCCCTGAGCGACTGCGGCTAAAGGAAAAAATCGGGATAACGCTCGGGTTCCCTGAAATTCCCTATATTTCCCGCGCCGGTTCGGCGCTGGTTTCCGGCCGGTTTGACCCGGCGGCGGCAAAACTGACCTTTGAGCTTAGAGCATTTCCGGGACATAAGACGCAGACAGAAATAATTTCTCCGCTTGAGGCCAAAGCGGTGTTTGTAAACGGCAAAAATCTTGAAAGCTGGAAACAGCGCCGGATTAACGGCGTATACCTGATGGATGTGGTTTTTTCCCACCAAACGGAAACCGCCGCGGTTGCCGTGCGATTTTAACCAATAAGAGTCAATGTATCGTCTTCCCCCACATATTCGCCGTTTTGCACTTCTATCATTTCAAGCGGCACTTTGCCGGGATTTTCCAGGCGGTGGCAGGTGGACTTGGGCACATAGGTGCTAATTATTCCACCGCCGGCGGCTTCAAACTCGACCACGGCGCAGCTGGCCGCCCGACGGAAGATATAAGGTTTTAGGGATTGCTAATTATGCGGAGTCTTGTGGGGTACAAAGACAAGCGGGCGTTTATAAAACGCGCTCCTGGGGTTATTGCCGGGCGATTTATTTCAGGTTTACCCTATAAAATTTTGTTTTTGCCTTTTTGCCGGGCGTTAAGTTTTGGCGTGGCCGGCCAGCGCCGGGGGGGGGATTCTACGGAGCGGCGCAGGTTAAATTTTTATTTTTACCCCCGCCCCACCCTCCCCCGGTGTCGCCTTCGTGGAAGTTTTGCGACACTCAAATAATAAAAAGTGAAATTCCCCAACGAGAGGGGGAAATAGCGTGGTGAACTTACACGACACTGGGGGAGGATCGGTTTAGTCTGGTATTTTACCACTATACTGTACGCATGTTTTTCCGCTGGCCTAAGTGCCCATGAACAGGAGGGCTTTTAGAGCCCGAAGGCCCTTGACAATCGCGGGGGGGGGGGTATACTTTTGTTAACGCTAGGAGGCCTTATGACTAACTGGAAAATATATACCCTTGTTGCCGTAGTGGTGACGGCGGCGGGATTTGGTTACGTTAAGAGTTCGCACAGGAATATTCCGTCGGACTTCAGGGACGCTGTGGCTGACAACAGGGATTTCAATACCGCTATTCCCGTCTTTGATAAAGACAGCGGCAATATACCGGTTCCTACGGTCGTTGCGGAAAAAATATCCGCTGCCGCAGATCCCGAATCCGTACATAATGCATCAAATTCTGGGATAACATACAGCAAAGGGTTTCAAGTGATGGTAGCCGAGAGAGAACGGGCGGAACAGGCAGTTAGAGCGGTTAAATCCAAATTCGGGGACGACATACGCAAGGATAAACGTCTCTATGAAGCCTATGGCCGGTATCAGGAGGCCGAGGTTAAACAGAATGTCTGGGTAGCCGTACTCAGATTTGGACTAGTAGCGGGAAAGTCTGATGCATCC
>JAHJSU010000183.1 GCA_018829985.1 Elusimicrobiota bacterium | reverse complement strand
TTACTACTCAGCCACAAAGTCACAAAGGCACGAAGGGAATCAGACAACAAACCGTTTGATCCATAAACTTTCTTTGTGCCTTGGTGTCTTAGTGGCTGAGTAATTACTAAAAATCAGCGTTATCAGCGTTCTATATTTTAATAGTTGCCTTATATCTTATAATTCGGCAGTATCATGGAAATTTTCTGGGTCAGGGCTGCGGCTTCCGCTTTCATGCCGGGGTCCCTGGCCGCCGCCGCGCGCTTAAAATTTTCCATTTCCTTGCCATACGCGTGAACGGCTTCCACCATATTGTTGAAGTGTTCCTGCAGTTCGGTGAGATGGTCACCCTTGCGGAGGTAAACCCTGTGCGTGAGGTCGCCGGAAGCGACGGTGGAGCAGCTTTTCTCGAATTTAAATATAGGCCCGGCCATCCTGTGAGACACGACGGCCGAAACTATAAGCACGATGATCAGGTACACTATCAGCTTTATGACGAAAAGCGGCGCCATGGAGAACATGTCCTCCAGCAGCGGCTGCATCATCGGATGCTCATTGACCACTTTGGAGATGGTCCACATAAGGTCAAGTCCCACTATTAAAAAAGCCAGCAGAACGCTCATTATTATAAGCGACATATACCGGTATTGCAGGCGCTTTTTTATAAGTATGGTCTTTCGCTGGAATTGCTGAGCGGGTTTATTTTCCTTGCTTTCGGTCATAATTCTCCTTGGTCGAATAGGTTTAATCAACGACGCGGATACAGGTAAAGGTTTAGGTGAAGGTAAAGGGTGGAAGGGATCTTTCCTTACCTGCACCTTTACCTTTGCCTTTACCTGCCGTTTTAAAACATCAATTCCATCAGTTCAAACCAGTCTTCGGAGACCGTCTTAAGTTCGCCGACGGCCTGCGCAAGCGGCACTCCGACTATCCGGTTGTCCACCAGGGAGCTCATCATGCCGAACCGGCCGGTGTGCACAAGCTCCGCCGCTTTTATGCCTACGCGGGTGGCGAGTATCCTGTCAAACAGCGTGGGCGCGCCGCCTCTCTGCATATGGCCGATAACGGCAAAGCGGGTCTCTATGCCGGTCTGCTTCTCTATAAACTGCGAGATATGCTCGCCCATCCCTCTGTCCTTAAGGATGCGGTGGCCGAACTGGTCCAGCTCGTGCTTTATTTTATCTTCCCCCGCTTCCGGCATTTCGGCGGCCTCGCTGGTTACGACCAGCGCGAACCGCTTCCTGGCATAGGATTCTCTAAGCTTCCGGATCATTTCCGAGGTGTCTATTTTCCGCTCCGGGATGCAGACGAAGTCCGCTGCCGCGGCGATGGCCGTGTAAAGCGCCACCCAGCCGGCGTGCCTGCCCATTACTTCCAGCACCATGATGCGGTGGTGGCTGGCGCCGGTGTCCATCAGGGACTGAGCGGCATCCATGGCGCGCGTAACAGAGGTGTCAAAGCCGAAAGTATAGTCCGTGGCGTTGAGATCGTTATCCATGGTCTTGGGCACGCCCACGATATTAAGCTTGTGGTCTTTATAAAGCCGGGCGGCTACGCCCAGAGTATCGTCGCCGCCCATGGCCACCAGCGCGTGAAGATCCAGTTTTTTGAAAGTCGCAAGGCATTTTTTAACGCCGTCCTCGCTCTTTAAGGGGTTGGTGCGGGAGGTGCCGAGTATCGTGCCGCCTTTCATGACGAGATATTCCGTTATCTCCCTGTTGAGAGGAGTAGCGGCGCCTTCCATCAGGCCTTTCCATCCGTCGATCAGGCCGACGCATTCATAACCGTATTTTTGGGCCGCGTACACGCAGCCGCGTATAGCGGGATTAAGTCCGGGACAGTCCCCTCCGCCGGTTAGAATGCCAATTCTTTTCTTCACAATTTTTCTCCTTAGATTTACCGCAGAGACGCAGAGGTCGCAGAGAAATCCTTATAATTGAGAATAGCCTCTCGCTCTGCGCTCTCTGCGCCTCTGCGGTGAAATTCTTTAACGCCGCGCCTACAATTTACCGATACCAAAAGCGGTTTTTAAAAATTCGTGCTATAGCGCAGCTGCACTATTCGCTCGGTCTTTCTGCGGTCGCCATTGGAGAACTTCTGGCTGGCGTTCAATTCCCGCAGCCCCATGTCCAGCTGGAAATAAGGCGTGATATATATGCGGGCGCCGACATTGAGGCGCGTGGGGTCGTCCTTATGGAACAGGCTGTCGTATTCCAGTATAAAAGACGCCTTATCCTCCAAAGTGTAGTTGGCGCCCAAAAAGCCGAACAGATAATTATTGTCAAAATCAGGGATGTTAAAACCGCCGTGCAAAACCAGGTTCGATATCCACGCCTCCTTTGAACCGGCCAGGTAAAGGCCTTTTCCCTTTTCAAGATATTTCCTGGCGTCGCCGTCGTAATAATATCCCTGTCCGTCATAACCCACCGCTGCGGCCGGAATATAATAGCCGCCGTCGAAGAATCTGAACTTGACCTGTATCTCGGGGCGCCTCATCCTGATGGGCGCGTCCGAACCTATCAGTTTGTCCACGGTCATCGAAGCGCCCAGGTTCAGCCGTTCAAGCACGCCGAAATTAAGCGAACCGATCACCCCTCCTTCGGAATAAGCCCTCGTCTTCAGCATAAATCCGTAGTAGTCAAGGATGCCCGCGGTGGGGATATCGATAAGCTCGGTGTCCGGCAGGACCATATCCGCGCTTTTATCTTTATCCCTGCCCGCGCCCGCCGCCGGGCTCCAGGCGCAGACCGCGCACAACAGCGCCGCCGACAATGTGAGTTTTTTCATATAAACTTCCCTCCGTTATTCCCAAATATTGTAAATTCAGGCAACTACTCAGCCACAAAGTCACAAAGACACGAAGGGAACAGCCTTTGCTGTTTCTTCTTCACACTCTGAAAGAGGCTTATATTCCATAACTTTCTTTGTGCCTTGGTGTCTTAGCGGCTGCCTGGGCAGTTACCTGTTATTTACCCAGAACCTCCGCTATTTTCCGGTCCAGTTCCTCAAGCGTGAAAGGTTTCTGGACGGCGTCAACGGCCCCGCTTAACATCGCTATGCCTCTTTCGCCCGCGACGTCCCTGGAGGTCATGATGATGATCCTGGGCGCATCCGCGCCCAGCCTGGAGGTGACTTCCTGCGCCACGTGGTAGCCGTCTATATAGGGCATCATGACGTCCAGAAGTATAAGGTCGAACTTCCCGGTCTCCGCCTTCTGCAGGGCGTCCTTGCCGTTGACCACTATGGTTATCTCGTACCCTTTCCTTTTAAAATACGCTTCCAGCAGGTCCAGGATGTCCGGATCGTCGTCGGCTATCAATATCCGCTTTCCACTTGCCATGTCTTATCCCCCAGTATCCTTTCCAGCTCCCTGAACAGGCCGTCGTTCAGGAGCACCCTGTCCGTGGTCTCTATCACGTAAGCGCTCCTGGCTTTCGTGTTTATCTTCAGATAGACCGGGCAGCCCCCGTGGCTTTTGCCCAGCGCGTTTCTAAGCTCCGTCAGCTGTTTCTCGTCGAAAAGCATTCCCTCGGGCAGGTGGACCAGCAGGCTTTTGCCCCATTTATTCATCGCGTCATAAAGGCC
>JAHJSU010000182.1 GCA_018829985.1 Elusimicrobiota bacterium | reverse complement strand
TAACAACCCGAAGAAAGATTGGCTTAATGAAATAGTTTACCTGCTTTCAAGGCCGTGGGCGCTGGGTGTGGCGCTTGTGTTTGTGCTTATGCCTTCAGGAAAACTGACCGACGCGCTGGAATCCGGGGCGGAATTCCTGAAGATAGACACAGATGCCAAGGCCGGGGCCATGTCTTCGGCAGGCGCGGCTTCCGCCATGGGTATAAGCGCAATAACCTATAACCCGGCAGGCATCGCTTCCATAGGCAAAGGCGAGGCCGCTTTAAGCCACAGCGCCTGGTATTTAGGCTCGGCGCATGATTTTATGGGGGCCGGTTTTGCCCTGCCGGGATCAGCCGGTTGGAAAATGGGTTTGAGTTTTACCCGGCTATCCAGCGGCAGCATGGAAGGTCGCACGGCCTCAAGGTCCAAAGCCGGCGGTTATAGCGCCTATGACCAGGCGGCGAGCTTGGCGCTTGCAAGACAATACGGGGTATACAGTGTGGGTGGGGCCGTAAAATATATAGAAAGCTCCATAGCGGGCGTTAAAGGCACAGGCTACGCGGTGGACATGGGGTTAAAGCGCGGTTTAAGAGGCGTTCCGATGTCCGTGGGGGTTGCGGTGCAGAACCTCGGCCCCGGCATTAAGTATATTTCACAGCGGGACCAATTGCCTTTAAGCGTGAGCGCCGGTATAATGTTTATGCCGGTTCAGGGGTTTATGCTGAACTTTGATGCCAGGCGTTATGTGTATGATAAATACACCACTTATAGCCTGGGCACGGAATATGCCCTGTTCGGCGGGCCGGGGACAATGTCGGGCCTGAGCCTGAGGGGAGGCGTAAACGGCGGGGCGGGGCAGGGCGCGGCAGGAGCATTTAGCGCGGGGGCGGGCATAAAACTGATGAACGCCGACCTGGATTATGCCATGTCGCCGGAAGGCAGGCTGGGCAGCACCCAGCGCATAACGCTGAAAAAGAAATTTTAAAAATCTCTTTTTATCATCGTTCTTTATCCCTCATCCTTCAGCCTTCCGAAAATTGCTAATGGCAATTTTCCGCCACGCCGGCGACGCCTCTGAGATCCTTCCGACCCTGTTCGCCTTGAATCCGTTTTTTTAATTTGCGCCTTTAAACCGCCAATACACGGCGCAAGCCGCGCAGGCTTTGAGAAGATCCCCGGCTATGAACGGCGCCATACCCAGACGGAATGAAACTTCCAGCGGAAGGTTCAGCGCGGCTTTAAGCCAGAGCGAGCCGCAGAGCGATTTATCTTTAGAAAACATAAGGGCGATTATCGCAAACAATAACTCCCGGGAAACCCTTCTTATCTTTGCCCAATCGGCGCTTCAAAGGATATAATACAATACTGTGCGATATTTTCAGTAATTACATGACGGAAATACAGCCTTTAAAAGGGAGGAAAAATAATGTATAAAATCAGCAAAACCGTCTCTTTCGCCTACGGCCACAGGCTGCTTGATTACCGGGGTAAATGTGAAAATCTGCACGGCCATAACGGCCGGGTGGAAGTAACCCTGAGCGCGCAGTCCCTCGACAAGGAAAAGATGGTCGCCGATTTCACCGTGCTGGGGGCCGCGCTTAAAGGCTGGATCGATAAAAACTTTGATCATAAAGTAATACTCTGCGCCCGCGACCCGCTGCTTAAAATTCTTAAAGACAGCGGGCAGGCCTGTTTTGAAGTCCGGGATAACCCCACTGCTGAAATTATGGCGGAACTGGTCTTTAATGAAATGAAAAAGCCGGGTCTGCCCGTCAGCAAGGTCCGTCTCTGGGAAACCGACACTTCCATGGCCTGCTATCAAGAGGATAAATAGTTAGTCCTGCCCGCCACACCTCTTCGGCGGGTCCGCCAAGGCTGTAATGGCGGAAAAAACCAGGGACTATCAGCCGGCCCGCTGCGGAATCCGGGCTAAGGCTCGCGCGCCAGCGTGAAGACCGCCGCGCCGGCGGCCCCGGCCTCCTTTAACCGGCCGGCGATTTCCGAGACCGTGGCAAGCGTGGTGGCCACGTCGTCTATTATAAGCACGCGCCTGCCTTTGACCAGTTCCGGCCTTGTCACCTTAAAAGCCCCCTCCATATTCGCGTGACGCTCTTTTTTGGTCAGCCTCGTCTGCGAGGGCGTGTTCCTTATCCGCTCCACGGCGTCCTCCAGCACAAACAGCTTCTTTTCCCGGCCCAGAACCTCAGCCAACAGCCGCGACTGGTTAAAGCCCCGCTCGGTTTCTTTTTCCCTGAAAAGCGGCACGGGTATGACAAAATTATAAGGCTTCAGTTCCGGGTACCTGTCATAAGCTTTTGCCAGCTCAAGGCCCAGCGGCCCGGCCAGACCCCGCCTGCCCCGGTATTTAAACTCGTGAATAAGCGCCCTTAACTCCGGGTTGAAGACGAACGCCGATACCGCGAAGTCCGCGGCCCCGTCCCCTTTGTGGCCGCGGCAGTTGAAGCAGTATCCGCCGCCCGAGTCCAGCGGCAGGCCGCATTTTTTACAATGGAGTTCCGGGATTGGTTCAAGGTTTGCGCGGCAGTCCGGGCATAAAGGGCCGTCGTCCGGATAACGAAGGTCTTCCTTGCAATGCGCGCAGGTCCTGGGAAGTAATACATGTAAAAAATATTTTCCGATATATGTAAAATTGAAAATCATATTAAATAGTCAGGGTAGAGGGTATAGGGGTTAGGGTATAGGGTGGAGATGGGACTTACTCTGCGAAATATCATCATCTCTTTCTCTTCTCGCTACCCTAAACCCTCTACCCTATCCCCTATACCCTGCCGTTAGAACTGGAACGTCAGCGTGCTGCCGAACTGGTAAGAGAAGTAGTCGTCCTGTTTCAGGTACTTGTTCCAGAGCCGCTGGAGGCCGGCGTTGAAAGCGAGGCGCAGATTCTTCGCGGCTTCATAATCCGCGCTGGAGTTAAGCGAGAAGAGGCGGGTGTTTTCGGCCACCGTGACCGGCGATTTCCTGAGGGCGTAGCTTAAAGTCGTCGTCCAGACGATGCGGTTCGTGAAGATGATCGTGGACTTCATGAACGGGAGTTTGAGCCCTTTGGGCAGCCGGAAATCGGATTTTATAAGCACGCTCGGCGTTATGGCCGTCGTGTTCTGGGTGACCACGCCGAGGCCGCCTTTGGCCAGATCGGAGACATAGTCGATCTTCGGGGTAAAGTGGAATTTCCTGTAGTCGAACGTGCCCTGTAAGGTGGCGTCACGGTGCACGGAGTTTTGCACCCGCTGGTTGAGCCTCAGGTCCTTTTTGCCGGCGAGCCGCAGATTATAGCTCATGGCCGTGTCCACGTAATTCAGCAGTTTGAACCGCAGGTCCATGCCGTAGGTCTTTGAAGTATCCAGGCTTATCGCCTTGGATTCGTTGAAGTTAACGGTATATTTAAGGTTGAGATTGGCGTTTTGCGCCCATTTAGCGGTGCGGGTAAGCGTCTCGAGCTTGGACAGAGACAAGATCAAATCCGGGAAAGTGCGGTTGACGCTTTGGGATCTGGTGCCTGTGACCTCGGACTTCTGCACGGAATTGGAGAAGTTGTTGGTCAGGCTCATGGCGCCCAGCGCCGCCGCCCTTCCCTTGAAACCGAAACCTTCGAACGGCTGCCAGCGCTGGGACGAGCTTATCGTATCGCGCAAAGTGACGGAATTCCTGGAAGCGAAACGGCCTTCGGGCCGGAGCGAGTCCCTGAGCCACAGTTTGTTCCTGGTATCGTAAGCCTTTTCGATATTGGTCCAGGAGTCGCCGTCCTGGATCTGGTAGTTGGAGGACAGGATCAGGGACCTCAGCAGCCGGCTGCGCGGCATCAGGCTGTTCATATTAAGCGTCAGGCTCACCGCTCCCTGGGCGTTCCTGTTGACGGTCTTTATCTCGCCCGCGCTGAACACGGTCGAGGACTGCACCACCGTGACCGTGGTGATGTTGAGGTTGTTGTTCTCTATGGTGGTAATGGAATAATTGACGGACGGGTTCAGCCAGGAGAAGAACATGAAGTTGGAATTAACGTTCACGGTCTGCTGCATGGATTTGGGATAGCGTTCTATGGCGTCCCGGTTCGTCAACGCCAGGCGCTTTTCCCGGACCTGCTGCAGAGTATATCCGGGATTGAAAGAAGAGCCCTTCCAGGGCGCAAACGTCAGCTTCGCCCCGTAGGAATCGGTCCGTTCTTCCGTGTTATAGAGCCCGGCTAAATCCAGGAGCTTCGATTCGTCGTAATCCACCCTGTTCCTGCCGAGGGAATAGTTGAAATTGTACGTCTGCGGCAGAATATGGAGATTAAGAGGCAGCGTGTAGGCGAGGTTCGCGGCATAGGTGTCCAGGTCGTCCTGCCTGGCCATCAGCAGGTAGTTGGTCCGGCTTTTGCCGTAGTTAACGCCGAGCTTGGGCAGGCGGCCTATGTTTAATGAGCTTGCGGCCGAGCCGTTGAATTTCTTGACTTTGCCCTGCTGCAGCGAGTTGACCAGGTTGTTTCCGCCCGTGACCAGGGCGTTCGGCGTGGTGGTAATTTGTTTCGCCGCGGTGAAGTTCAAGGGGAGGAACGAGAGGCGGGTGATGTTCAGGTAGCCGGACTGCAGTTCGCTGTCCTGGTTAGCGATGACGGTGACGGGGGTCTGGAAGTTCCTGTCCATATAGCGGTGTTTGCCGCCGAAGCTTAGCCAGCCGGGGATCTCAAAACTGCCTTCCACTTTTCTGGCGTTGCCCGTGCGGCCTATGGGTTCGGCCAGGTGTATTTCGTTCACATAGACCTTGCCGTCGTGGGAACCGGCGCCGGTAGGCGTCACGCCCATGGTCAGCTGGGCCACCTGCTGAAGGCTGGGCGCGCCTTTTGAGGAGACATAGATCGTATGGTTGGAGCCGTTGGTCCAGATATCCGGGATATTGTCTCCCGTCAAATCTTCCTGTCCTATGGTGTAGAGTCTCCAGTCGTTGAAATCCAGCGGTATTTCGGCTTTGAAATAGTTGTTGTCGTCGCCGATGCGGATAAAGAAACTGGCTCCGGTATATGAGGCGGCCGGCTTTAAAAGGAAGCGGAATTTGGCGTGCTGGGAAATGTCCACCGGCCGCGTGAATTTCCGGTATACATAAGCGGTGGAGGACGAGGTGAGGGCCGTATAATCCAGGGATAAGGTCTGCTCCACAAGATTCCCGGAATTGTTCTTGTTTTTCTGCTCCGAAACCGAACCGTAAAGGTCGTTGAACACCTTCGTGGCTTCCCCGCCGGCCTCGTAGATGGGGACATAGCCGGGGTTGTCGATATTGTTTTCCGCCAGCGCCTTGAGCGAGCCTGTGGTGGCGCTCTGGTTGACGCCCCAGGTATTGCCCACGGCCGAGATGCGCGCGAATTTTATTATACCGGTGGCCGCGCCGCCGGGGGTTTGTGTAAGCGAGATCCTGACCTGTTTGACGGCGTTCCATTTATAGGTGTCGGTAGACGCGATGGAGATGGGCGCATAAAGCGTGTGCCAGCCGGTGAAGTTTATCGCGTTCTTCTGCTGGCTGTCGGTCGTGTCCGTGAATTCGGAATTGTTGATATAACCGAAGTCCCCGCCTGTGAAATCCTGCGGGTCCAGCCGGCCGTTCTGGTTCAGGTCTTCGGAGTCCAGCCGGCCGTTGCCTATGCCATAGAACTTTGAAGTTTTACCGGCGGGGGCGTATTCCCATCCGATGTCTTCATCCGGGGCTATCTGACCATCGCAGTTCTTGTCTTCGCTTTTCGGGGCGTGGGTGAGGGTGAGTCCGTTGGAGCAGACAAAGCTTTGTCCGCCGGCGCCGTCGGCGTCCTCGTTTATCTGGCCAAGGTGTATGTTGAACTTGGGGCCGGCGGCATTGTCGCCGTTGATGACCAGCTCAAGGGCGGTCTTCTGCGAGAAATCCAGGCCTGTGGCGGAAAGCGGATAGACTATGGAAACTTCCGAGGACACGTTGAAATCGTAATTGACGCTTAAAACCTGCTGAGTGCCCTCGGAAGGGGACGCGGGGTTAATTACGTTGGCTGGTATGTTCTCGCTGTACCAACCCTGGGACCCGTCAGAGCGCTGCAAAGCCCGGGGATCGGCGGGGCCATACAGGGAACCGGCCGGGTTCGCGGCTATGCGCCAGTAATTGGCGTCCAGCGGCGCGCTGTCGTCCTGTTTTACGCCCTCCATGTTATCCACAAGCGCGAAATCGTTTAAATTGGGATTAAGCCTGGACTGGGCCAGTTCGCCGGACAGGTTTGTGCGCAGGCCCAGCAGGTTCAGGCTTTTAACCTGAACGTCGCCCTCGTAGACCAGCATGCTGTTGGCGAGGTCGGTTATATTGGGCACGGTATTCGACTTGATGCCGCCCTGATACAGCAGTGTGCTGCCGAGGGAGAAATGCTTGCTGAGGTCGTAGGACACTCTTCCGCCCACCAGCGACTGGTTGCCTATGCCGCCGAACGGCGAAACTTCGTAGGTTATGTCAATCTTGGAATCCTGTTTGACGCGTTCCGGGTAGTAGAAGGTGATAAAGCCGGAATCGTAGTCTATGAAATATTCCTCGTTCCGGGCGATTTTCTTCCCGTCTACCAGCACCACTTCGGACTGCGGAACTATGCTGGGCTCAAGCATGAAGGTTTTGAAGCGGTATGAATATTCCACGCGTATGACGCGTTTTGACACCGGCGAGGCGGAGTATAGCTGCGGGTCGGGAGCGTCTTTGGGCGCCCCGTCCAGGGTGAAGACCTGCTTCAGGTTGAAGATACCCTGCTCAAAATCCACGTCTATGGTGTCGGGATATTTGGGCATGTTGTTGGTGACGGTGGGCAGGACCTCGTTGCGGTTCAGGTCCTGCACTTTGAGAGTAAAAATCCCCCGGCCGTCGTCCCGGACCAGGTTGGACCGGCCTATGGAATAATAGGTCTTCAGTTCCCTGTTGAAGCCCGCTTCGCCCGCGGAAGAGAGCTGGATATCGTTTTGGGTCTTTATCAGTTTGTAAAGCCCCGAGCCTCCGGTATCCAACGTTGTGGAGGAAGTGTTCTGTGAAAGCAGTGTGTCATTCTGGTTCCGGTAGTCTATAATGACCACGTCCTGGGGATTCAGGGTCCGGTTAAAGGTGACGAGGCCTTTTACATAATCCACGACGTAGTCTATGCCGCTGTTCATTATCTGGAAGCGCCCCGTGTAAGTCGAGGTTTGCACGGCCAGGTCGTTGGCGCTCATCTTGAAGATCGTTACGCCGTCCGCCATGGCCTGGGTCTGCTGGTCTATGTAAATGCGCTCCGACCCGGCTTTGATGGGCAGGCGCGAAACGTTGCCGAAGGCGATGTCGTAATATTTGCGCCTGAGATAATTGATGTCAAGGAGATCCGTCGTCTGGAACTGCGTGTTGCCCGTGAACTGCTTGGTCTTGGTCTGGCCTTTGGTGCGCGAGCCCACGAAAGTGAACTTCAGGGCCTTGGTTTTCAGGTCGGCGCGGATGCCGAAGAGCTGCTTGTTGTAGGACACGAACTCCGAGGCCGGCAGCGACAGGTCAATGTCGCCGAAAGAGACGTTCTGCACCACTTCGTCGCCGGCGCCCCGGTAGACCACGGAGATGTCCTGCTTGTCCTGCTTCGTGTCGTCATAGTCCACGTTGACGGTGATCTTGGTCCCCACCTTGCCCTGCATGCGCACCTGCATCTGCTGGTTTATCTCGAACAGGCTGAGCGACTTGGGCCTCGTGACGGTTTTCTGCTCGTTTAAAAAGCGTTTGCCGGTATAATTAAGCGTTATGAGCTTTCTGCCGGTCACGGAAAGCGACGTGCCGGAGTCCGTGAACTCCACTTCCGGCGGCAGGGAGAGGGGAATGTCGGTGGATATTTCCACTTCGGTCCGGGGCTTCAGTTCATACTGGTTGAAGCGTCCCTCCTCTATGTCCCGGCGCACTTTGTTCCAGCTGTCGGAGGAATAATCGGACAGCGGAAGGTCGCCGTCCAGTAAAGACCCGGAACCGGAAGGGGGGGCCTCGTCCGTCCGGAAGATATGCGCCGGGTCGTCCCGGTCCAGCAGAAGGAAGCGTTTCCCGGAGCTTTCGGGGCCGGCCAAAAAATTCTCCGCCCCGGCGGCCGGGGGGGCGAGAAGCGTTGCGATAAGCGGGACCAGCGATAATCGTTTCACGGTTTTACGGCCGCCCGGCCGGCGAAAAGTATATAATAATACGTTACTACTCAGCCACAAAGTCACAAAGACACGAAGGAAATCAGACAACAAACCTTTTGATCCATAAACTTTCTTTGTGCCTTGGTGTCTTAGTGGCTGAGTAGTTACAAAAAATCAGCGTTATCAGCGTTCTATATTTTAATAGCTGAATAGTTACCTAATATAATAGAATAAAATAATGCGTATGCCTATATCCCAGAAATACGTGCTCAGCGTTTTTTCGCATTTTTTCTGGCTTTCCCTGTTCGTGTTCGCGTCGCTTTTCGTCATGATCAATTTCGTGCAGATCGTGAACCAGG
>JAHJSU010000181.1 GCA_018829985.1 Elusimicrobiota bacterium | reverse complement strand
TGCCGCGCTTCAGGCTTTATTTCCCGCAGCGCCTCAGGCTTTATTTCCCGCAGCGCCTCAGGCTTTATTTCCCGCAGCGCCTCAGGCTTTATTTCCCGCAGCGCCTCAGGCTTTATTTCCCGCAGCGCCTCAGGCTTTATTTCCCGCCGCGCCTCAGGCCTTATTTCCTGTATCCTGCGCCCTGTATCCTGTGTTCTGCTTTTATCTTCCGGCCTGCTTTCCGCGGCTTTACGCTGCTCATCAAAGCTTTCCTGTTTTATCTCTTCGATCTTTTTAATAGTATCGGACTCTTCCTTGAGCTCGGCCAGATGCCTGAACTGCGCTATTTCTTTGTCCTGCAATTCCGTCTGGCCGGCTACGCCTTTAAGCTTTTCCTCCAGCTCCATTATGCGTTCTTTGTTCTTCTGGTCCTCGCGGTCTTTGGTCCGGATCCTTTCGAGCAGCAGGTTCTTTTCCCAGCGGGCCGCTTCCAGTTCCTCCTGGATCTTCGACAGCCTTATGTCGAAGCGGTCCATCAGGGAACTGTCCGGCTCCGCGTCTTTCGGCCGGGCCGGCGCCTCGGCTTCCTTGTAGGCGCCCAGAACATTGTCTATGCTGTTTAACAGGTCTTCATAGCCGTAAGGCTGTTCTTTCCTGGCCTCGTAATAGGCGGCGACGTTGGAAGAAAATCCCGTTTCAAGCTCATATGTGTCGCCCCAGCCCCCGGTCCCGGACGACACGACTCCCCCCACGCCCACGCTTAAAGCCTCCGCTATTTCAGCCTCCCGCTCGGCGCTCCGCCAGTCGCCCGGGCTGTCCCCCATGGCGGTCTCGGGACAAACAAGACTTGACTGCACGAAAGCGGGCACAGCCATAAGTTCTGCCGGGCTATAGGGACCCAGGATATTGCCTTCGGAATAAAGCCAGTACCGCATAGGAATAGTCTACAAACTAAGGTATGGAGAATTTAATACAAAGATATGACGAAATTGTTTCGAATCGTAACTCAGGTTGTTTAGGCTGTAGGCTGTGTAGGCAGTTAGGCTGTAGGCTGTTAGACTATTAGGTAAGAATCAGATTTGGCTAACAGCCTAATGGCCTACAGCCTTCAGCCTATCCCTCTGCCTACAGCCTATCCACCTGGACAGTTGCTTCAGATCAGGGAAAGTGCTTTTTCAAGGCGCTTTACGATCTCTTCGCGGCCAAGATACTCCATCATCCGGAAAAGCGTAGGGCCTTCCGCGCGGCCGGAGACGGCCACTCTTACCGGGTGGAAAACCTGCCCGGCTTTAAAAGCGTTGGTTTTGGCAAAATTCCGGGTGGCCGCCTCTATTTCGGCCTCTTTAAAGCCGCCCAAAGCGGAGTAGGCCTCTTTTATCCCCGCAAGGATCTTTTTAGCGTCCGGGGTCTTCAGCGTTTTCTCGACGGCTTTTTCGTCGTACTTCGCGTCGGAGAAAAAAAACTCTATCTTAGCCGGTATTTCGCATAAAAGCCTGTATTTTTCCTGTTCCAGAGCCACGATATCGGCAAGCGGGACCGGGCTTTTTTCCACGGGTATGGCGGCCTCTTTAATGAACGGCATGGCCATTTCAAGCAGTTTATCCCCGGGAAGCTTCCTGATATATTCCCCGTTCATCCAGGTGAGCTTGACGGGGTCGAAGACAGCCGGGCTTTTCTGACAGCCCTTCAGGTCGAATTTTTCCTCCAGCTCCCCCTCTTCGAACAGCTGCCGGCTGTCCGTCGTGGACCAGCCCAGCAGCGCCAGATAGTTCTTCATGGCGCCCGCAAGATAGCCCTGTTTGGCGTACTCGCCCACGCTGGTGGCGCCGTGGCGCTTGGATAATCTCGTGCCGTCGGGGCCCAGGATCATCGAGAGATGGGCCAGCCCGGGGGCCTGCCAGCCCAGCGCCCGGTAGAGATTTACCTGGAGCGGGGTGTTCGAGATATGGTCGTCGCCCCTGATGACATGGGAAATCTCCATCAGCTGGTCGTCCACGACGCAGGCGAAATTATAGGTCGGGTAGCCGGAAGCCTTCAGCATTATGAAGTCGGAAAGCAGTTTATTATCGAACTTCACTTCTTCGTGGATCAGGTCGGTCCAGCCGGTAGAGCCGTCGTCCGGCATCCTGAACCTGACGACGGGCTTGCGCCCCCGGGCCTCAAATTCTTTTCTTTGCGCTTCGGTCAGGCTGCGGCAGCGGCCGTCGTATTTAGGCAGCCGACCAGCAACGCTTGCGGCACGGCGCATCTCGTCCACCTCGGCCGCCGTGCAGTAGCATTGATAGGCCTTGCCCGTTTTTATTAATTCTTCGGCGTACTTCCTGTAGGTTCCGGCGGCCTCCCGCTTGCTCTGGACATAGGGGCCGAAAGAGCCTTTCTCGGCGCCGTCCGGCATGGCGCCTTCGTCCCAATCGAGGCCCAGCCACTTCATGCTTTCAAAAATAGACCTTACGGATCCTTCGGTCGAACGGTCCTCGTCGGTGTCCTCTATCCTCAGCACGAACGCGCCTTTATGTTTCCTTGAGAAAAGATAATTAAAAAGCGCGGTCCTGGCCCCGCCGATATGCAGGTGTCCCGTAGGAGAAGGAGCGAATCTGACCCGTATGGTCATAGGTAGTATGAGGCAACTACTCAGGTTGTTTAGGCTGTAGACTATTAGGCTGTTAGTCTGTTGTGTTTCTGCTTCTTACCTACAGTCTAACTGCCTACAGCCTATCCACCTGAACTGTTACAGTATGATAGCAAATTGGAAATCTATAGAGAAAATGCCGGCGAGCTGACTGGCTTTGGGCTTAGAGCCGCACGATAGCCCAGTCGGGGTCGCCAGCAAGTTTCCTGCGCGCTCCGGGGACCGGGTTTTATGGGGAAGAAGGCCGGGGTCTTACGCCGGCTGTGGAACGCGCCCGAAAGACAATGCTTTCGGGCTTGAACATACGGTCCTCGCCGTTCCGGAGGAATTCGCTCCAGACCCCGGCCTTAAAACCCGAAATGGAGCGCGCAGAAAACCCGCCGCCGCCCCCTCCGTTTATTCCCTACGGAAAAATCAGCCATCTATTTTTAGTTTAATGTTCCCCACCCCATAGATACGTCCAACCCCGCCCCCAAGGTCGCAGCCCGTCTGATGAAAAAATCAGGCCGCTTTTCATTTCAAAAAGTCTGACACTTTTCCCTACGCCGGCGCCGTTAGGTGTGGTCGGCTGTAGCGATTGTTAGGCTTCATTTGTTTTCTCGAATGAACTTGTTTAGAGATTCGATTGGAACTGTTACCCCAGAATAGACAGCCCAATCCCTCTGGAATTTAGTACTATCCCCCACGTCATCGGTGAAGTCGATCAACTCTCCCTGGGCGTCGAAAACATAGCCGGGTGGCCCAGAGGGCAAAGTCCATATAGGTGGTACCTTACCGAACACGCAAACATAACCTGGATGATTCGTTAGAGCTCGGACCTCTATAGCAGGTAGGCGATCAGTAATGAAGTCCTTGTAGGTATAGCGGCCAGGCCTCGGTCGGAATTGAGCGCGATGGTGGACGATGAAGATGCCCAAAATTGTAAAGACAGACCATAAACACAATAGAACCCAAGCGGTCTTCTTAAGTTTGTTCCGGGTCTGTTCTTTCATATCACGTTCAATGACGCCTAATACTATTATTGCGTGGATTACCCACTTTCCAAATATTACCAGAGTAACTATTATCTGTCAAACAACGCAGGCCTCCCAAGTCCTCAAATTATCGGTTCCGGCGGGCGGGTGATTCGGATTTATCATGAAAAGGGCGGAGCAGGAAATTCCTGACATTCACCTGCTCAATGCCCTTAAACCCGTTTCCCGCCGCCTCATCCATGGAAACCACGATTTTAGGATAGTTGTCTTTTATCGCAAGCAGGTTCCCGAATTCCCTGGAACGCGCGGCGTCATCCTTCAGCAGGTAGGCCACCTGCACATACAGGCGTTCGCCTGATTTTTCGCAGACAAAATCAATTTCACGATCACCCAGCTTCCCCACGTTGACCTTGTATCCCGACATCGTAAGATGGATGAAAACAAGGTTTTCAAGTATCTTGTTTATGTCGTTATGCCTGTAGCCGATTATGGCGTGCCGGATGCCCAGGTCTTCAAAATAATACTTTTCTCCGATTTCAAATATCTTTTTGCCGGACACGTCGGCGCGGGGAACTTTGAAAACAAGGAACGCCGAGGTAAGAAATGAAAGATAGTTCAGCACGACATTCGGGGAGATATTGGTTTTTTGGGATTTAAGAAAATCGCTGATGCGTTTGGCGGACACCAGACTTCCGGTGTTGCCGGCCAGGAACTCCGCCAGGCGCTCCAGAAAATTGACGTTTCTGGCCCCATGCCTCATCACGATATCCTTGAGAAGGATGGTCCCGTATATTGTGCGGAGATATTCGTACACAACGTCGTCTTCCAGCTTGAGGTTTATGAGATACGGCAGGCCGCCGTACCTTATATACTTAAGAAACGCGTCCCCGCCGTCCTCAAGCTTGTGGAACCGCAGAAATTCCGCGTAAGACAGGCCGAAAACTTTTATTTCAATATACCGCCCGCTCAGGCGGCCGGCAAGTTCGCCGGATAATAAATCCGCGTTGCTTCCGGTGCAGTAGATGTCAAAGCCGCCTTCAGCCTGCAGGCTGCGCAATGCTTTTTCAAATTGCCCGATTTCCTGGATTTCGTCAATAAACACGAAAGATCGCTTTGCGCCGGATGATTTGCCGGCGATATATTTCAAAAGGTCCCGATAATCGCTGATGGCGTCAAATTCGTGTAATTCTTTGTTTATGTAGATAATGCGCGCGTCCTTCGGGCCGAAGCGCTTAACCATATCCATTATCTGAAACAGCAGATAACTTTTGCCTACCCTCCGCTGGCCTGTAATAACCTTGATAACCTCTTTACCGAAAAAAGGCTTGATCTTTGAAAGGTATTGTCCGCGCTCAATATAGGTTTTAATCATTGGTAGAAATTGGCGCGGGCTAGTTCAGCCCGATTCCAAATCCTCCTTTCAAACCGTGCATGCGGATTTCCCGCACACGGCTTACCGACGGTCTTAAGGGCGCGGCTTGCGTCGGATAGGACACTCTTCCT
>JAHJSU010000180.1 GCA_018829985.1 Elusimicrobiota bacterium | reverse complement strand
TTTTTTTGATCGGCGAAGGCATTGACGATCCGGGAGGAGTATTCGGCTCCACACTCGGTCTTTGCCGCCGATTCCCGGGGCGCGTTCTTGATATGCCTCTTGCGGAGAACGGTCTTACCGGCATAGCCATGGGGGCGGCCATAGCGGGCATGCGCCCCGTATTGATACATATGCGCGTTGATTTTCTGCCGATGTCTATGGACATGATCGTTAATCACGCCGCCAAGTGGCGCTATATGACCGGAGGACGGGTGGGAGTCCCTCTTGTCATCAGAAGCATAACCGGAAGAGGCTGGGGGTCGGCGGCGCAGCATTCCCAGGCCTTGCACGCGCTATTCGCGCATATCCCCGGCCTTAAGGTGATAATGCCGGCCGTGCCGTATGACGCCAAGGGCCTGCTTATCTCCGCTTCAAGCGACGGAAATCCGGTGCTGATGTTTGAGCACAGGTGGCTTTATGATTTCACAGGCTACGTGCCGGCGGAGATGTACAAAGTTCCGTTCGGCAAGGGAGTGATCCGCCGCGAAGGACGGCACGTTACCATCGTCGCGCTTTCACTTATGGTTTACGAGGCGGTAAAAGCGGCGCGGGAGCTTTCCGCCGAGGGGATTGAGGCCGAAGTCATAGATCCGCGCACCATCGCGCCTCTTGACGAAGATATTATCTTTTCTTCAATTAAAAAAACCGGGCGTCTTATTGTGGCCGATACGGGCAGTCAGACCGGTTCATTTGCCTGCACTATCGCGGCCCTGGCGGCGCAGAAGGCATGGCATGACCTGAAAGCGCCTGTGCGCCTGGTCTGTATGCCGGACACGCCGACTCCAGCATCACAGACGCTGGAAACCGCTTATTACCGCGGAAAAGACGACATTGTTGCCGCTGCGCGGGTAATCTGCAAATAAACCTATGACTGAAAATATTATTTTGGACGGACATAAACTTGCCTGGCATCGCGACAGGGTCCAAGCCTGGCTGCGCGGAGAGCGCATAGCTCCCATCACCATTGACTGCTCCTTGACACGCAGGTGCTCCTATCGGTGCGTGTACTGCTACGGTCAGCTGCAGGTTAATGATGAAAAAAGGATGACGCGCGAGGTTATTTTGCGTTTTCTTACTGATGCCGCGGAGATCGGCGTGAAAGCGATAAGTTTCGTAAGCGACGGCGAGAGCACCTGTTCCCCCCACCTTTACGACGCGATATTGCACGGCAGGGCGCAGGGGCTGGACATGGCGCTCGGCACCAACGGCTATTTGCTCAAAGAGGACCGGCTTGGTGATATTTTACCCGCGCTCACCTATCTGCGTTTCAACGTTTCTGCCGGCGAAGACAGCCGTTATAAAGAGATCATGGGGGCTCCCGCTGACGGTTTTGCCAGAGTTTGCTCAACCATCCGCCGCAGTGTGGAGATAAAAAGGAGTAAAAATATTTCTGTAACCATTGGTTTGCAAATGGTGCTGATGCCGCAATTCACCGACCAGGTCCTGCCGCTCGCGAGATTAGGAAAAGAACTCGGAGTAGATTATCTTGTTATAAAACATTGTTCCGATGACGAAGACGGCAGCCTTAAAGTTGACTATAGCCGCTACCACGCCCTGACCGATCTCCTTCATGAAGCGGAAGCGCTTTCAACCAAAGACTATCTGGTCAAGGCGAAGTGGTCTAAGCTCATGAGCGGCGGAAAACGCTCATACGATCATTGCTTTGGGCCGCTGTTCATTCTCCAGATTTCCGGCTCAGGCCTGGTGGCCCCGTGCGGCATGCTGTTTAACAGCAAATACCGGCGGTTCCATATGGGCAATATCGCGGATAAATCCTTTAAGGAAATCTGGCAAAGCGACAAATACTGGGAGGTTATTAACTTTATCGCGTCCGAAAAGTTCGACGCCCATACTATGTGCGGAACTTTGTGCCTCCAGCATAAGGTCAACGAGTTCCTCTGGGACCTGAAACATAACCGCGTTGATTTTCCGGAGACAGACCTCCCCCCAAGTCATATCAATTTCATTTGATATACCGCCGGCCGGCTTCAATACCTGTGCAGGCGCCGTATCAGGCCGCACCCTTTTCCGCCGGAGGCGGACCCGCCGGACTGTTTGGCGGGCCGGGGGATTGAGCTACAGGGGACACCGCACAGCGGTTTCCTGTTAACGACACTCCTGGAAGGTACGGATTGATTGAGAACGTGGAATAGTAGTATATTGCATATTATTGAGGTTTTATAGATGAAACAGGAAAACACTAAAGTATTGTTAATCGCTTCTTGGACCAATTCAACCAAGGTGCAGGGGTACTATCTGTCGCCCCCAGTCGGGCTATATAGAATAAAAAACTGGCTAAAAGACAAGTACGATATCGAGGTTTTGGACCCTAATGTAACCGAGCCTGTTACGTTCCTGAAAAATCACGGTTACTGCAATATATTCGGATTTTCCCCGACAAAGGATAATCTGAATAACGATTTAGCGCTTATGAGATTAGTTCGAAAACTTTACCCGGGCGCCGTGCTTGTCGCGGGCGGAGTAGAGGCGACAAACAACTATCAGCAGATCTTTTCGCTAAAACTTGCCGATTATGTAATTTTTGGCGAGGGAGAAAAGGCCCTTGATGAATTCATACAGAACAATCCAAACATCAATCTTCCCAAAAGCTCTATTACACGACAATATTCTTATGAAACTGTGTTAAATCAAGACGAACTTACCAGGGCAAGCGACATAGATTGGAGGTCAATGTCGATAAAGGAGTATTGGTCCAGAAATTCAGCTGTTACCAATAGCGATGCGCTCAGTACTAACTGTATCAATATGTATATCACGAACTATTGCCCGCAAGGCTGTAAATTTTGTTCTACGACAAAATTTATCAGGGAGGCGTGCCCGGCAGGCAGCGGAGTTGTGGCGATTCCTCCTCTAAAACTTGTCGAACAGATCAGAAAAGTCAAAGAGCAGGTTCCGGAGACAAGAACCATCTATTTTCACGACGATAACGCCTGCCACCACGCGGACAACACAATCGAATGGTGCAACATGGTCGCCAATGAGAAAATTGATATCACCTTCGTGGCCAGCTCCAGAATGGATCATTTCAAACCCGACGTTATGGCGGCGATGAAAGCCGCCAGGTTCAGAAAGCTGTCCATAGGAGTTGAGGCATATTCGGACAGCCTTTTAAAAAAAGTAAGAAAAGGCCAGAGAGAGAAAGACATCGATGCCTTTGTAAAGCTCGCAAAAGAATTTGACATGCCGCTCAACGTGAATCTCATGCTCTGCCAGCCGGAGGCGACAGCAGACGATGTAAAGAGAACCGCTGAGTTTTGTCTCCGGATGCTTGAAAACAAAGGCAACTCTGTCACCGCACATCCGTATATCAAGGCATATTCGGGCTCATGGTACTTCGACAATTGGGATTTGATTCAATATTCGTATATTACCTCGCCGGAAATAGAGGGGCTCAGGCCCGAGACGATACGGATTCCCTATCGTTTTTTGCCGCGGGACAAAAATGTTCTGGAACTCCTGTATAAAATAGATTATGAAACGGAGCATTCTGATATTTTCAAAAAAATGAGGGGTGATAGTTTTCTCATGTCTCAGTATGGGAAAGAATTATGCAATCTGGTTCTTCGTCTTATTTAAAAAGACTTAAAGGGCCGTCTTTGCCGGCGCCTGTCAGAATATTGCTTGTCATCCCCAATCAGAGGTGTGCCCGGGATATGGCGTGGTCAATACATCCATATGCGCTCTGCCAGATTGCCGCCATGTTCAACGATGATTACAACATCGAAATTCTCGACGCGAATGCTTACGACATGACCCGGGACGAAGCCGCTGAAAGAATCAAGTCTTATGATCCGCAGATAATTGGCGTGTCCGTTCTTGCAAATGCATATAAAAATACGGCATTCAAGGTTTTGGAGATGGCAAAAGCGCACAACCAGGATATCGTAACAGTTATTGGCGGCGTTTTCGTTACGACGAGGCCTGAAGCGGCAATGGCGTGCCCGGATATTGATTACGGAGTAATGGGCGAAGGAGAATATGTTTTCCCTAAACTCGTAGAATATATCTGCAACAAAACCGGGGACCTCCCGGCTGAAGGCATTGTTTATCGGAAGTCAGATGCCGGACTTGCCGTTATCCCCCAGAAAACATTTATTGCCAACCTGGATGATTTACCCGCGCCAAGATATTCGCTGGTAGATTACTCCAAGTATTCTCACATATTCCGGAATTCTGTCGAGGCCCCAAGGGCCTTGCCCTACGGGAAGATCGTTACCAGCAGGGGCTGTCCCATCGGGTGTGTTTTTTGCCAGGTAGAAAATATTTCCGGGAAGACGACCCGCTACGAATCGGCCGGTAAAGTGATCGACGATATCCAGTATTTGATAGACGCATATGGCATTAAGGCCATAGAATTTGAGGATGACAACTTTTTAGGCAGTCGGACGAGATCCCGGCAACTACTTAAGATGATGATTGAACGGAATTGGGATCTCGTTTGGAACGCGATGAATGTTTCAGTGTTTTATCTGACTGAAGAGCTGCTTAATCTGATGAGCGCATCTAAATGTCAATATTTATCAATGGCAATAGAATCCGGAAGCCCAAGAGTGCTAAAGGAAATAGTTCATAAGCCGGTCAATCTTAAACATGCAAAAAAGATGGCAAGTCATGCCCGCAAGCTGGGGATAGATACGACCGCATTGTTTGTTATAGGATTTCCCGGCGAAACATGGGATGAAATCCGCCAGACATTTAAATTTGCGGAAGAACTTGGGGCTGACTATGTGAAATTTAATGTGGCGACTGCGTTTCCCGGAACAAAACTGCACAAACTGGCCTTAAGCACAAAGTCGCTTGATGCGTCCTTTGATTTTGATAATATCAAGTGGGGTTCCGCGGGTATTTCAACGAATGAATTTAGTGCCAAGCAGTTAACTGCAGCGCGTGGGCTGGAATGGGACAGGATAAATTTCTCGTCTTTGGAAAAAAAGGATAAGATTGCGAAGATGATGCACATTTCTCTTGAAGAACTGGAAAAGATTAGAAGGCAGACTCTAAGATAGAATTTGATAAAGAATATTTTATGCGGAAAAAGATAAGCTTGTCGGTAATCATGCCTGCTTTGAACGAAGAGGGCAATATAGGCCCGGCAATTGAAGACACCCTGCGTGCGTTTGATTTGTTTGATATTGAGGGGGAGCTGATCGTTGTGAATGACGGCAGCATTGATACTACCCAGTCAATTATAGATCGCTATAGTGCGCACGACCCCCGTGTGTCGGCCGTGCGTCATGTTAAAACAATGGGAATAGGGCGGTCATTCTGGGATGGCAAAGCCGCCGCAAAATGCGACGTTGTGGTTATGTATCCGGGGGACAATGAAATGATTGCCTCTGAAATGATGAAATACCTCCCTCTAATGCAGCATACGGATGTCGTAATCCCTTTCGTTGTCAACACATCGGTACGGAGCATAACACGCCGGATTCTTTCAAAAATTTACTCAACCCTGGTAACGGCATTGTTCCAGATAGATGTTCCCCATACCACCGGCTTGATCATGTATCGAAAGTCGGTAATCGATGAAGTGACCCTGAAGTCGGAGGGTTACATGTTTCAGACTGAAATAGTGGCAAAAATAATTCGTAACGGCTACCTTTATGCGGAGGTTCCTTATTTTATCAAGACAAGGGTCTCCGGAGAGTCGAAAGTAAACTTGTTCGGGAGTCTTACCGGTCTTATCGCATTGATGACCCAGCTATTCGCTTTAGTGCGGGAGGTATATTCCACTCCCGGAAGAGAAATTATTGCAGACTCAGCCACATATGAAAGACAAGCAGTTTCTGAAAAACGGCGTTGTTAGCCGTTTTTCAGGAGTTCGCTTGTAGTTTGCCCTTTTTGCCGGCCCGATTATGTCCCAAGACGGCCAACGGCCAACGGGCACGTGGCGCCTTCGAAGTGTTGTATAATTAGACTCTGATGCCGGACGACATAAACAAAAAGGACGAAACCAGCCGCTTAGCCCTGTGGGGAATTTTAATTTTTGGGTTCGCGCTCCGGGCGGCGTATGTCCTTAGCGTCAAGATCCTTCCCTGGAGCGATATGGCCCACTGGGATGAGGCCAGGCTTTCCATCCTGCATGGGCTGCCTTATACCGCAGGCTGGACTCCGCTCTATCCCGCGCTACTTGCGCTCTTAACAAAACTTTTCGGAGAAAGCTATGTAATTCTTAACATGGCCAATGCCTTCTTCTCGGCTCTGACCTGTCTTTATATTTATCTTTGCGCAAAAGAGGTTTTCGGCAGGAAAACGGCCTGTATTTCGCTGCTCATATCCGCCGTTTATATCGACATGATATGGTACTGCGGCGTTATGCTGGCGGAAACCTTCGGCATTTTTCTGCTTACGGTCCTGGTTTATAATATCATCAAAAACAGAAGCCCTATTGTTAACGGGATTATTTTCGGGCTTACCTGCATGACAAAAGGCTCGTTTATTATCTGTCTGCCGGGTTTCCTGTTCTGGATTTATTACAAACACAAGGCGGAGGGCTGGCTCAAAAAAGCGGCTCTTTTCTCCGTTTTCACTTTTTTGGTCCTCCTGCCGTGGTGCGCCAGGAATTTCACGAGCCATAAAACGAGTGTCTTCCTTAAAACGACCGTACTTATTGAGCCGACTTGGGCGGAGACGATTTTTACCGGGCATAATCCTTATGCTACCGGCGGTCCCGACTTTTATTTTCTGGATCATGAGTATGGCAAATTCTACACCGACCCATCGCTCACACCGGTAGAGAAGAACCGGATATTCCTCACGAGATCCCTTGAATTCGCCCTGGGAAACCCTCTAAGGGAGCTTCAGCTGACGCTCCTTAAGATCTCAAAACATCTCACTTTTGCCACTTCTTTTGTATTTTACCGCGTGGACTATCCCGCCCGGAAAATGATGTTTGCTTTGAGCCTGCTGGAGAACATGGTGATATTCCCGTTATGCATTCTCGGCCTTGTATTCTCTTTCAGGGATAAGAATGCGATAGGTTTCGCCGCTATTATCACCGTTTTTATCGGCCTTTTTGTCACCCTTTTTTGCGCCGAGACCAGAAAACGAATGGTGTTCGTGCCCTCCATGCTTATCCTGGCTTCCTACGGAGCGACGCTTCTGCCCGGTATTATCGCCGGAATAAAAAAAAGGGAAACCGAAAAAATACGCGGCCGGCTTATGACCGCCGGTGTCCTGAGCTGCCTGCTGTTCCTTAATTTTTTCTACCAGATCGCGACCAGATACCGTGACGTTCTGCAAAGGTTCCACTAAATGTGCGGAATAATCGCCGAACTTAATTACGCCTCTGAAAGGCCGGTGACGGAAGCGGAGCTCAAAGAACCGCTTTTTGAGATGTTCCACCGGGGGCCTGACGACGAAGGCGTTTTCACCGACCGCCATTGCGGCCTGGCCATGCGGCGCCTGTCCATAATTGACGTAGCCGGCGGCCGCCAGCCGGTGTTCAACGAGACCGGAGATGTCGCCGTGGTATTCAACGGCGAGATATACAACTACCGCGAACTGCGCGGGGAGCTTGAGCCGAAACACCGCTTTAAAACCAACTCCGACACCGAGGTGCTGGTGCATCTCTATGAAGAATACGGCGAAAAATTCCTTGAGCGGTTGAACGGAATGTTCGCCTTCGCCCTCTGGGACGCGAAAACCGGGACAATGCTTGCGGCCCGCGACCGCGTGGGCGTCAAGCCGTTGTTTTACTGCGACCTTAACGGCACGCTGCTGCTGTCTTCCGAAATAAAGTCCCTACTCTCATTTACCGGCGTGCCGCGCGATATCGACCACGAGGCCCTGACAGATTACCTTTCTTTCTACTATATCTCCGCCCCACGCACCATTTTTAAACACGTGCGCCGCCTGCCCCAGGGCTGTTTTATAAAGGTTTATAAAGGGAAGGTCGAGATGCGGCAGTACTGGTATTACCGCTTCACCCCTCAAAAAATGACCGAGGCCCAGGCCTCCGAACGCATCCAGGAAGCGCTTTTAAATTCGGTCAGGCGCCAACTGATGAGCGAGGTGCCTTTAGGCGTTTTCCTGTCAAGCGGACTTGACTCCGCCGCGATAACGGCCATGATGGCAAAACTGGGCGTTAAGACCAGAACCTACACGGTGGGGTATGAAGGCGGGGGCACTTACAACGAATTGGACGGCGCGCGCCTGGTGGCGAAGAAATACGGCGCCGACCACCATGAATGCCTGCTGGGACCGGAACAGGTCAAGGAATACCTGCCCTCGGTAATAGAGCATTTGGCGGAACCGCACGGAGACTGGACCCACCTGGCCATGCACCATGTCTCGAAACAATCACGCAAAGACATAACCGTGGCGCTCACCGGCGCGGGCGGCGACGAGTTGTTCGCGGGCTACCCGACCCTGACGGCGGCGAAGTTCGGACGCTTTTACCGTTACCTGCCAGGCCCGGTCAAGAACGCTATACGGAAAGCGGCCGACTCGCTGCCGGTTTCGAACAAACGCCTGAGCCTGGACTTTAAAATAAAGTCTTTCGCGCGCGGCGCGGCCTTCAAACCGGAACTGGCGCATTTGAAATACAAGGAAATACTCACCCCTGAGGAAATAAAGGCCTTTATGCCCGGCGCCGGGGCCGCGGACTCTTTCGGGGTTTTCGCCCGGCATCTGCCGCAGGTGAAAAGCGAGGAACTGCTCAACCGGCTGATGTATCTGGACATGAACGTGTTCCTGCCATACTGCGCGCTCCACCCCACCGACATGGTTACCATGATGAATTCCCAGGAAGCGCGGGTGCCGCTGCTGGATAATGAGATGCTGGACCTGGCGGCCGTTATCCCCCTTGGCATGAAAATAAAGGGCTTTACCACCAAGCACATAATCCGCAAGGCCCTGAATTCCTGCCTGCCCGGGGAAATACTGAAGATGCCCAAGAAGGGCTTTACTATGCCCACCTCCTACTGGCTGAAAGACAGCCTGCTTGAGTTTGCCAGGGAGGCAATAAGCGGGGCCAGGGCGCATAACCCGGGCATGTTCAATTATGCCTTCGCGGAGAAGTTATTGGACGACCACCTGGCCGGCCGCCGGGACAATAACCGCAAACTAACCTGCCTGATCTCCCTCTTTATCTGGCAGCGGAAGTACCTGGCGTAGCCGCGGACGACTTCGGAATATTTAGTATAATTTACTTCTTGGAATGGGTCAGGCGATACCGAGGCATGGTAAAATTATGAAATTAGTCGTGCAGATCCCGTGTTATAACGAGGAAGAATTCCTGGCCGCGGCCGTAAACGACATCCCGGAACGCATCGAGGGAGTAAGCAGCATAGACATCATCGTGATCGATGACGGCTCAAGCGATAGAACGGTCGAAGCCGCGCAGGCGCATCCCAGAGTGACAAAGGTCGTCAAGCTGCCGTACCACCAGGGGCTGGCCGCGGCGTTCAGGGCAGGGATCGAAACCGCGATCGGCATGTCGGCCGACATCGTGGTCAACACGGACGCGGACAACCAATACCCGGGCAAAGAAATACCCGCGCTTATAAAGCCGATCCTGGAGCACCGGGCCGAATTCGTCATCGGCTGCAGGGACATAGACAGGATAGAGCACTTCTCAGGTTTTAAAAAGCTCGCGCAGAAAGCCGGAAGCAGGGTCGTCTCCTACATCTGCGGCCGGCAGATCCCGGACGTTACTTCTGGGTTCCGGGCGTTCAACCGGAGCTGCGCGCTCTGGATAGACGTGATAGCCAGCAGCTACACTTACACCCTGGAAACGCTGGTCCGGCTTTCCAGCCAGAAAGTGAGGATGACCCACATAACGATAACGACCAACCCCCCGGTCCGGAGCTCCAGGCTGATGGGCAGCACTTTTGAATACATAGTAAGGTCCGTGGCGGATATTCTGACGCTTTTATATATCTATTCGCCGCTCAGGGTGTTTATCTTTCTGGCCGCTTTTTTCGGATTTCCGGGAGTATTTTTAATAGCCCGGTTCGTTTATTATTACTTCGTGCGCACGGTGGGGATGCACATTCCCTCCGGCTACGAACAGTCCCTCACACTGGGCGTAGGCCTTCTCATCATCGGTTTTTTCATGCTGCTCATGGGTGTCATTTCAAACCTTATCCATACCAACCGGAAAATACTGGAAAGAATACTTTTTTGCGTCAAAAAAGCCGGCTAACCCGAAAAATTCAGCTGAATTTTTCGGGAAGGCTGAATTTCTTCAGGAGCGTATCTATGGAGAACCCGGCAAAAATAATGACAAAAGGATCGATCGGCACGCGATATCGTATCATGGCCCAGAATACCATGTGCACCACCGTGAAGCTGAAGATCAACAGGATAAGCAGGGATGACGCGCGCCAATAGCCGCGCCAGGAAAGCGCCATGCCGAGAAATCCCAGCGGGATGATCCACCCGGAAGTCAGCAGCGCTATTATTTTATTCGTTTTGGTCGCCACCAGGGGGAAGAACCGCCAGAAATGAACCAGCCGCTTGCCCAGCAGGCGCGCATATTCCCGTTTATGCCCGGTAATAAAGGCTATGCCTTCGCGATAAAAGGTTTTGTCGGCTTCAGCAGGCGACAGGGTGTTGATTATCTGCTGATACGCCCGCGTGTCATACCAGACCGCATATTCATCGGGCAGGCGGTTCACGTTGAGATGCGGTATTCTCTCGAACGGGAGAGAGAACCGGTTATTTGCCTGCCAGAAATGCTCCGCGCCCCCGGTTTCCACCAGCACAAAACGATGATAGTGAAAATAGTTGCGGCAGGTCCAAGGGGCAATGGTCAAAGCCATAACGAGCGCGATAAGCGCGAAATCTTTCACCTTGCCCGCCAGGAATTGCCGCGGAAAAACAAAAATATACCAGAGGAACGCCAATCCCATGAAAGGAAGGACGGTGCTTTTACACAGAACCGTAATTCCGGCCAGGAAGCCGGCAATTATTTTCCAGCGGAGCCCCGGTCTTTCCTGCGAGAGAAGCAGCGCGGCGATCATAAGCGTCAGGAGAAGGGTGAAAAGCACCTCTTTAAGGATATCTCCGCAGTAATAAACAAGATACGGGTAGAAGGCAAGGATCAGGCCGGCTAACATCCCGGTCCTTTTATTGAATATTTTCTTTCCGATGTAATAGGTGCTCAGGCAGGCGCCTGCTCCTAATATAGCCTGCGCTATGCGCACCAGCAGCAGGTTCCCCGGGCTTATCAGGAAGATGCCCGCCAAAAAATAGGAATACACCGGCGAGCGCCAGTTATCGCCGTATCCTTTTCCTTCCGCGATCCGGCTGGCGATCCGGATCCATTCAACGCCGTCGGGCGAGAAGTTGTCCGGGTCCATGAACAGCACATAGAGCAGCCGCGGCGCGAGCGCTATAAAGAAGAGCGCAACAGGAAAACGATAGCGCGACACTAATTCTTTGATCTTTTCCATACAATCAGGCCGGCATCTCGCCTGAAAAGCGCCAGCTCCGCCCGGCTTTTCCCGGGTAACGGCAGGTAATAAGCGTATTTTTCAGCGGCAGCGCTTTCAACCAGGCTTCCAGGTCGCTTCGCTTGAAGTAATTTATGATCGGAACGGTCAGATGATCCTGCGTTATCCAGCGGACGCCGGCAAAGCTGCGGTCCGAATACTGGTGAAACGGGATATATTCCGCCAGCGGGCGGGTGAGCGGTATTTTTGCGGCTAAACGGTAAAATCCGTTGATCAGGTAGAGAAAAAGAGCGGGGAAAAAACTGAGCGCCCGCACCGCGCGAAACGGCAGGCGCAGGGTAAAAAAGCGCAGCATGTTCAATGGATACTTGACGGCGCTGTGGCCGTAAACCCAAAGGAAGAGCTTCCCCCCCGGCCGGACAAGGGCCGAGAGCCGGGCTACGCCTTGCGCGGGGTCCGGCAGATGGTGAATAACGCCGATGGAATAAACGATATCAAAACTTCCGGCCTTGAGCGGAAGATAATAGATATCCCCCTGAAAGAAGTGCGCGTTCTCTTTGCCGCGAAACGTATCGTGCTGCGCCGTGACCACCGCTTCGCTCAGGTCAAAGCCCACTATCTCGCGGGCGCCGTACAGGGCGCTGAAACATGTGAACCTGCCCATGCCGCAGCCCGCGTCAAGCACCAGCTTTCCTTTGAAATCGCCGGGGGACAGGTGCTGGTCGATCACGTCGTCGAATTCGCGTTTATATTCTTCAGCCACTTTTGAGTAGATAGACCAGCCGTATTCATACATTTTCGCCACTTTCAGGGAACGGCTGACATCGGGCGCCGCAAGAGCGTTATCGGGCATCTGCAGCCGCCGGG
>JAHJSU010000018.1 GCA_018829985.1 Elusimicrobiota bacterium | reverse complement strand
GTCGGCGTGGCCCGGACAGTCGATGTGCGCGTAGTGCCGCTTATCCGTCTCGTATTCGACGTGCGACACCGCCACCGTCAAAATCTTGGACGCGTCGCGCACCACGCCGCCTTTGGCTATCTCGGCGTACGACATCTCTTTCGAGCGCCCTTTCTTCGCCAGCACTTTCGTGATGGCCGAGGTCAGCGTCGTTTTGCCGTGGTCCACGTGGCCGATGGTTCCCACGTTAACGTGCGGTTTATTCCTGTCAAACTTCGCTTTTGCCATTGTGTTCTCCTTCTATGGTTTCGTTCGAGGTCAGAGGCCAGAGGTCAGGGGTCAGCAGGTAAGGATTATCCTCAGACTGTTCCCTGTTCTCTGTACGCTGTCCTCTTTCTGCTACACCGCTTCGGCGGCTTGAGTCCGCTTTTCGATAACCGTTTTCGCGACATTCGCCGGCACTTCAGCGTAGTGGCTGGGTTCAAGGGTGAAGAAAGCGCGGCCCTGCGATATAGACCTAACCGCAGTCGCGTACCCGAACATTTCCGACAGCGGCACGGCGCCCTTTATGAAGCGCACATTGCCCCTGCTGCCCATTTCGGAAATCTTGGCGCGCCTTGAGTTCAAATCTCCGATAACGTCGCCCATGTTGACCTCCGGCGTAAGAACTTCAAATTTCATTATGGGCTCCATCAGGAACGGCGCGGCCTTTTTACAGCCCGCCCTTAAGGCCATGGCGCCGGCTATCTTAAAAGCTATCTCGGAAGAATCCACCTCGTGGAAGGAACCGTCTATAAGCGTCACCTTCACGTCCACCATAGGGAAGCCGGCCAGCGACCCCGAATCCATGGCCTCGCGGCAGCCTTTTTCCACGGCGGGTATGTACTCTTTCGGTACTCGGCCCTGCTTAACGGCGTCCACGAATTCAAAGCCTTTGCCCATCGGCTGCGGCTCGAGCTTAAGCCACACGTGGCCGTACTGGCCGCGGCCGCCGGACTGCCTGATGAACTTGCCTTCCTCTTCGACCGCCTTCTTGATGGTCTCCCTGTAGGCGACCTGGGGGCGGCCGATGTTGGCCTGCACGTTGAATTCCCTTCTGAGGCGGTCGACGATGATCTCCAGGTGCAGTTCGCCCATGCCTGATATGATGAGTTGGGCGGTTTCTTCGTCGGTTTTGATCCGGAAAGTCTGGTCTTCCTCGGCCAGCCTGGACATGGCTATGCCCATCTTCTCCTCGTCTTCCTTGGATTTGGGTTCGATGGCGATAGAGATGACGGGGTCGGGGAATTTCATGCCTTCCAGGATCATGGGGTGGTCGGCGTCGCACATGGTCTCGCCGACGGAGGCGTTTTTGACCGCGACGGTGGCCGCGATATCGCCCGCGGTGACCTGTTTAATCTCTTCGCGCTTGTCGGCGTGCATCCTGAGGATGCGGCCGATGCGCTCCGTGGTCTTCTTTTTGGCGAAATAAACGGTGTCGCCGCTCCTGAGGACTCCGGAATAGACCCTGAAAAAGCTGAGCTTACCCACAAAGGGGTCGCTCTGTATTTTAAACATAAGCGCCGAGAAGGGCTCTTCATTGTCGGCATGCCGCACTACCGGCTCGCCGGTGAGGATGTCGGTGCCGGCGATCTCCTTGACGTCGAGCGGGGACGGCAGATACCAGGCCACGGCGTCCAGCATCGGCTGAACGCCTTTGTTCTTGTAGGAGGACCCGCAGAGTATCGGGAAGAATTTTCCGCTGACAACGCCTTTCCGTATGGCCGCGCGCAGTTCCGCCGCTGTGAAATCAGCGATGCCGGCCACGTAGCGCTTCATTATCTTTTCGTCGAAATCGGAAATTTTTTCGATCATCTTGTCGCGGTATTCCTTCGCCCTGGCCCGCATGTCGGCGGGGATCTCCACGATATCAAACTTGGCGCCAAGCTCTTCGCCGCGCCATATCCTGGCCTTCATGTCCACCAGGTCTATAAGGCCCTTAAATTTGTCTTCGGCGCCGACAGGCAGCTGTATGGGGGCGGAGTTGGCACCCAGCTTTTCACGGATGGAGGCGGCCGACATATAAAAATCGACGCCGGTCCTGTCCATTTTATTGACGTAGGCTATTCTCGGCACGCTATAGCGGTCCGCCTGCCGCCAGACGGTTTCGGACTGCGGCTCCACGCCCTGCACGCCGTCAAAAACGACCACGGCGCCGTCAAGCACGCGCAGAGACCTTTCGACCTCCGCGGTGAAGTCCACGTGGCCGGGGGTGTCGATGATGTTGATGACATAATCGTTCCATGAAGTGGTGATGGCGGCCGCGGTGATGGTGATGCCTCTTTCGCGTTCCTGGGGCATCCAGTCCGTGATAGTGGTGCCGTCGTGCACTTCGCCCAGTTTGTGGGTCTTGCCGGTGTAATAAAGAATACGCTCGGTGGTGGTGGTTTTGCCCGCATCGATGTGAGCTATGATGCCGATGTTGCGCACTTTATTGAGGTCAAAGTCTGCCATAACTGCCTTAAAAACTGTAATGTATGCTAGACGGCTGGACTGCTGGGCGGCTAGGCGGCTTTTTACTGTCTGGCTGCCCAGCTGTCCAACTGCCCAGCCGCCTAGCGGTAAAACGCGCAAGCGTTTTACCACCTGTAATGCGCGAACGCGCGGTTGGCTTCCGCCATTCTGTGGGTGTCTTCTCTCTTCTTGAAAGCAGTGCCTTCTTTCTTGAAGGCCAGTATCAGCTCTTCCGCCAGAAGCTGGCTCATAGGCAAACCTTTTTTCGCGCGGGAAGCCGCGAGTATCCAGCGCATGGCAAGCGTAGAACTCCTTAAAAGCTTGACTTCTATCGGCACCTGGTAATTAGCTCCGCCGACGCGACGCGCCTTCACTTCCATCAGCGGCCTGACGTTTTCTATAGCCTTGGTGAAAACCTGCAGGGGGTCTTCCTTGGTCTTCTCTTTTATCACTTCCATGGCGCCGTAAACGACCCCTTCGGCGGCTATCTTCTTGCCCTGGAAATTTATTTTATTGATAAAGCGGGATACCAGCACGGAATTGTATTTAAAATCCGGCGGGGGAAGCTCTCTTCTGTCTCTCGGTCTTAAACCTTTTCTCGGCATATTTTATTTCCATTTCCTTTAACAACTGCGATCGTTATCGTTAGTCTAAAGTCGAAAGTCTAGAGTCGAGAGTGTAGTGTGTGAAGCGGATTCCTGTTAATCTTTAGACTTTAGACTCTCCACTCTCGACTGTCGTTATTACTTTAGACTTCTGTTCTATTTACTCTCGACTTTAGACTTCCCTTACGCGGCCTTGGCCGGACCGGTCTTCTTCGGGCGCTTGGCGCCGTAAAGCGAACGGCCCTGTCTGCGGCCTTCGACGCCGGACGCGTCAAGGACGCCCCTGATGATGTGGTATCTGCAGCCGGGAAGGTCTTTTATGCGGCCGCCCCTGACCAGCACTATCGAATGCTCCTGCAGATTATGGCCGACGCCGGGAATATAGGCGGTGACTTCCTGCTTGGAGGTCAATTTCACCCTGGCCACTTTTCTTAAAGCGGAGTTGGGTTTTTTGGGGGTCGTGGTGTACACCCTGGTGCAAACACCCCTTCTCTGCGGGCAAGACATCAAAGCCGGCGCCTTGCTGAATTTCTTTAAAGATTCTCTTCCGTGCCGTATAAGCTGGTTGATTGTTGACATAGTTACAACAGCGTATAGCGAATAGCGTCTAGCGTATAGTAAAAAGGGACCATAAAAAGAGTTCCTCACTAATCCCTATACGCTCGCCCCTATACGCTGACTTCTACCCCTCCTTGTTATATTCCTCAAAAAGCTTCCTTCTGGCGAACCCGCTTCCGGCGGGCACCAGATGTCCTATTATAACATTTTCTTTGAGGCCCTTTAAATAGTCCACCTTATTGGTGGTGGCCGCGTCCGTTAAGACCCTGGTGGTTTCCTGGAAGCTGGCCGCCGAGATGAACGACTCCGACGCGAGCGAAGCCTTCGAGATGCCGAGCAGCACCGGTTCGGCCTGCGCCGGGGCGTGCCCGGTCTGGACCGCCGTCTGGTTCTCTATCTTAAAGGCGGTCTTATTGACTATCTCGCCTTTCAGGAACGCCGTGCCGCCCGGTTCGGTTATTTTGACGTTGGACAGCATCTGGCGCACGATTATCTCGATGTATTTGTCGTTAATGTTGACGCCCTGCAGACGGTAGACTTCCTGGATGGCGTCCACGATGTAGTTCTGCACTTCCTTAATGCCCTTTACGGCCAGCAGGTCGTGCATGTCCACGACGCCGTCGGTCAGCGCTTCGCCCACGGACACCCTGTCGCCCTCATAGACGACCAGGTGCTTGCCGTAAGGTATCGCGTAGGCCTCCACCTGCCCGGTCTCCTCGTTCTTCACGGAGACTTCCACCAGGCCCTTGGTGGTGGTGCCGAGCGACACAATGCCTTCTATCTTGGTTATGATGGCGGCGTTTTTGGGACGCCTGACCTCAAAGAGCTCGGCCACCCTGGGAAGACCGCCCGTGATATCCTTGCTCTTCGCCACGTCGCGGTGTATCTTGGCGATGATATCACCCTTCAGAACTTCCTCATTCTGATCCTTCATGATGATGGTGTCGGTCGGCAGCGTATGAGAGCCGACGATCCTGCCCGACTCCTCGATGACCACGCGGGGGTTCCTTTTGGTGCCGCGGTGCTCGATGATCTTGCGCTCGATGATGCCGGTCACCTTATTCCTTTCTTCGTGCAGGGTGACGCCTTCCTTGATGTCGAGGTATTTTATCTTGCCGGCGCGTTCGGCTATCATGGGCACTGTATGCGGGTCCCATTCGGCTATCTTTTCGCCGGCCTTGACGTGGGTTTTGTCCGTAACGGTCATCTTGGCGCCGTAATTGATCTTGAACTCTTCAAGCGTCCTGTCGGGATGCTTGACCACTACGGAGGCGCCTCTGGAGATGCAGATATGTTCGCCGGCGCGGTTCTTAATGGCGTGCAGTTCCCTGAATTCCACTTTGCCGGCTGTCTTCACGACGGCCTGGGATTTTTCAAGCACGCGGGAGGCGGTGCCGCCGATATGGAACGTCCTCAAAGTAAGCTGGGTGCCCGGTTCGCCTATGGACTGGGCCGCGATGATGCCGACCGCTTCGCCCTCTTCCACGCGGTTGCCGGTGGCCAGGTTCAGGCCGTAGCACTTGGCGCAGATGCCGACATCCGACTCGCAGGTCAGCACCGACCGGACATACACGCCCTCATCCTTGTCTTTGGCTTTTTCTATGGTCTTGGCGTTCTCCTGGGTTATCATCACGTTGCGCTTGACCAGCGTTTTCAGCTTGCCTTCGGAGTCGGGGATCTTTATGTCCTCAAGGGCTACGCGGCCCTCTATGCGTTCGGCGAGCGACTCGATCACTTCGTCGCCGCTTCTGAGCGCCGTTATTTCCACGCCGTTGATGGTGCAGCAGTCTTCTTCCATGATGACCACGTTATGCGCCACGTCGACAAGCCTCCTGGTGAGGTAGCCGGCGTCCGCCGTCTTAAGAGCGGTGTCGGAGAGACCTTTGCGGCCGCCGTGCGTAGAGATAAAATATTCCAGCACGGTCAGACCTTCGCGGAAATTGGACAGGATGGGGTTCTCGATGATCTCGCCCACGCCGCCGGTCACTTTCTTCTGGGGTTTGGCCATAAGGCCTCTCATGCCGGCCAACTGCCTCACCTGCTGGCGGGAGCCCCTGGCGCCCGAGTCGGCCATCATGAAGATGGAGTTAAAGCGGGGCTCTTTCTCGCTGTAAACCCTGCTTTCCTGCTTCTGCATCTCTTCGAACATCTCGTCCGCGACCTTGTCGCCGACATGCGTCCAGATGTCTATGATCTTGTTGTAGCGTTCGTTCTCGGTGATGATGCCGTCCTTGGCCTGGCCTTCTATCTCCCTGACCTGCTTCTGCGCCTTCTCTATGCGCTCGGCCTTTTTGGTCGGGATAGACATGTCGTTAAGCGAGATGCTTAAGCCCGAGACGGTGGCGTAATGAAAACCCATGTTCATCAGTTTGTCAAGAAGAATGACCGTCTCGTGATGGCCTATTTCCGGGTTCTTGAAACTTTCATAGACCAGCTGGGAGAGGTCCTTTTTGCCTATAACCCTGTTGTATTTCTTGGGATCGGTCTTTTTGGGCAGGATATCCATGAATATAAGCCGGCCCACCGTGGAATAATCTTTCCAGTCCCTGGGTTCCGCGTTTTTATCCGCGCTCTCTGAGAGGTCGTTGAGACCGCGCACTTTTATGCGCGCGTGCAGGTCCACCTTGCCGTGCTGGTAGGCGGTAAGGGCTTCTTCCTTGTCGCCGAAAACTTTACCTTCGCCTTTTTCGCCCGCCTTGACTTTGGTAAGGTAATTTACGCCCAGCACCATGTCGTGCGAGGGGTTGGCTATAGGCCTGCCTGAGGCGGGCGACAGGATGTTATTGGTGGTCATCATCAGCATGCGGGTTTCCATCTGCGCTTCCTGCGAGATGGGCACGTGCACGGCCATCTGGTCGCCGTCGAAGTCGGCGTTGAAGGCGGCGCAGGTCAGCGGATGCAGCTGTATGGCGAGGCCCTCTATGAGCACCGGCTCGAAAGCCTGGATGCCGAGCCGGTGGAGCGTCGGAGCGCGGTTAAGCATGATGGGGTGTTTTTTGGTCACCCGCTCCAGGATATCCCAGATTTCGTTGTCCGCGTGCTCCATCTTTCTCTTGGCCACCTTAAGGGTTATATTATCTTTCTTTATCAGTTCGGCCAGCACGAAAGGTTTGAAAAGCTCAAGCGCCATCTCCTTGGGAAGGCCGCACTGGTGAAGCTTAAGGTTCGGCCCGACGACTATAACGGAGCGGCCCGAATAGTCCACTCTTTTGCCCAGCAGGTTCTGCCTGAAACGCCCCTGCTTGCCTTTCAGGATATCCGAGATGGATTTCAAAGGCCGGTTGGCGGCGCCGAGCACCACTTTGCCGCGCGCGCCGTTCTCTATCAGCGCGTCCACGGCTTCCTGGAGCAGGCGCTTTTCGTTATAGATCATCACCTGCGGGGCCCTTAAAGCCTCGATATGTTTCAAGCGGTTGTTCCGATTAATAATTCTTCTATAAAGGTCATTCAGATCGGAGGTGGCGAAGCGGCCGCCTTCCAGGGGGACGAGGGGCCGCAAATCGGGCGGCAGCACGGGCAGGATGGTCATGATCATCCATTCCGGGCGGTTGGCGCTCTTAAGGAACCCTTCAAGTATCTTGAGGCGCTTGATAAGCTTTGAGCGGTCCATGTCGGCTTTGGCGTTGGCAAGTTCGTTCTGGATGGCGTCTATCTCTTTCTTGAGGTCAATGCGCTCAAGCAGGTCCTTGATGGCGCCGGCGCCGATGCCCACTTTTATCTTCGGAAATTTCTTTTTGGTCTCGTTAAGCTGTGTCTCGGTCAGGACTTCCCCGATCGGGTATTCCACCCTGCCGGTAACGGTGTCCTTGGTGTCTTCAAGCACCACGTAGGCCGCGTAGTAAACGACCTTTTCAAGGTCGGAAGGCTTCATGTCCAGGATGATGCCGATCCTGGACGGGCTCTTCCGCAAAAACCAGATATGGGCGACCGGGGCCGCCAGGTCTATGTGCCCCATGCGCTCCCGGCGCACTTTGGCTTCGGTCACTTCCACTCCGCAGCGGTCGCAGACCACGCCCTTGAATTTCACCCAGCGGTACTTGCCGCAGGCGCACTCGTAATCCTTCGAGGGGCCGAAGATGCGCTCGCAGAGCAGGCCGTCGCGCTCCGGTTTTAAGGTGCGGTAATTTATCGTCTCGGGTTTTTTCACTTCGCCGAAGGACCAGACTTTTATCTTAGCCGGGCTTGCGATGCCTATCTTCATCCCGTCGAAGTCCGAATAATTGATTTCTTTGCGTTTCTTGGAGGTCTTGGCTAAACCGAAAAAGCTTCTGGCTTCCGAGGTGATTTGCTGGTCCATAGTCTGTGTTCTCCTGAAGATAGTAACAAGGGGCTAGGGGCTAGAGGTTAGGGGCTAGGGAAGGTATTCCTTAACCCTATACGCTCGCCTCTATACGCTATACCCTATTCAGCTTGCCGCCTTGGCGGCCGTTTTCTTTTTGGCCTTTTCCCTGGCGACTTCCACGCGGGCCGATTCTTCCTCGGCCTTGATCAGGTCCACGTCAAGGGCCAGCGCCTGCAGCTCCTTCACAAGCACCTTGAACGATTCAGGCACGCCGGGCTGGGGCGGGAAATCGCCTTTGATTATGGCCTCGTACATCTTGGTGCGGCCGGCGAAGTCGTCGGATTTGACGGTAAGCATTTCCTGCAGGGTGTAGGCCGCGCCGTAACCCTCAAGCGCCCAGACTTCCATTTCGCCGAATCGCTGGCCGCCGAACAGGGCCTTGCCGCCGAGCGGCTGCCGGGTTATAAGGCTGTAAGGGCCCGTGGAACGGGCGTGCACTTTGTCTTCCACCAGGTGGATAAGCTTAAGGATATACATATAGCCTATCGTCACTTTCTCGTGGAACTGCTCGCCGGTCCTGCCGTCGTAAAGCGTGATGCGGCAGTAATCGTCCGGGAGGTATTCCTCCGGGACGCCCTTGTTTTTGAGCTGATCTTTCGCAAGCTGCACCATCTGGACGACGCCGGGTTTTACGGCGCCGGGATGCGTCTGGATGTCCTTAATGACGTCGTCGACCGTGACCTCGCCGCGCTTCTTTTTCTTCTTATCCCAGTATTTCCAGAAGCCCTCGTTATCCTCGGAGGCGCTGTCGAACACCGGGCAGATCATCTGCGTATCTATGTGTTTGGCCGCCCAGCCTATCATGGTTTCAAGTATCTGTCCTATGTTCATGCGCGACGGAACGCCCAGCGGCGACAGCACTATGTCGACCGGCGTACCGTCGGGCAGATACGGCATATCCTCTTTGGGCATGATGCGCGCGACCACGCCTTTATTGCCGTGGCGGCCGGAGAGTTTGTCGCCGACCTGCAGCCTTCTCTTTAAGGCTATGTAAACCTTGACGACCTTGTTGACCGTAACGGGCAACTCGCCCGTCTGCTTCAGCAGCTCTTTTTCCCTGGCGTATTTATCCTTGATCTTTTTCTCCATCAGCCTGTAAAATTCTTCCACGTCGGAGCCTTTCTTTTCGTCTTTAAGGGCCTCTTTCCGGAAGTTTTTGAGCGCTTCGAGGCCGGCGTGCATGTCGGTGTTTATCTCGTCCACGCGCTTCTTTTCTTCGGGTTTCGAAAGCTTCTCTCTCCTGACGAAAATACGCGTACCCATGATCTTGCCGTAAACGCCCGGCGGCACTCTGAGCGAGGTATCGGTCACGTCCTCGGCCTTTTTGCCGAAGATGACCTTAAGGAGCCGCTCTTCCGGGGAGAACTGCTGTTCGCCTTTCGGAGAAACTTTGCAGACCAGGATATCGCCCTGGCGGACCATGGTCGAAGGGACCACCACGCCTTCGGAGTCGATATGCTCAAGGGCGTCGGAACCGACGTTCGGTATGTCGCGGGTTATTTCTTCGGGGCCGAGTTTTGTGTCGCGGGCTTCCACTTCGAATTCCTCGATGAAGATCGAGGTCAGGACGTCTTCCTCAACCAGCTTCTCCGAGACCAGGATGGCGTCTTCGTAGTTGAAACCCTCCCAGCTCATGAACGCCACCAGCAGGTTCTTGCCCAGGGCCAGCTGGCCCTGCGCGGTCGCGGGGCCGTCGGCTATGATGTCGCCCTTTTTCACAGAGTCGCCGCTGCGGACCGTCGGCCTCTGGTTGATGCAGGTGTCCTGGTTGGACCTTCTGTATTTTATCAGGTGGTAGATATCCGGCTCTTTTGAGTTGTCCGGCTTAATGGAGATCATCTCCGCCGACGCATACAGGACTTTGCCGGAAGTGCGGGCGCTGACGCAGGCCCTGGAGTCCTTGGCTATGGCCGGCTCCATGCCGGTTGCGACCAGCGGCTGCTCGGTCACGAGCAGCGGCACCGCCTGGCGCATCATGTTGGAGCCCATCAGGGCGCGGTTGGCGTCGTCGTGTTCCAGGAACGGCACGCAGGCGGCCGAGATGGATACGACCTGCATCGGGGACACGTCCATGTAGTTGACGTCGGTCGAGTCGATGAACACATAGTCGTCTTTAAAGCGGCCGTAAACCTGGTCTATGGCCAGTTTATCGTTCTCAATAGGCGTATTGGCCTGCGCCACGAAAATATCGTCCTCAAGAAAGGCGGTCAGGTACTCCACCTCGTCGGTTATTTTTTTCGCCGAGACTTTCCTGTAAGGCGTTTCAATAAGGCCGTACCGGTTGACCTTGGCATAAGCCGCCAGGGAAACTATCAGGCCGATGTTCGGGCCTTCGGGCGTTTCAATGGGGCAGACGCGGCCGTAATGGGTATAGTGCACGTCGCGGACCTCAAAGCCCGCCCGCTTCCTGTTCAGGCCGCCCGGGCCCAGCGCCGAGAGGCGGCGCTTGTGGGTCAGCTCGGCCAGCGGATTGATCTGGTCCATGAACTGCGACAGCTGGCTGGTGCCGAAGAACTTCCTCATGATGGCCACCACGGGAGCGGCGTTCACCAGGGTCCGGGGCGTTATGGTTTTGTCTTCCTTGTTCATGCGGTCCCTGACGTTCCGGGAGATCTGCACCAAAGCGACTCTTATCTGATTTTCCAGCAGCTCGCCTATGCTTCTTACGCGGCGGTTGCCCAGGTGGTCTATGTCATCCGCTTTATATTCGAATTTCTGGCCCTTGTAGTCAAAGCCGGGCGCGCCGGAGTTCCTCGCCATCAGGTACTTTATCGTGACGATGATGTCCTCAAGGCAGATGTTCCGCTTGTTGTCGGCGGGGACCTTGAACCGCTTGTCGGTTCCGGCCAGTTCCTCGTAGAGCGGAGTAAGTTTTCTCTGCGCCTTGTAGCGGCCGACTATGGAAAAGTCATAGCGCCTGAGGCTCTTGAACAGGATGTTGTCCAGGTATTCGTCGGCCTGCTGTTTGACGATGAAGTCCTGGCCGCGCATCTTCTTATAGATCTCGTATCTGGCATCCGAGGCGTTTTTAGGCTGATTCTTGCCTTCCAGCGAAAGTATGATGCCCGGATTGTCGTCTTTGGGGCTGCCCTTGATCAGCCGGACCTTGGAGATCTTTCTTTCGCTTATGATCTTGAAAGTCTTTTCGTCTATGGCCTGGGCGGCTTTTTCTTCCAGGTTCCAGATGACTTCGCCGGTCTTTGTGTCGACGACGTCTTCTATGGCATAGTGCCCGATGATATTGGCGGAATTGCCGGGGTTGACGGAAACTTCCACGGCGGTATAGAAGAGCTGGAGGATCTCGGCGTTCGTCTCAAGGCCCGACGCTTTCAGGAAAGTCGTGGCGAGGATCTTTTTCTTCCTGTCCAGCCTGACCCACAGCACGTTGTCCAGGTCGTATTCGAATTCCACCCAGGCGCCGCGGTAAGGTATGATGCGGGCGTAATAAAGGGCGCGTCCCAGCACCGACTGTTTTTTCTCGTCGTCGTCCTCGAAAATGATGCCCGGCGAGCGGTGCAGCTGGCTGACCACGATACGCTCGGCGCCGTTGAAGATGAAGGAGCCGGTGTCGGTCATGATGGGCAGATCGCAGAACGTCACGTCCTGGTCTATGATATGCTTGAGCTTGCCGCTCTCCTGCTTGAGGCTTAAGGAAAGATAGGCTTTCAGCGGAGCGGAGTAGCTGCCGCCGCGCACCAGCGCCTCTTCCGGGCTGTGGTATTTTGGGGTGCCCAGTTCGTATTTCAGGAAATCCAGCACCATGTTCCCGTCGGCCGATTCTATCGGGAACACGTCCACGAAGGAGGCCTGGAGGCCCTGGATCTTCCTCGCGTCGGGCGGAGTCTCTAGCTGCAGGAACCAGTCGAAGGACTGCTTCTGCATGTCCAGCAGGTCCGGCACTTTGAGGATTTGTGAGATGCTTGAGAAGTTAAGTTGTTTCATCGTAACCTCTTTGGACCAGAGTTCAGAGTCGAAAGTCTAGAGTCTAAGAGTGTAGAGATTTTAAGCCGTTACTTTAGACTTCAGACTCTCCACCTGTTGGATACAGTTGAATTGTGTCGCTTCGCTCCACCCTCGACTTACTTATTACTTTCGACTTTTTGAAGATGCCCATACAATTACGGAAAGCGGACGACCCGGTCCCCTAAAACTTGGGGGGGACCGGGTAAATCCGCGTGTTACTCTCCGGTTTTAATTAAGCCTGTTATTATCGCAGTTTCCGATTAGACGGCGTCCGCCTAAGGTTCAGACATCAAGTAACCAGTCGCCCAGGTCCTTAAGGAATTTCTCCTTCGCCGGACCTGATATTCCGGTCTCTTAATATCCGTTCACTCAATTCTTGCGAAAGCGCCGTATCAAGCACGGTGTGCCTCAAACGGCCAATGTTTCCAGGTTATTTCAGTTCCACATCGCCGCCGGCGTCCACAAGCTTCTTCTTCATTTCTTCGGCCGCTTTCTTGTCCACGTTTTCTTTCACGGTTTTCGGGGCCCCTTCAACGAGGTCCTTGGACTCCTTCAGGCCGAGGCCGGTCAGTTCCCTGACGACTTTTATGACGCTGATTTTTTTAGCGGGGTCGGTTATACCTTTAAGAACGACGTTAAATTCTGTCTGCTCCTCAACGGGAGCGGCGGCGGCCGGGGCCGCGGCTACGGCGACGCCCATCGCGGGAGCCGCTTTTACGCCGAACTTATCTTCGATGCCTTTCACGAGGTCGGCCAGTTCCATCACGGTGAGCGTGGAAATGGCTTCTACTATCTGGTCTTTGCCGAGTTTGTCTGCCATGGTATGTTTCTCCTTGTAGTCATGAATAGCCCGCTTAGGTTAGCGTCTAGAGAATAGGGGCGAGCGTCTAGTGAAAAACTCTATTCGCTATTCCCTATCCGCTATACGCTGCCGTCAACGGTTTAACCCCGAAACTGCCGGGGGCTATCAGGATTTACTGAAATTGAAAAATGCAAAATGAAAAATCTGCTTACATCTTGAATTTCACACTTTGCAATTTACACTTTGCATTGCGAATTCCGGATGGAATTCGCGCTATTTTGATTCTTTTGCTTTCTAGCCTATGGCAGTGCCGCAACAGGGGCTATGCCTTTCGAGCGGCCTTTTCTTTTACGGCTTCAAGCGCGTAAACGAGGTTCATGGCCGGAGCTTCCAGGACCCACCGGATCTGCGCGAGGTTGGAGTAAAGCACCCCTGCCAGTTGCGCGAGCAGTTCGGCCCTGGAACCGATCTTAGAAAGTTTTTCCAAATCTTGGGGGGTAAGCCATTTACTGAAAGCAAACCCGCCTTTTATCTTCAAAGCGGGCTTTTCCCTGGCGAAAGCAAGCAGCGCCCTGGCGGCTTTGGCGATGTCGTCGGCGCTGTCCACAGTGATGACCGCGGTCGGCCCCTTGGCCACTTTGTCGTCATCGGACTTAAGGGCCGCGTTCGAAATGGCGTGAGAAACGACGGTGTTCCGCATTACTTTAAATTTGGATTTTGCGGGACGCAGGTTGTTCTTCAGGTTGTTTATGTCCTTGAACTTAAGGCCCTGGAACGAAGCGAAAAACACGTCCTTCGCCTTGAATTCATCGCCGAGCTTCTTCGCGAGCTCGATCTTGTCATTTTTGGTGAGTTTCATAAGACTAGAGATTCAGTGATTCAATGATTAAGTAATTAAGTAATTAAGAGATTCAGTTTCTGCATCTTCCGAATTCTTCCTTAATCGGCTAACTTGCTCACTAAATCACTTAATTACTCAATCACTCACTTTCGGCCACCTCTATCACTTAATCTCTAAATCACTCAATTACTTTAGTTTGAAAACATGCGCGATTCTAAAAAACCTCATGCGATTTATAAGACCGGCGGCGACCTACTCTCCCAACACCGGGTTGGGTGTTAGTACCATCGGCCCTGGAGCCCTTCACTGCCGTGTTCGGAATGGGAACGGGTGTTACCTCTCCGGAATAACCACCGGTCCAATAAATCGCACGAAGAGCGTATAGGGGTAAGGGGCGAGAGGCTAGGGGCTTAGGAATATTCCTTAAACCAACCACTAACCTCTATCCTCTATCCGCTATACGCTGTTTTATCAACCAGGCGCTGAATTAGTATATTGTGATGATCTCTTATAGGATCAAAAAATAAGGCCAAGCCTCACGGCCGATTAGTACCAGTAAGCTTAACATGTTGCCATGCTTACACACCTGGCCTATCAACCCGGTAGTCTTCCGGGGGCCTTCAGTCCGCCTTATGGCGGAAGGGAAACCTTATCTTGAGGCGGGTTTCACGCTTAGATGCTTTCAGCGTTTATCCCTACCGAACACCGCTATCCAGCTTATGCCCTTGGCAGGACAACTGGGATACGGGAGGTTCGTCCATCCAGGTCCTCTCGTACTGTGGACAGCTCCTCTCAAGTTTCCTTCGCGCACACCAGATAGAGACCGTACTGTCTCACGACGTACTGAACCCAGCTCACGTACCGCTTTAATGGGCGAACAGCCCAACCCTTCCCACCTGCTTCAGCGGGAGGATGCGATGAGCCGACATCGAGGTGCCAAACCGGGTCGTCGATGTGGACTCTTGGACCCGATCAGCCTGTTATCCCCGGGGTAGCTTTTATCCGTTGAGCGATGGCCCTCCCACGAGGTACCACCGGATCACTATGACCTACTTTCGTACCTGCTCGGCCCGTCGGCCTCGCAATCAAGCTCCCTTCTACCATTGCGCTCGACAGGCGATTGCTATTCGCCCTGAGGGAACCTTGGTACGCCTCCGTTACTCTTTAGGAGGCGACCGCCCCAGTCAAACTGCCCACCTGACACTGTCCCTCTGCCGGATTACGGCTCGAGGTTAGATTTACAATTTCAAAAGAGTGGTATTTCACCGTTGCCTCTGCCAGGGCCAAAACCCTGACTTCACAGGCTCCCACCTATCCTACGCATTTGAAACCATAAATCAATGTCAAGATACAGTAAAGCTCCACGGGGTCTTTTCGTCTAGGTGCGCGCAGCTGGCGTCTTCACCAGCACCACAATTTCGCCGAGCCCTTCGTTGAGACAGCGGGATCTTTGTTATGCCATTCGTGCAGGTCGGAACTTACCCGACAAGGAATTTCGCTACCTTAGGACGGTTATAGTTACCGCCGCCGTTTACTGGGGCTTAAGTTCGAAGCTTCGCCTTGCGGCTAACCCCTCCCCTTGACCTTCCAGCACCGGGCAGGCATCAGGCCCTATACGTCATCTTGCGATTTCAGCAGAGCCCTAAGTTTTTGTTAAACAGTCACGATCCCCCTTTCACTGCGGCCCTTTCACGTCGTGGTCTTTTAATCCCACGCCATTACCGGGGCACTCCTTTTTCCGAAGTTACGGAGTTAGTTTGCCTAGTTCCTTAACGAAGGTTATCTCGCGCGCCTTAGTATACTCAACTCGCCTACCTGTGTCGGATTACGGTACGGTTGCAGCAGAAACTCCCCACGAAGTTTTTCTTGGCAGCGTGGTTGGACCACTTCCCGCCGGTTTCCCGGCAGTCGCATTCAGCTTTCAGCTTAACGAGCTCGTGGATTTTCCTGCGAGCCCACACCTCCAGCTTTAGACCCGGACAACCTTTACCGGGATGGCTTACCCTTCTGCGTCCCTTCTTGAGTGATGACGCGTCTACTGCAGTTCCGGAATATTAACCGGATGTCCTTCATCTACGCCTTTCGGCCTCGACTTAGGCCCGACTGACCCTGAGCCGACGAACGTTGCTCAAGGAAACCTTAGGCTTACGGCGACAAGGATTCTCACCTTGTTTATCGCTACTTATTCCAGCATCCTCGCTTCTTAACGCTCCAGCGCTCCTTACGGTACGCCTTCGCTGCGATAAGAACGCTCCCCTACCACTTACAGGGACCTTCGCCCCTGTAAATCCGCGATTGCGGTGTTATGCTTAGCCCCGTGTCATTTTCGGCGCGGGTTCGCTAGACTAGTGAGCTGTTACGCACTCTTCAAAGGATGGCTGCTTCTAAGCCAACCTCCTAGCTGTTTAAGTAAACCCACATCCTTTGCCACTTAGCATAAACTTTGGGACCTAGATCGGCGGTCTGAGTTGTTTCTCTCTTGCACATGAAGCTTTTCCCTCATGAACTGACTGCCGTGTAATTCGCCGCGGTATTCGGAGTTTGATTGAATTCGGACCGAGGGTCGCTCAGCCTACATCATTCAGTGCTCTACCCCCGCGGGTTAACACACGACGCTAGCCCTATAGCTATTTCGGGGAGAACTAGCTATCACCAAGTTCGATTGGCCTTTCACCCCTAACCCCAGCTCATGTAATAACTTTTCAACGTTAGACACTTCGGGCCTCCATTACCGGTTAAGGTAACTTCACCCTGGCCAGGGTTAGATCACTTGGCTTCGAGTCTAATAATACGAACTAATCGCCCTATTCAGACTTGCTTTCGCTGCGGCTCCGCGGTTTACAGCCCGCTTAACCTCGCTCGCACCATTAACTCGCTGGATCATTCTTCAACAGGCACGCCATCGAGCATTCCATGGCCTTGCGGCCTAGGCATAGCTCTATGACAGCTTGTAGATATACGGTTTCAGGTTCTATTTCACTCCCGGTCACGGGTTCTTTTCGCCTTTCCCTCGCGGTACTTGTTCACTATCGGTCGCCAGAGAGTATTTAGCCTTGGAGAGTGGTCTCCCCGGATTCCTACCGGATTGCACGTGCCCGGCAGTACTTAGGTGCCTGTCTAGAGCCGCTTTGTTTTCGCCTACGGGACTATCACCCGCTATGGTCGTTCTTTCCAGAAACATTCGGCTAACTGACGGTTTGTAACTCTACGGTTCTGCACCGGACAGGTCCTGCAACCCCGCGTGAATAAATCCACGCGGTTTAGGCTGTTCCCCGTTCGCTCGCCACTACTAAGGGAATCTCGTTGATTTCTTTTCCTCCAGGTACTGAGATGTTTCACTTCCCTGGGTTGTCTTCAATGCGCTATCTAATCGCCTGACGGCGACCACTTTACGCAGAGATTTCGGGGTTTTACCCCGAACGGTTTCCCGATTCGGAAATCCCGGGATCAAAAGATATTTGCTCCTCCCCCGGGCTTATCGCAGCTTATCACGTCCTTCATCGACTTCTGGCGCCAAGGCATCCACCATATACCCTTGTAGCTTGACCTTATTTCTAAATCCTATAAGGTCTAATGATCATCGTAAGTAATTCCAATATACTAATTCGCTTATATATATGCTACTTGATATAAGACGCCTGGTTGATTCTCAGCCTGTCCCCACTGCCGTTAAGGAGATTTACGGGACGCAGCTGATTAATGAATCGCGCATTAATTTTCAAAGAACCGCAAATTTGTTGGTTGCGAACAAGACGAACGATCGCAAATGACCCGAACTGGCCGAGGAAACCTGAACTCCCTAATGCAAGTGTATATGGGAGCCGACCTTAGCTGAAAACACACCCACACCTAACAGGAAACCGAATTCATACAGTTTCCCTTTATTATGCGTTTCATACACCGAAACATTCTCATTAAAAAGACTTACGATGAACGTTATAACCGCTATCAGGCCATGCCACAGCCCATCCCAGAATCCTGCCGGCGCCGCACCCTGAACTTTAAACCGTGAGTTTTTTCCCGCCACATAACAGCTGTTAGCCATGCTTATATCCTCACCTAAATCTCTTGCTTCGGTATCGGCCACCTTAATCTTTGGACCTGAGCGGGATCGAACCGCTGACCTCCTGCTTGCAAAGCAGGCGCTCTCCCAGCTGAGCTACAGGCCCGGTTACTGGCTACCAGAGCGATGGGCCCAGATGGAATTGAACCATCGACCTCACGCTTATCAAGCGTGCGCTCTAACCAGCTGAGCTATGAGCCCCGTTAGAAATAAGCCGCAGACATTACTTTTATAAAGAACAGCGCCTGGAAGGTCTATTTCAAAGCTATTGGCTAGAGCTCAGTCCCGTTAAATTTCTAACGGGGTGAGCCCGAACTTATGTATGAGTGGCCACCCTGAATAACCGCAGTAACCGGTTACCGGTAACCAGTCCCCGGTTTTTACCGGTTACCGATTACTGATTCACTGATTACCGTCGTTTGGTTGATTACCGACCTATAATTGCTTCGTGAGAAGAATTATTTAAGGAGGTGATCCAGCCGCACGTTCTCGTACGGCTACCTTGTTACGACTTCACCCCAATCACCAGCCACAACTTGGAATCCGCGGTATTGCGGACACTTCTGTTGCAGCTGACTTTCGTGGTGTGACGGGCGGTGTGTACAAGGCCCGGGAACGTATTCACCGCAGCCTGCTGATCTGCGATTACTAGCGATTCCAGCTTCACGTGGGCGAATTGCAGCCCACGATCTGAACTAAGGCACAGTTTAGGGATTGGCTCCACATTGCTGTCTTGCTGCCCTCTGTCTATGCCATTGTATCACGTGTGTAGCCCTGGACATAAAGGCCATGATGATTTGACGTCGTCCCCACCTTCCTCCGTGTTATCCACGGCAGTCTCCTGAGAGTCCTCTCCTTGCGGAGTAGCAACACAGGACAGGGGTTGCGCTCGTTGCGGGACTTAACCCAACATCTCACGACACGAGCTGACGACAACCATGCAGCACCTCGGCCGGCTTCCTTGCGGATCGCCTAAACTTTCATTCAGGCTACTACCGGTCGTTCGAGCCCAGGTAAGGTTCTTCGCGTAGCGTCGAATTGAACCACATGATCCACCGCTTGTGCGGGCCCCCGTCAATTCCTTTGAGTTTTAACCTTGCGGCCGTACTCCCCAGGCGGTAGACTTAATGCGTTAGCGTCGGCACGGGAGGGGTCGATACCTCCCACACCTGGTCTACATCGTTTACGGCTAGGACTACCAGGGTATCTAATCCTGTTTGCTCCCCTAGCTTTCGTGTCTCAGCGTCAGTGCCGGCCCAGAGATCTGCCTTCGCCTTTGGCGTTCTTCCAGATATCTACGCATTTCACCGCTACACCTGGAATTCCAATCTCCCCTACCGTACTCAAGAAACCCAGTTTCTGCCGGCCTTTCAGGGTTGAGCCCTGAGCTTTCACGACAGACTTAAGTTCCCGCCTACACACGCTTTACGCCTAGTAATTCCGAGTAACGCTCGCCACCTACGTATTACCGCGGCTGCTGGCACGTAGTTAGCCGTGGCTTATTCGCAGGGTACCGTCAAACCCTTGCGGGCTTTCGTCCCCTGCAAAAGGAGTTTACAATCCGAAGACCTTCGTCCTCCACGCGGCGTCGCTGGATCAGGCTTTCGCCCATTGTCCAAAATTCCCCACTGCTGCCTCCCGTAGGAGTAGGGCCCGTGTCTCAGTGCCCTTGTGGCCGGTCATCCTTTTAGATCGGCTACCCGTCATAGCCTTGGTGGTCCGTTACACCGCCAACTAGCTGATAGGCCGCAAACCCCTCCTCAATCGACCCTTGCGGGCCTTTCATCCCCTAAAAATGCTTCTAGAGGATTATACGGGGTATTAGTCCGACTTTCGTCAGGTTATCCCCCTTTTGAGGGCAGGTTGTTTACGTGTTACTCACCCGTCTGCCGCTAAGCTCTCGATACGAACTGAAAGCTTCGCTCGACTTGCATGTGTTAGGCACGCCGCCAGCGTTAACTCTGAGCCAGGATCAAACTCTCCATTAAAATCCGTAACAGCTAATAGCAGACATCGCTATTAACTATTAGCATTTACGGAGAAGTTCTAATTAGCTCTTATTATCGTTTGCGTGTTGATTACTATCTTGCAAAGTTATCACACCCAATTGGATTTTACAGATTAATCATCCCATATTAACAGCAGCGTCTAGGGTCGAGCGTCTAGGGGTTAGTGACTAGCCTCTATACGCTATCCGCTATCCGCTGAAGTTTATACGTTCAGGGTGCCCATTCATACATAATTTTTATAGAGAGCAAACCCTTTCCTGTTATCTTAGCACTGACAGGTACGGGTAATTTGGCTTGCCGCGTTTTTTATTTGCGGCTATAAGATTATAGTATCAAAAACTTCCGGAACTTGTCAACTGTTATTTCTTCGTCGGAGAAACTGCGGTTTTTTTGCGGGACTTTGAATTTTAAGACATCAAGACTGCCTGCCTTCACATCTCTTACAGGCACTTTAATCTCCGACAACATATTTATTATATCAAATCCGGAAAACCTTATCAAACATTTTTTCCAGCTCCCTCCGGGGTTTACCCGGAGCGATTCGGAACCATAAACCCGGAAAATTCCTCCGCCTGTCAATCCAGGCATCGCCGGTCATTTAAGGATCCGGCGTAGCTGGGTTTAAAACCGGACGGGGATCCGAAAATCGGCCGTTTGTCGGCCATTGGCCAATTGTAGCTTTCGGGTTAAAACAGTTCATTTAGCTGCTTTTATTTGGAGATTTAGTCTTTTTTTGAAATTATCTAAAATGGCAGGAAATCAGCTGTATTATTATATATATTATATAACGCGCTTTTTCACGCTTTTTGAGGGTTTTTAGTGACAGTTTTTAGTGATTGTTGACAAAAACCGTCTAAAATAAGTTATAATTTGTGAAATTGTAGAAGTCAGATGTCAGAAATCAGAAGTCAGAACATAAAATTTTTCCCGGTTTCTGTCTGTTCCCCAGGAAATAGCCTGTAAATACTCTCACCAAGCGAACGGCCCCTGCCTACCGGCAGGCAGACGCCCGATGACGGCTGCGCCCGCTATTTCAGCGGGTGCCCGCCGTGCTGGCGGGCGGACCCGGCGGCGGACTTACCTGCCGGTAGGCAGGTACGACTTCATTGACGCCCCCGCACCGGCCGACTGAACTCACCTAAGCCACCCCGCGTTTCCCCCGGCTTTTCCCCCGCCCGCCTGCCCGCCGCGCTGTATTGGCGGGGCGGCGGCAGCGTTGCCGAAAACCTTGTTGGACTGTCTCCCCCGCCGGTTTTTTGTTATTATACCTTTAACGCGCGGTTCCGGCAAAAACCGGAGGGGCGGTTGCAGCCGAAATTGCTTATGTCACAGGCTCCTAGGGCCGCTGACTCAATTTAAATTGGAAAACCAGCATGCGCAGCATCTGAAAAGGTTCCAGGTAGTACAAAAGGGAGGCCGTCCACATCCAGCACTTTTGGGCGCCCCATGACAGTGTCGTATGTCTGGGGGGGTACGGGCGTCTGTGGAACAAAGACGCCCAATCGGTCCAGTCTGTGTCCGGTCTGTCAAAATCCTTGTAATATTTTTCAAAGATCGCTGTGCCGGGAAAAGGGATCAGGATATTGAAGAGACAAAATATCGCGGCCAGCTTTTTGGCGAAAATAAAGGTGGCAATGATCGTGGAGACGGTTTCCCCCTCGGCCCCCAGTATAAAAGAATTGTAGCAGCAGATTCCGTGCTTGTGGAGTTTGGCGCAACATTCCTCCGCCATTGCAAGAGTTGTTCCCTTCTTCATAATATTAAGGATATGTTGGCTGCCGGTTTCGATACCGAGCAGAACATCGACGCATCCTGCCTGTTTCATTTTCAATATCAGGGAATCATTCAACAGGGTATTAACGCGCCCGGCGGCCTGCCATGTTACGCGCAGTCGTCTTTTGACTATCAGGTCACAAATCGCCGCCACCCTGTTCTCATCTATGCTGAAACAGTCGTCTACTATGTAGAAATGCCTGAGGCCGTATTTTGCGATCAGATGCTCCATCTCCGCCACAAAATGTTCCGGGCTGCGGGAACGGAATCCGCGGCCCATGATAAAGGTATTAGCGCAAAAGTTACATTGGGACGGACAGCCGCGGCTTGAAATAATAGTCGCCATCTTTCCCTCGCTGTATGTATTGGGACAGCGTTCATATGGCCGCATGTCAAGCAGCTCCCTGGCGGGGTAAGGCAAAACATCAAGGTCTGAAAAAGGTTCGGGAAGCGGCGTTTCCCTGTACAGGGCGCCCTCCATGAAAGCCGCACCGGGAATCCTGTTAAAATCCACCTTCCCGCGCGCGTCGAACTCGTTAGCGAGGGTCAGCATAGGGATTTCACCCTCAGCCCGTATCACCGCGTCCAGCCCCGGCGTCCCCAGCAGTGTAGACCGCGGCAAAGCGGTGACATGCGGCCCTCCCATCAGGACAAGGCAATTCAGCCGCTGCTTGGCCTCCAAAACCAGCCGCTTGGCCAACATGAACGAAAGTGTGGTTGAAGTAACTCCTACAGCGCCGGGACTAAAGCCGGAAAGCTCATCCCACATGGCATCCAATGACATACCCACAGCGTCAGGGTCAAAGATTTTTACATCATGCCCGCCCTGACGGAGATAGGAGGCTATGTAGCCCAGGCCCAGAGGAAACCACGGATTCGGGTTTAAAATCTTATCGTGAGGGATAAGCGAAATAGGCGGATTAATGAGGGCGACTTTCATAATAGGTCGGGTATTGAGCGGCAACAGGCCTGCCGCCGGCCGTGCTTTTTGTTATTATAACCTTTGATGACCATATTCCGCAAAAGATTTCGGCCGATTTTTCCGCCCCTGCCTGTTCTGCTGCCCGCCTCCGCCAAACAACTCGGCGGATGCGCCGGAATGTTTGGCGCAAAACAGCACGGCGCCGTGCCCGCCGTGTTGTATTGGCGGGGGTCCGCCGGTATGTATGGCGGAAATCGTGCTTTCACCCCCACGGCAACGGGCATTATGCCGCCTGCATTCAGCCTCCAAGCCGTGAAGCGCGCTTCATTGTTCCTTGTCCTCCCGCTTATCGCGGCGTGTTCGCCCGTGCCCGCGGATAACATACCCTGGAAGACCTACCATAATGAACCATTTGGCCTGGAGATCCGTTATCCCGGCGGTTATTTTCTCTGCTCAGAGGGGAAACAGGCGGGCGCCCGGAGGCCCGACTTCGATTATATTACGCTCCGGCAGAACACGGCCTCCGCGGCGGACTGCAGGACGGTGGGTAAACGGGTCGGGTTCTATATGTACCGGCTAGGCAGGGTCCTTGAGTTCAGCCTGAGCGGCAAAAGGATCAAACTGACCAAAAGAACGACAGTGGACGAAATCGCGGAACAATATTTGAAAGACGATAACAGGCCGATGGTCCGCCGAGCCTGTGAATCAAAGGATCTCAACGGAAGGAAAGCCGTCATTTGTACGGAGCGCGCGCCCGGAGAGGCGGCGGGGCGCACCAGCGGCATATATGAAATACACGCTTTGACCATCTTCGAAATGAAGAACGGCGAGCGCATCCTGGCGCGGATAGCCAACGACGCCGGGGGAACCCCCTATACCCGGGACAGCGCGCTCCGGGACGACGTGACCCGGATCTTCAATACGCTCCGCTAGAAACCGGGCCGCCCCCTTAAACCCTCGGACCTCATTGAACCCATCGATTCGATCTCCGCGCCGGGCTGCATGTGGATCTGAAGGCCCCGCTCGGGGAAATAAACCGCGCGGATGCGGCCCCGGACGCGAAGGAGCTGATACTCCTCCAGATTCCGGGCCGTTTCCGCCGGAACCCCGTACACATAGTGCTCTACACCGTTGGAGTTGATGGAATGGACCCGGTAGGTTCCGTCCCGCGAAGGACTTTTATCGATCTCGGCTATCCCCAGCGATACCACCGCCGGTTCGCCGCGGAGACTTTCCAGGTATTTTCTGCGCTCCCCGGGAGGCATAGCCTTCACCTGCGCCGAGAATTTCTTGCTATTGATCGTCCGATAGTCCTCCGGTGCGGCGGCCCCGGGAGCGGCTGAAGCCTTGCCGCCGCCGCCCGCCGCCGCGCTTCCAGAATACCGGCGGACCAGGTCGCCGAGTGCCAGCCGGTCAGCCAGCTCCAGCGCCGTTTCCCCCTGTCCGCCCAGGGCGTGGCTGTCCGCGCCGCGGTTCAAAAGCAGCTCGATCAGGCCGGTTTGTTTCGGATGCCACGTCAGCGCCATGAGAAGCGGCGTGGTCCCGTCGTCCGCCGCAAGGTTGACATCGGCGCCGCGCGCGAGCAGTTCTTCCGCCACTCTCTGCTGCTTGTTGAAAACCGCCAGGAGCAGGGGCGTCCAGCCGTCCGAGCGCCGCAGGTTCACATCCGCGCCGTGCTCGATCAGGTAGGCCGCGCCCCGGCGGTCGCCTTCCATTGCGGCTTGATGCAGCAGGGTTTTCGTCGGCCCGCTCGTGCCGTGCCAGCTCTCGCTCTCCAGGGACCGATTCGGGTCGGCTCCCTCGGGAAGAAGGTTTTTTATCCGTTGCAACCCCAGGTATTCCGGCACCGCGGCCAGGAGCGCCGCGAGGCCGATCCCGGCGGCAAGCTGCGCGGCGGAAGAGAGGAACCGGCGCTTCGGGACGCCTTGCCCGGCCGGGAATTGCCCGGCCTCCGCCCGGTCGCCGGCGCGTTCTTCAAGCCTTCCCGCAAACGCCTCCAGCAGGCCTCCCCCGACAGCCCCCGCCAAAGCGGCCGCGGCGAAAAACGAGAACTGCGCGCCGCCAAGTCCAAACACGGAGCCGCTGATGGGGACTGACGCCAGGAAAATCCCCGCGATAACTCCGCCCAGCCCGAAAGAGCCCGCGCCGGCCAGGGCGGAGCGGGCGGGGCCGCCGCCGCGTCCCGCCAGGGCGAACGGCGCTCCGACGGCGCCCGCCAGGCCGAACGCGAATCCCAGGCCGAACATGGCGATCGGGATACCATCCCCGCCCTTCGCGCCCGCAAAAGACATGAGGGCGAGCGGCGTCAGTAAAGCGGGGAACAGGTACCCCAGGCCGAAGCCCAAAGCTCCCCGGCCCCGCGCCGTCCGCCCGCGCCCGCCGGAGTTCAGGATGAATGCCCCTACGATGCCGTTCAGCACGAACCCGACCGCCGGGCCTGTAAAGCCCCCTAACGGGGGAACCGGATCGAATCGGCACCCGAGGAGAGCGTAAACACTGCTGAGAGCGAAGCCGACGCTTCCCCGCACGGCGTTTTGGAAAATCATGCTCCGCATTCCAGCTCCCCCCTGTATGTTTTTTGACCTTTTTGGAGATTTTCGCCTAAAACCATCAGACCCTTCCCCGGCCGCCTTCATTATATTATTAATTATAAGGTTATCGGGCCAGTGAACTCCCCCCAGCTTACCGCGTTTCCCCTGGCTTCTTAGCCGGTGCGCTGCACCACTTAAGAACTTGTACGGCGCCACATTAGCACTGTACAACATTTTTTCAGCTATTCATTGACGCCCCCGCCCCGCACTTTTTCTGAAAGGGCCAAAGTGCGGGGCCCGCCCCGGCCGCCTGCCCGCCGTGTCGTGTTGGCGGGACTAAACTCACCTAAGCCACCCGCGTTTCCCCTGGCTTTTCCCCCGCCCGCCTGCCCGCCGCGCTGTATTGGCGGGGCGGCGGCAGCGTTGCCGAAAACCTTGTTGGACTGTTGCAAGAAAGTAGAAATGTCATGGTATCTGATAAAGTAGAACTGTCATAGTCGTAGTTTTTCTTTTTTGCTTCTTTTTTCTTTTTGTTAGCTATGTTGATAGTGTTGATAGACCGCGTTTTATCTGCAAACCGGCAGGAACCACTACCGCCTTTGGCGCTACAAAATTAAATCTTCGCCAAGGGTGATTCTTGGCGGGCTTGTTTGGTTTCATCGGCCCATCGGCGCTCCCAATCTCTTTCTTCCCGGCGTAGAACGGCCTGTACGGCGGTTTCGCTATACTTTTGAAACCAAGATGCACTTCTTTAAACCGCATGTGCCTTGAGCCATCCAGCCTCATTTCCACGAGCACCTTGTCTTTAGGTTTCACGCGCACGGGCTGATCCGCCAGAAGCTGAAAGAATTGATTGTCTTTCCGGATTGTGTAATCATTGGTCACAGTCCTTTCCGTGCGCAGCGACAATATTTCCTCAAGATAATGGCTTTTAAGCAACGGCCTATGCGCATTGGTGTTGTTTTCCGGGACGACCGCAAAGCGGGCATTATGCTTCGGGACATAAACCTCCGCCAGGAATATGTTGCCGTCTTCCATATTTGAAATGCCCGCCAGACGTAGTTCTTTAACCAGCCGGTCCTGATGGGTTCCGAATCCCCGTTCCACCCGGCCCTTAGCCTGGGGGCTGGCGGCGTTTATTACCTCAACACCAAGTTCTTTCATGGCCCTGGCAAACTGTGTAAGAGGCTGTTCCTCCCTCAGTTGCTCTTCAATGCTGGCCTGCCTGTTTATCTTGTAAATGGAATCTTTGTCCACATACCAGAACATGGGCCTGCCAT
>JAHJSU010000179.1 GCA_018829985.1 Elusimicrobiota bacterium | reverse complement strand
GCCGAGATATTCGTCAAGAACGGCTATCAGGTGCGCCTTTACGACGATTTTAAGGACAGCCTGAACATCGCGCTGGCCAAGATCAGCTGGTCCCTGCAGCAGGCCGGCAAAGAAAACCTGCTGGCCAATCTGGAGGGCATCCAGGACTTCTCCAAATTTAAGGGCGCGGATATCATCATAGAGACCCAGGGCAAAGATATGGATGAGAGAAGGCACGCCTTCTCAAAACTCACGGAGTTCATGGAGCCTGAGTGCGTCATAGCGGCCTTCTGCGCCGTTGTGCCGCTTAAAACGCTGATCGAAAACACCGAACTGCCCAAAGACCGGACGGTGGGTTTGCATTTCGTCAGGCCGGTGCGCGTCAATCCTCTGGTGGAGCTGGTGCGGCTTGACCATACCGGGGACGGGTTCATGGACGCCGTCATGAGTATACTCAGGAAGATAGGCAAGACCCCGATCCTGGTAAAGGACAATCCCGGCCAGATAGTGGAGCGTCTTACCCGGCCGTTCCTGTTAAGCGCCCTCAAGCTGCTTGGCGACGGCAAGGGCTCTCCGCACGAGATAGATACGGCTTTCAAGGAAGTGGGGGGGCAGCTGCCTTACGGGCCGTTCGAAATGGCGGATTTTATCGGCCTGGACGTTGATTATAAGGCCGCGCAGGATATCTATGAATTTCTGGGCAAGCCCGAACGCCTGACGCCCTCGGCCGTGGAACTGCGCCTGGTGCAGTACGGCCAGGTGGGCAGGAAGGCTACCATAGGCTTTTATATTTACGAAGACGGGCGGATAGTGGGCGAGAACCCGATACTTCCCAATTTCATCAAATACCTGGGCCTGAGAAAAGCGCCTAAAGAGGAAATATTCGCCGAACTCCTGAGGCCCATGATAGAAGAGGCGAAGCTCCTGGCCGCGGAAATAATGGCCTCGGAGTACGATATAGAGACCGCCGTAAAGCTGGCTATGGGCTGGCCCAAGGGCCTGTTCGCCTACAGCCGGGATTTGGAGCACTTGTTCGTGAAAAAACGGGTCTCCGAATTCGACAAGCTGGATACTTTCTAATAACTTTTTGTATTATAGTCTTTCGGTAATTTTCCCAAGGCGGTCCAAATGAAAGAATTTAATAACAAAGTGCTGTTCGTGGGCTATGGCGCGGTGGCGCAGTGCGCGCTGCCCATTCTGATGAAGCTGATGAAAATCCCCGCCAAAAAGGTCACGGTCATGGATTTTGAGGACCGCAGGAAAGCGCTGAAACCATGGACGGCCAAAGGCGTGCGCTTCGTCCGCGACCGGGTCACGCGCAAGAACCTCGGGTCCCTGCTCGGCAAATACCTTTCCGCGGGCGACATGCTTATCGACCTGGCCTGGAATATCGACTGCTGCGAACTGCTCGAGTGGTGCCACGACCGCGGCGTGCTTTATATCAACACCTCCACCGAGGAGTGGGACCCGTACGCCGGCGCGGCGGATATGCACCCGGCCAAGCGCACGCTCTATTGGCGGCACATGGACGTGCGCCGCCTTATCGCCAAGTGGCCGGAGCCGGGGCCCACGGCGGTCATTGAGCACGGGGCGAACCCGGGGCTTATCTCGCATTTCACCAAGCAGGGGCTAATCGATATAGGCAGGCGCATGCTCTCCGATAAGAAAGCCGCGGGCCGCAAGGCCGAAGAACTTCGGCAGCTTATAAGCGACAGGGCTTTCAACAGGCTTGCCATGGCGCTGGGCGTTAAGGTTATTCATGTCAGCGAGCGCGACACGCAGATCTCCGACAAGCCGAAGAAGGTTAACGAGTTCGTGAACACCTGGAGCATAGAGGGTTTCCGCGAGGAGGGCACCACCACCGCGGAAATGGGCTGGGGCACTCACGAAAAAGAGCTCCCGCCGCTGGCCTATGGGCACAAAGAAGGCCCGCGCAACCAGATCTGCCTGGCGCGGATGGGCATGAACACCTGGGTGGCTTCGTGGGTGCCGGACTACTGCATCCGCGGGATGGTGGTCCGCCACGGAGAGGCGTTTACGATTTCCGACAAACTGACCGTCTGGAAGAACGGGAAGGCCGTTTACCGCCCGACCGTGCACTACGCCTACTGCCCCAGCGACGCGGCCCTGCTTTCGCTGATCGAGCTGCGGGCCCGCGACTACGAGCTTCAGCCGAAGCTGCGCATCATGAACGACGAGATAACCGGGGGTTCCGACATCCTCGGCGCGCTGCTGATGGGGCACGCCTATAATTCCTGGTGGACCGGCAGCGACCTGAGCATCGAAGAGTCGCGCCGGCTGGTGCCGCATCAGAACGCCACGACCATGCAGGTCGCGGTCTCTGTGGCGGCCGCCGCCATGTGGATGACGGAGAATCCGCGCAGGGGCGTCCTGGTGCCGGACGAGCTGCCGCACGAATATATCCTGAAAGTCTCCAGGCCCTATCTTGGGAAGTTCATTTCCAAACCTTCGGATTGGACGCCGCTGAAGCATTACGCCAACGCCTTTAAAGGCTACAATAACCCCGCCATAGATAAAAGCGACCCCTGGCAGTTCAAGAATTTTCTTGTCACCGAATGAGACCGGATAACTTTAGGAGGCTATAATGATCACACCAAAGCAGCTGCATAATCTGGCGTTGCGCCATGGAACGCCCCTTTTCGTAGTGGACCACGACGAGATCCGGCGCAATTACGCCACGTTCAAGAAATACCTGCCGCGGGTGCAGGCCTATTACGCGGTAAAGGCCGAGCCCCTGCCGGAGATAGTCAAGACGCTTTACGACGCCGGCGCGAGCTTCGACGTGGCTTCCATGCCGGAGTTCACGATCGTCCACGAGAACATCCAGCATATGCCGCCCGGGCAGCGCCAGCTTTGGATCTGGGACAAGATCATCTACGCCAATCCGATCAAGGCCATCGAGGCCCTGACGCAGCTCGACACCTATAAGCCGCTGGTAACCTACGATAATTTAGAGGAAATAAAAAAGCTGAAGGAATACGCTCCCAACGCGGGCCTGGCCCTGCGCCTCAAGGTGCCCAATACCGGCGCGATGGCGGAACTTTCCTCCAAGTTCGGGGCGGACCCCGGGGAAGCGGTGGAACTGATCCTGGCCGCGGATAGGGCCGGTTTCACCGTTGAGGGCTTGAGCTTTCACGTCGGCAGCCAGACGACCAACTTTGAAAACTACGTCCAGGCTATCAATCTCGCCGCGAACATTTTTAAAGACGCGCGGGACCGCGGCTACATGAAGATGAACCTGCTGGATATCGGCGGCGGCTTCCCCGCGCCGTATGACAAAGCCGTCAAGCCTTTCCGCGTCCTTGCCGGCAGGATCAACGCCGAGCTCGACCGGCTTTTCCCCAAGGAGATAGAGATCCTGGCCGAACCGGGGCGGTTCATGATAGCGACCGCCGGCGCCTCCGTCGTCAGGATCAACGGCAAAGCGGTGCGCGACGGCAAGGTCTGTTACTACGTAGACGACGGCGTTTACCACACCTACTCCGGCATCATCTTCGACCACTGCCATTACCATCTGAAGTCGTTCCGGAAGGGGCCCGAGCAGATCTGCGCCGTCTTCGGCCCGACCTGCGACGCGCTTGACGTTATCTCGATGTCGGAAACGCTCCCTACGGACCTTGAGCTCGGAGAACTCCTCTACAGCACGAACATCGGGGCCTACAGCCACGCCTCGTCCACCTGCTTCAACGGCTTCCCGCCGGCGAAGGTGGTGCACGTGAATCAGTTGCCGGCAGCCCGGAAAAATATGTCCGGCGCCAAGGCCGTAAGCCCTACCTAGCGCTCCGGCCGGCCGGTGAATCGCCCGACCTTTGGGAAATAAGGGCGGTTCATTGTTTCGCCGCCGCCCAATAGCCGCGGATCCGCATCCGGCGAAAAAACACACCCCCCCGGCAATAAAAGGGCATAATACAGAAACGACCGATACAGCGGCGGTCTTGGTTGATTTTACACAACGATGAGGGATCTTTACAGCCGTTTCGGCAAAAAAGCCTAACGGGGCAGCCAAAAGGAGGTTTTTATATGATTAAAACCATAACCGTTAAGAGCAAGCCGCACACTTCAGTTAACGGAAATATAAGCCGGTTTATAGAAAACAACTATCGCCATTTCAACGCGCTGGCGCTGAAGAACGCTGCCGCGGCTTACAAAACGCACATCGAAACCGGCGGAGAAATGTTCCTGGCCCTGGCCGGAGCCATGAGCACCGCCGAGCTTGGAATAACCCTGGCGGAGATGATACGCCAGGACAAGATCCACGCTGTTTCCTGCACGGGGGCGAACCTTGAGGAGGATATCTTCAACCTTGTGGCCAACAAGGAATATAAGCAGGTGCCTCATTACCGCGACCTGAGTCCCGAGCAGGAGCGCGAATTGATGGAGAGCGGCTTTAACCGCGTCACGGATACCTGCATACCGCAGAATGTGATGCGTCATATGGAGGAGCATCTGGCTAAACGCTGGAAAAACGCCGAAAAGGCGGGGATCCGCAAGTTCCCGCACGAGTTCTTTTACGACCTGCTTTTGGCCGGGGACGTAAAGAAGCATTACCAGATAGATCCGGCAAACAGCTGGCTTCTTGCCGCCGCCGAAAAGAACCTGCCCATTTACGTGCCGGGCTGGGAAGATTCCACCCTGGGAAATGTTTACGCGGCTAAATGCATAAAAGGACAGCTGAAGCCGGGCACGATCCGGACCGGGATAGAATACATGGTGCACCTGGCGGACTGGTACCAAAAAAACAGCGTGAAAACCGCTGCGGGCATCGGGTTCTTCCAGATAGGCGGCGGCATAGCCGGCGACTTTCCCATCTGCGTGGTGCCTATGATCGAGTGCGACCTGCGAAAGGAAGTAAAGATGTGGAAATATTTCTGCCAGATCTCCGACAGCATAACCAGCTTCGGCTCCTATTCCGGGGCTGTTCCGAACGAAAAGATAACCTGGAGAAAACTGGGGGTGGACACGCCGCGCTTTGTGATCGAGAGCGACGCCACCATAGTGGCCCCGCTTATCTTCGATTACGTCCTGGGCAGGTGAGCCGGGGCG
>JAHJSU010000178.1 GCA_018829985.1 Elusimicrobiota bacterium | reverse complement strand
TGAACCGACACCTCCGTGTTATTTGCGGATAGGCTCCCTTGCAGGGAGTAACCCGCGTTTATTGTGGACTGGCTCCTTGCGGAGCTTTCCACTAATTTTACCAATAACTACGGGGGCTGTCGGTTCGTTCATTTTATCTAGTAGGCTAGTAAGCTCTGAAAAGCATACCCGCCTACTCGCATACCAGCTACTTAAATCTCGATCTCCCCTTCAAACACTATTTTCGCCGGACCTTGGATATAGATATCATGCGCCGAACCAGCGGGGCACGCTTTAAACCAGACTTTGAACTTCTCCCCGCTCCGGGCTATTACCTCAACCGGGCACTTAAGGCCTTTTTCTATCCCGAGAGTTATGGCGCCGGCGGTTATTCCGGTGCCGCAGGCCAGCGTTTCAGCCTCCACGCCGCGCTCATATGTCCTGATATGCATGACCCGGCCCTTTAAATTGACAAAATTCACATTGGCGCCGGCGGGGCCAAAAGCCTTGTGATGGCGCAGCAGCCGGCCCAGGCGTTCGACATCGACGGAACCGAGATCTTTAAGCGGAATAACCGCGTGCGGCACGCCGGTATCCAGAAAATGCACTTTTTTGACCGGCGCCGGATATCGTCCCCTGTAATTCAACTCGACGGCGGACACCCCGGGCATGCGCATTTTCACCGTCTCGCGGGCGGTTATCTCTACCGGCAGAACGCCCCTTATCGTGCAGAGGCTGAATCTTTCCTCTTTGACCAGCCCGGAAACGTAAGCCCACCAGGCGGCGCAGCGCGAGCCGTTGCCGCAGAAAGCCTCGGAGCCGTCCGAATTAAAATATCTCAGGCCCGCCCCGGTTTTTGAGATCTTTTTCACGTAAAGGAGCCCGTCGGCGCCGATGGCCGTTTTAGGGGCGCACAGTTTTACGGCCAGCCGTTTAAGTTCCGGCCCGGAAAAACCGCCGCCGCTCAAAAGGACGAAATCGTTCCCGGCGCCGGACATCTTGTAGAACGCTAATTTCATAAAATACTTGCTGCGAATGACTTAAGGGGTTAAGGGTTTGAGGGGTTAAGGGTAAAAATATTTTTTCACCCTAAAACCCTAAGACCCTAAAACCCTTCGGCTAGCAATCTTCAATCTTGAATCTTCAATCCTGAATCCATTCCCGCCAGCAGGGCCCCGGCTATCCGGGCCACAAAAGTTCCGCCGTCTTTTCCGGCCGGGGCCAGAGCGGTCCTGGCCCCGGCCAGGTCCCCTTTTTTATACAGCGCCATCCCTTTTATCAGCGAGGCAAAAGGGTCCTGCGTCCCGTCCTTTAAAAAATCGGAGGCCGCGCCCGCCGCGCCTGCGGCGTCGCCCGCCATAAGCAGGACAAGCGCGCGTTCAAGGGCAAAGCTCCGGTTTCCGGGCTTGCGCTCCAGGGCCGCCGACAGCCGGGCGGCGGCGGACTTATAATCGCCTTTGCCGGAGGAGATCCTTGAAAGCGCCGCGTAAACCCCGGCGTCTCCGGCGTCCAGCTCAAGCGCCTTGGAAAGTATCAACTCCGCCTCGCCCCAATCCCGCTTCTTTATCATCCACCAGGCGTATTCCTTCATAAGCCGCGAATCCTTAAAATCCCCGAGTATGACGGCCCTGGAATAATAATCCTTGGCTTTGGCCAGAAAACCCGTTTCGGCGTAGCTTTTGCCCAGGCCCGCGTTGGCTTCTATATCGTCGGGCCTGTCTCCGATAATATCTTTAAAGAGCGGCGCGGCGGTCGAGTAAAGGCCGGCCTTCAGGTAGATAGCGGCAAGCCGGGCCGAAAAAAAGCGCTCTTCGGGATAAAGGCCGAGCCCGAGTTTATAGACGCTTATGGCCTTATCGGGAAGTTCCTGGCTTTCATAGCACTGCCCCAGATATTTATACGCGTATTTCCTTGTTTCAGAGGACGGTTTTTCCCTGAACAGCGCATCGCCGTCGGCTACGACCGCAGCGCAGTCCCCTTTGCCGAAATCCGCCTTCATGGTATCCAGGATCGCCAGCGCCTTGACCTCGGAACCTAAGCCGAAAAACCGGAAAGCGCCGGCGTTCAGTTCAGAAACCGCAAGCGAAAGGGCGCAAAGAAGTAATACAAAACCACGGAGACACGGAGAACACAATGAAACACGGAGGAAAAAACTCCGTGAAACTCCGTGCTCTCTGTGTCTCTGTGGTGAGTAGTTATCTTTGCTTTGCATTTGGTTTAAGCAACAGGCGCGGCGCGGAATAGACGAGCAGAGACTCCTTCGCCGCGGTCATGCGACTCGTGGCTTCCGACACCCCGGCTTCGCCCGCCTCCAGGCATTTATCGAAATCCGCGACTTTAATTCCCTGGACTTTGGATTTAATAAGGAAATCCGCCTCTTTTTCCTCGGCCCTGGCAAGCATGGAGCCCCTTATGTCTATGACCTGCAAAAGCGCCGAGAGCACATTCTCCGGCATTTCGCCCGGCATGTTGTCGGCGGAGCTCGCCAGGACCCACTGCGCCCCCAGGAGCCTCGCCGCGTCCACCGGAATGAAATCCACCACGCCCCCGTCCACCAGGTAGCGGTGGCGGTATTCCAGGGGCGCGAATATCCCGGGCAGGTTTACGCTGGCCCGCACCGCTATGGCCAGGGGGCCGTCGGTGAAGATGATCTTTTCTCCCGTTTTGAAATCCATGGCCACGCAGGCGAAAGGGAATTTTAGTTTTTCAAAACTGTAGCCGCCCAGGTTCTTTTCTATGAAGTTCGTTATGTAGGTGGGAGTAATGAGTTTGTCGGTTATCAGGAGGCTGAAAAGCTTTATGCCCCTGAAATCCCGCGAAATATTGCGCCCGGAGGCCTCGCGCCCGAAATTCCAGATATCGTCCGTTTTCATGCCGGAAGCGTAAAGCGCGCCTATGACGGCACCCATGGAGGTGCCTGAAACATAATCGACGGGAAATCCGGCGTATTGAAGCGCCTCCAGCACGCCGATGTGGGCGAAGCCTCTGGCGCCGCCCCCGGAAAGCGCCAGTCCCACCGCGGGCCGCTCCGGCGGCTTTGAATTGGTTATCTTCGGCCAGAGCACTTCACGTAATATTTCGTCGTCGGAGGAACCCTGCCGGGCAAAGGCCGGACACGCCGCGGAAAAAGCAAGGAGGAATAAACAGGAAATTTTTTTAAAAAGGCCGGTCATTGTTTATTTTGTCCGCTAGGCGGCTGGGCAGCTAGACTGCTTGGCAGCTTTTTAAGGTATTCGGCAGCTTATTTTTCTGGCCGCCCAGCCGCCCAGCCGCCTAGCCGTCAAGCTGTTTAATTAGTTGTTCAGGTCTTTGCCCTGGGCCCATTCCAGCCTGATCCTTGCAAGCATCAGGCTGTAAACGCTCTCAAAATAACCCTTTTCAAGCTCGCAAATGGCGGCGAAGGCCCTTAAAGTGGAAAGCGCCGCCGGGCCATGCTTAAAAGCCTCTTCGTAGTCCAGCTTGATGGCGGCGAGTTCGTCTTTTCTGCCGGCGCTCTCGGCCTGCCGGAATTCGAGCTCCTTATAGGCGTTTATGATCTCAAAGCGTATCTTATCCTGGACTTCCACGCGTTTGAGATCTCCCTGGCGCTGTTCGGCTTTCTTCTGAACTATCTGCGTCCAGATGTTGTAGGTGAGCGGAAAGTGTATCGCTATGGAGGCCATCCAGTTGCTGGAACGCACGGAATTATCAAGGCTGGAGCCTTTGTAGCCTATGACATCGTAGCTGCCGCCCAGGTAGATGTTGGGCGAACGCCTTATCATGGCCATGTTTACGGCCAGGGCGTCCAGCTGGGCTTTGTATATTTCGCTTTTGAGCTCGGAGCGCGCTTCCATGGCGGTGACCAGGCTTTTCTGCATATCGGTCCTGACAGCGGCCGGCCCGAGGCTGCCGTCTATGTCAAACCGGTAGTTCGGCTCCCTGTTAAGAACCTTTATCAGCTCCGTTCTGGCGGCCTCCATATTTTTGCCCGAGGCCTTCGTCTGTTTTTCAAGCCTGGAGATCAGCATTTTGGCCTCTATGCTTTCCCAGCCGTCTTTCTTTATTCCGGAATTGAGCGCCGCGGCGTCTTCATGCCATTTTTTGGCTATAGCGGCTAGGTTGCGGTGATAGAGCAACGTGTAAAAAGCTCTTTTTGCCTTAAGAATGACGTCCATCTTTACAGTATCATAATTGACTTTCGCCTGTTTATGGGCCGTCTTGGCCATGCGCAGCGTGTTTTTATTCCTGCCGCCGTTATAAAGCGGCTGAAGGGCGTAAGCCCGCATGGTGTAAAAATTTTCCTTTATGTCGGTGCCCAGATAGCGGTCCCCAAGCTCCGGGCCCAGCGCCATGGGATATTGGAGGTTGACCTTTGACAAAGTGCCGGAGAGCGCGAACTGCGGCAGGAAAAGAAAGCGCGCTTCGCTTACGCGCTGTTTGGCGATGATAATGTTCTGCTCGGCCGATAAGAGCGCGGGGTTGTTCCTTACGGCCAGATTTATTACGGACTCAAGCGTCAGCACGTCAGCCGGCTGGGCGAAAATATGCCGCGAGCCGGAAAACATGAACAGCAGAACCGCAAAACAGATTTCTTTCATCTTATATCGTTACTACTCAGCAACAATGATTCGTTCGTAAAAAGTCCCAACTGGCGGCCGCAGGCTTTAGTCTGCGATAACCATGAAACCACTTTCCGACGTGAACGCAGGCTAAAGCCTGCGACTACAACACGATTTTCGCGCAAAATGGACTTTTTACGAGAGAGTCAACAATGCATAGAACGCAGATGACGCAGATGAACAGGATGAACACAGATCATGTTTAATCATAAAAATCGTTACTACTCAGCCACAAAGTCACAAAGGCACGAAGGGAATCAGACAACAAACCGTTTGATCCATAAACTTTCTTTGTGCCTTGGTGTCTTAGTGGCTGAGTAATTACTAAAAATC
>JAHJSU010000177.1 GCA_018829985.1 Elusimicrobiota bacterium | reverse complement strand
CAAAGGCGCAAAGGCGCAAAAAAACAGATGCATGCCCGCTTTTCTTTGCGAGCTTTGCGGCTTTGCGCGAGACAAGACAGGCCTGTAGTTACATTTTGCGGCCAAAGGCTAAAAAAGTCAGCCCGAAGGGCCTAATTTATTACGATAATTATAAAGCCAAAGCGATTTGACGCATTGATAGCCGCGTATGTATTGGGACTTGGATATATTTTTATTCATAACTGTGCCTCTCTAATGTTTATCCTACAAATAGTGTAACACATGACCCCGACAGCCTAGTGTCGCGTTGGGAAAGGATATTTTTACCGCAATTTCAGCCGTAAAGCCGAGCCGCGCCGGGCGGATTTTGCGGGCCCGCGATTTCCGGGTTTAGCCTCGGAGCCGTGCGGATTTAAGGGGAGCCGCTCATTACGGCCGCCGAGGACCGTTCAAGTTCCGCCGCTATGCGGCGGGACGCGTTCCGCAGGCGCCTTAAATCCGTGCGGCGGAGACGGCGTTCCCGCCACACTTCTCGGCGGGCCCGCCGGCTGTTTGGCGGGAAAAACCCGGTTATGAGCGGGAACGCCGTCTCCGCCGCACGGAGCGGCGCCGCCAATTTAAAATAAGCGAGGGGCTTAAACACAACACCTTACGCTCAGTAACTCATTCGTCTTTTTTGAAGAGGCGGGCGGCCCTGTTGTTCGAGGTCACTATCCCGCGTATCATCGCGGAGCTGAAGCCGTGGTGCTCCATCTCGTTGAGGCCTTCTATGGTGCAGCCGAGCGGCGTCGTCACCCTGTCTATTTCGCTTTCCGGGTGGCCGCGCCCGCGCAGCAGCAGCGAGGCGGCGCCCCTTGCCGTCTGCGCGGCCATCAGCAGCGCCTCTTCCGAATGGAAGCCTATCTGGATCCCCCCCTGCGAAGCGGCGCGTATCGAGCGCAGGAAAAAAGCTGCGCCGCAGCCGGTCAGCGCGGTGGCGGGCAGCATAAGCTCCTCGCTTATTATCAGCGTTTTTCCCAGCGCGTCGAAGATCGCCCTCGCCTCGTCCAGCGCGGCGCGGTCGGCCGGCGCCGCGCTTAGGCAGGTCATGGCCTCGCGTATGGCGATGGCGGTGTTGGACATGGCCCGCACCACGCTCACCTTCTTTTTCGCCCAGCCCGCCACCTGTTCTATGGTCACGCCGGAGACTATCGTTATCAGCCTGTGCCCGCCTTCCCGCAGCGCGGGGCGTATTTCCTTTACCAGGCCCTCGGCCTGCCGCGGCCCCACGGCGAGTATGATTATCTCCGCGCGCTTCACGGCCCCGCGGTTGTCGGAGGTTACGCCGAACTTTTCCTTCCTGAAAGCTTCCAGCAGGTCCGCGCGTCGGCGGGTCAGCGTTATGTCAGCCGGCCGCCAGCGGCCCGAGGCGGCCAGGCCCCGCGCGATAGAGGAGCCTATGTTGCCCGCGCCCAGTATGGCTATCTTTTTGGCGATGTTCCGCTTAAAGCCGTGTCTTTTCATGGTCTGTTCTCCCGGCGAATGGTCATACAGCTTAGCAAAAGCGCCGCGCTAAAGGGGAAGGCGGGGCTGAGCCTTCTGCAGGCTGAGAAGATAGAGGACGCCTTTCCTGGAGGAAAGCGGGGTGCTGTATTCGATCCTGTCTATGGCGGTGAAACCGGGCTGCGGGCTGAAAGAGACCAGGGCTTTATAGTCGGTTATCTTCTGCCACTCCCATTCGCCTATCATTTTGAGCGGCTTCATGGTCTTGAGGTATGTCATGTTCTTTTCATAATTATGCCACGCGTCATAATCAAAACCGTTTGCGATCTTATCAGGCCGGATGTCCGGTCTGGGTCTGGACGCCAGTTCCCATTTAGCCCTGTTCCACTGCAGGTAGTCTTTTACCCCCGCCCAGCCGACAGCCGCCATAAGGACCAAAACAAGAACGGCCGCGGGCCTTGAAAACTTCACGCTTCTGGCGGTGCAGGCCGCCGCCAGAATGAACCAGGGGAGCAGGGTGAGCAGATAGCGGTCAAAGAATTTAGCGCCCGCGAGCGAAATGCCCAGATGGATAAGGGCGTTGGCGAAAACGAATTTAACCGCCGCGTCTCCGGCTCTCAGGGAAAGATTGGAAGCCCTCAGCAATATCGCGGCCGAAAAAGCCGCCAGCGCGGTAAGAGCGTACCAGAACAGGCCGCTTGAAAAGAAAGCCGAAGGCTTGAACCGGCTTCCGCCTAATGTCAGGACGCCCAGGCCGCTCTTGCTGAAAGTGTTTTCCAGATATGGAAGCGGCCCGTTTATCAGGATAAAACAGGCTAAGGCGGCCAGTGTAAGCAATATTCCCCAGCTTTTGGCCGCGCGTCTGCGTTCGGCGGTTTTTGCCTTTTGCCGGCCGTAAGTTTTTAAGACGGCGTCCGGGCGGGCATTGAACTGCAGCCGGCCCGCGGAAAGGTAGTACCCCGCGGCGAGCGGCAGCAGGATAAGGCCTGTTTCCATCATGGCCGCAAAAATCCTGTAGAGGGTCGTTGACGCGAAAGCTCCGGGCGCGGAGAGATATTTAAGCGTCGCCGTAAACACGTAATTCCCGGAAGCCCAGGTCGGGCCGTGGACGTATTTAAACCAGAGCGCGTAACCCAGTAGGGCTATAAGCGGGAACAGCCATATATTCAGCGTGTTCTTTAAGTTCAGCTTCCTTTCCCAGGCCAGGGTCAGAGTGTAAGCCAGCGGCAGGGCTATCCCCAGCTGTCTTGTCAGACAGGCCGCAGCGGCGCAAAGCCCGGCGCTTATCAGCGCGGCCGGGTTACCCGCCTTCAGGTGCCGGATGTAAAACCAGGAGGCCAGAAGCATCCAGAACAGATAGGTGATGTCGGTCATAAAGGAATTGGCGAGCACCAGGAAAAGCGGGTTCAGGCAGAAGGCCAGGGCGGCCAGCAGCCTGTCGGCGGGGTCAATATCGAATTCTTCAAGTATTTTAAAGAAAACAAAAACGAGGGCGGCCGAAAACGCGAGATTACAGGCTTTAAGCGCCGTGAAGCTGAAGCCGAAAATTTTCGCGAAAAGGGCGCCGCCCAGGATATGAGGCAGCTGCGTGGACGCGGCCCAGTCGCAGAGCACGAACCTGCCCTGTTCAAGCAAGTTCTTTACCCCTATGGCGTAGGCCCAGTCGTCGTTCAGCGGGAAATCGTACAGCCAGGGCGCGAGCGAAACGCAGAAAACCAGGAAGATCAGGGGCGCGGCATATCTGGCCGTCTGAGGGCCACAGGCTTTGGCCGCTTGATGAGCATAGCTCTTGATGCGGCACTGGCATAGCCTTGAAACGGCGCCTGCGCAAGTATTGTAATATCTGCTCACGATGCGGATATTTTAGCAAATCAATTTGTATGTTTCCGCTTTTTTATATTATCATATAGGTTAGCCCGAAAAATTCAGTCGAATTTTTCGGGAAGGATAAAGGATGAGGGATAAAGGCTAAAGAACGGAAAAGCCCTTAACCGTTTGTAGGCTATAGGCTTGTATTTGCCGTATCTTTTCCCTCATCCTTCAGCCTTTATCCTTTAGCCTTCCGAAAATTGCCGTGGATATTTTTATCCACAGTCTCAATGTAATGCGATTTCAACTGCAATTTTCGGGTGGATGACGGAGGCCCGATGAAAGTCAAATTTTGGGGAGCCAGGGGCAGTATCCCGGTTTCCGGCCGGCAATACATCAAGTATGGCGGCAGCACCACCTGCGTAGAGGTCCGTTCAAAAAAAGACGAGCTGGTCATAATAGACGCGGGCACCGGTATAAGGCTGCTTGGCAAGGAACTGATAAAGAACAGCCATAACAGTTTCACCATGCTGTTCACCCATGCGCACTGGGATCATATCATAGGCTTTCCCTTTTTCGCCCCCATTTACGACAAAAAGACCCATATCAGGGTGATGGGCTGTTCTTTTTCATCCGACCCGGTCAGGGAGATCGTGGCCAAAACCATGCAGCCGCCCGGCTTCCCCGTGAAGTTCGAAGAGATAGCCGTCAGATTTGAGTTTGATTCCGTCTGTTCGGCCGGTTGCAAGATCGGCACGCTGTTCCTGAAGCCGATAGAGCTGAGCCATCCCAACCATGGCCTGGGCTACAAATTTACCGAGGCCGGCAGGACATTCGTGTTCCTGACCGATAACGAACTGGGCTTCAAGCATCCCGACGGCATGGATTTCGCCGATTATGCCAAATTCTCCGAGGGCGCGGACCTTCTCGTGCATGACGCCGATTATACCGAAAACGAATATCCCAGGCGGAAGACCTGGGGGCATTCCACTTACCGGCAGGCCATAGACCTGGCTATAAATGCCGGAGTAAAGAGCCTTGGCCTGTTCCATCACAACCAGGAACGGACCGATCCCGAGATGGAGAAGATACTCGCGGACTGCAGAAAGATCATAAAGAAAGCCGGTTCAAAACTGGATTGCTTCGCCGTAAAAGAAGGCCAGGAAGTGAAGTTTTAAAAATCACTCAGGTTGTTTAGGCTATAGGAAGTGATAGGTAGTTAGGCTGTAGACTGTTAGACTATTAGGTAAGAATCAGATTTGGCTAACAGCCTAATAGCCTACAGCCTTCAGCCTATCCCACTGCCTACAGCCTATCCACCTGGGCAGTTACATAGAACGAGGTAATGTATGAAATTCAATCTATATTCCGTCTGGACGGACCCCGTTTTCTACCTGTCCGCGGCGGTTTTCGCCCTGGCGCTGTTTTTCCTGGTGTTCGCCATAAGCAAATACCTGGAAATAACGAATAATTCCGATTTTGAAGAAGGACCTGAAGAGGCCGCCGGGGTCCAGGGCGAACTGCCGCTGGCGGCGGTCGTTGCGCCCGCGCAACAGCTGGACAGCGAGGCCGCTGGACAGCTAGGCAGCGAGGCGGCTAGGCAGCTAGGCAGCCAGACAGCTGGACAGCTAGACAGCGAGACCGCTGGACAGCCAGAACCAAAGCCGGTTCCAGCTTCCGAACCTTCATCCTTCATCCCTCATCCTTCATCCTTTCCCCAAGGCCGCCCAGCCGCCCAGCCGTCTGGCGCGCCCGAGCCTGTGCATGATATTTCAAAGGCTGAAGAATTCGTCAAAGGACTTTACCGGAACATGGCAAGCCTCGACGGCAGGATGAAAAACATAGAGGCGATCGTTGCGAAGGCCAACGTGAACAGGGAGTTCACTGCCACCTTTCTTGAAGGTATGCTTGCCGATTTTGACACCCTCAATAAGGAAAAAATAAAAACCCGGCTGGAATATCTTCTATCCGACCTGAAAAAGTAAATAACTGCTTAGGTGAATAGGCTGTAGGCAGTTAAACTATTAGGTAAGAATCCGATTGACGAACAGCCTAATAGTCTACAGCCTTCAGCCTAAACAACCTGAATAGTCACAATTTATCAGTGAAAACAACGATAGCCTTGTGTCTGCTGTTTTTTTGCGCCCGGGCTTATGCGGCCGGGCTTTTTCCGTCGCGGCCTTTTTCGGACGAAGCCGCCGGCGCCGTTTCCGCCGTCTTTCTTAAAACCCCCCCTGCCGCGCGTTTTGAGGCGCTGGCGAACGCCGGCGCGGCGCTTAGAACGCCGGAAGCTTTTTTTTATAATCCCGCGGGCACCGCTTTTCTCGGGTCCGGCCGGTCCGCCCTGCTCCTGGGCTACGAGAGCCTGCTTGAAAGTTCCGGCAGGACCAGCCTGGCGGTTTTAAAAGGGCTTGAAAGCGGAACTTTCGGCCTGGGAGCCTTATACCGCTATGAGGCGGGACTTGAAAAATATGACGCGCTCGGCGCCGCCGGCGGGGGTTTCCAGGCCTATGACGCGGCGGTCATCGGCTCGTACGCGCGCCGGTTTGACTTGCTGGATTTCGGCTTTGCTTTAAAATTCATCCGCTCCCGGCTCTATGACCGCGCCGCGAATTCAGCGGCTTTGGACGTCGGGGCTGTTTTCAAGGGTGGCGGCGGCTCGGCGACGGAATTAGCTTTGGCCGCCAGGAACCTGGGTTTTCCGATGAAAATGGGCGCCCGGGCGGATCCGCTGCCCTTTGAGCTTTCCGGCGCCATGCACTGGCGCTATGCCCCCGGGTTCAGCATCCTGGCCGAGGGCAAACTGCCGGTCGATCATTCCCCTTATGTTATTCTGGCCGGGGAATACGGCTTCGCGCTGAAGAATTCCTCAGGCTTATTCCTGCGGGCGGGTTTTAATTTTAAAAATTACGATTCCCTGGGGCTTATGGGCGCTTTCGCTTCCGGCTTCGGTCTTAAATTCGACGGTTGGGGTTTTGATTACGCTTTTGTGCCTTACGGCGATCTGGGCTCCACCCACAGGGTCACTTTAGGGCGCGGCTTCGGTTCGGCGCAAGAGCGGCCTGCGCCCGCGCCTGCGATGCCGGTGAACGGCCCGGCAGTCGTTCAGGCTGAGGTTGTGAAAATAACCGGCGGGACCAATGTGGCCGTGGCGGACTTTATCGGCAAGAACGTGTCACAGGCGGACGCTTCAATAGTGGCCGACTTTTTAAGGACCGAGCTGGTAAATACCGGGTCGTTTAATGTGATGGACAGGAACAATATGGACACCGTGCTGGCCGAGCAGAAATTCCAAAGCAGCGGTTGCACCGAGCAGCAATGCGCCGTTGAAATGGGGAAACTACTTAATGTCAAACAGATGTTTGTGGGCTCGCTTTCAAAGCTTTTGGACACATACTATATTACGGTGAATGTGGTGGACGTGGAAACCGGTAAAATAACGGCGTCTTACGACAGCAATGCCTCATCTTCCATAGAATTAAGGGACGCATGCAAAAAAATAGTGAAAAAATTGTCCCGGAAGTGATTTTTACGGGATTGTCGCTCTCTTTGCATGATTATATTCCCTAAGAAGATCTTCGGGTTTTCCGTGGGAAAAGGCTCCTGCCTTTCGCCAAGCTCCGTTCGCTCCAAGACACCCCCCCCCTGCCGTAAGGCATGGGGTCAGGCGGGCCTGTTGCCCAGGCGCTCGGAAATCCAGACCTTAATGATGGACTGCCGGGTAACACCCAACCTGCCGGCCTCTTTGTCCAGGGAATGGATCATCCAGGCCGGGAAGTCCACATTCACGCGCTTGGGCGTCTCGTTGGTTCTCTTCGCACGGGATATATCGAGAAACCTGGAAATATCGCCCCCGGCGTCGAACAGCTTGTCCAGTTCTTTAGCTTTCATACAATTCTCTCTCCTGGCCCCGCGATCGCCTCACAGAGATGATACGAACGCGCACCTGCCGGTATGTGATGATAGCCGACCAGTGCCTTTCGCCGATTCGCCCCACGCAGAGCGCCCGGGACTCATCGTCGGACTTGAGCGGAACCTCTAGAAGCTTAAGGTCATCCCAGAGGGCTTGAGCTTCAGTGAAGTCAATGCCGTGTTTCGCCTTATTGTATCGGCTTTTCCGTTCGTCGAATTCAAATTCCATTTAGTATAAATAGTATACCTTAATTATACCATGTTGTCAACCCCGCCGCAGTCAGTAACGGGCGACGTAAGTCGCCTCCGAGCGGACTTACGTCCGCCGAAAACAGTTTTGGGCCAAAAAGCGGCTTTTTACGAATGAATCAATTTTAGCTGCCGGCGGATCAATTTCAGCATTTCGGAGTGAATTCTGCCGTTGGTGGCCAGGGTCCTGGCGCCGTATTCCCCGAGCCCGGACCACGGTTTGCCGTTGAAATCCGTCACTTTGCCCCCCGCCTCTTCCACTATCAGCCTGCCGGCCGCCACATCCCAGGGTTTGAGGCCGAACTCCCAGTAGCCGTCGGTGCGGCCGGCGGCCAGCCACGCCATGTCAAGCGAGGCCGCGCCCATCCTGCGCACGTCGTGGGAGATATTCAGGAAGGCGGAAAAAAAAGAACAGTAAAAACCGGATTTTTCCGCCCGGTCATAAGGGAAGCCCGTGACCAGAAGCGCGTCCTCAAGTTTCGCTGCGCCCGATACCTTCATGCGCTTTGAATTTAAAAAAGCCCCCCGCCCCCTGCATGTCAGAAACAACTCCCGCCTGAAAGGGTCGTATATCCCGCCGGCCAGCATTTTTCCGCCGGCCATGAAACCTATTGAGACGGCCGAAACGGGGAAACCATGGGCGTAATTGGTGGTGCCGTCAAGCGGGTCTATTATCCAGATGGGCCCCCCCCCAAGCTTGGAGGGAGGCAGCCCATCTTCTTCGGCCAGGAAACCATGGCCGGGGAAGGCGCTTTTTATGACGGAGATAACTTTCTGCTGGGTTTTGAGATCGGCTTCGGTCAGAAGATTGGCCCGGCCTTTCAGCTCATAGGTGACGCGGCCGAAATATTTTGACAGTATTTTTCCGCCCTCCAGCAGGGCCTTTTTAAGCGTTTTTATTTCTTCCATATTGACGGCGCCAAGCATTAATGATAGCATATGGTTGAAAGCGGTTGAAGCTTCCTCTATGATACGACCGTCGGAAGAAGTTACCCTGTATTCCATCCTTCAGAACGATTATGTGTTTTTCCTCAAAGGCAAACCCGCCAGGGAGGAGGTCGTCAAATTCCTGAGCGACGGTCTTTATCCCCAGGTGAAGAAAGAAATAAGCGCCAGGGCTTTATACGGGAAGATCGCCGAAGTGGAAGCGCTCAACAATGTGCTGGAGACCGGCTTTTTCATCCCCCACGCCAAGCTGGCCGAAATAAACAAATTCCACGCGGCGCTGGCCGTCATTCCGGAGGGCTTTTCTGACCTGAAATCCGGCATAATCGTGAAGGCCGCCCTGCTTCTTTTGACTCCGAACAAGCCGCTTTTTTTCCAGCAGCACCTCAACATGCTCTCAAAAGTTTCCAGGTTGTTCCAGCCCGCTTTTATAGACTCCATTACCGCCATGAAAGACGGCCGCGCGGTGCGCGAAGCCGTAAGAAAAGCGGAATAATCCCACCCCTCAGCGGGAAAATCCTCGTTTAAAAATATATAATGATTTAATACCATGGGAATTTCCTTTTTGGGCAGCGCAGGATTGGCCGCAAAAAGGCGCAGAAAGCGCAAAATGGACGACAAAAATAAACCACCAAGGACACAAAGTATAGAACGGATAAAGAAAAGCAATATTAACTTTGTGATCTTTGTGGTTAATCTGAAGAGTCCGCCCGAAGGGCGTTAATTTAATGCTCAGGAATTTCAAAGTT
>JAHJSU010000176.1 GCA_018829985.1 Elusimicrobiota bacterium | reverse complement strand
TTTGCGAGGAAGAGTGTCCTATCCGACGCAAGCCGCGCCCTTAAGACCGTCGGTAAGCCGTGTGCGGGAAATCCGCATGCACGGTTTGAAAGGAGGATTTGGAATCGGGCTGAACTAGCCCGCGCCAATTTCTACCAATGTCCGGAAAAAATCGGGGGAAAAATCAGAAGGGCAATATAAGGAAAAGGCTTACATTGCATGATAAGGCCTGGTTGGCCATGAAGAGCGCTATCAGGAAGCTGATAGCCGAGCACAAAAAAACCGGCCGCCCCCTTGCCATCTGGAAAAACGGCCGCGCCGTCCTAATCTCCCCCGACAAACTTTAAAGTGAGCCCTAAAAGAAAATAGGGCGCTGTCTATTTCCCCAAGGAGGGTGGGGAGGCCGAAGATAAAAAATGGTGGCTGGAACCCATTTATACATTTAGACCACATTTTTTTCACGATTTCAAATCTAAAGCCGGGTTTGCGATCGCGATTTTAAATAGAGGGGTTTTTCAGCGGAATCAACAACTAAACTACGTCCCCTGAACCGGTCTTATACCAGTACCTATTTGGTAGAATATTTGTGTTAGGACAATATATATAATCGCTCTAAGTAGGAGGTAAAGCTTATGGGAATAGAAAAATGCGAGAAATGTGACGGGTTTCTTTGTTTGTGCAAAGATTGTGGACACAAGTATTGCACCAATTATGGTTGTGGATGGGATGGATGTTGTACTTGCCCCCAATGTAAAGGAACAAATGTTGTAACCTTAAACGGCATGAATTAACCGTAGCAATAAAAACAGGTTTGAAGAATGTCAAGGAAGTAATATCACAACCTTAAATGGTGGCTAATTTTTTATAATCTTTCTCTAGTGCAGGCCATAGTTTGCGGTATAATCGGATACATACCATGGGTGAACACATAAAAAAAGAACTGCACAATATTGAGGGATGGTTGACCGAAAAATATGGAAAAAGTCCATCGAGGACATTGGATCACATCTATTCCAAGAATTACAAGCTGCGTTGGAAGCCAAGGGATTTTGAGGCGGACTACATCAATCTTATAAATGGAAAATTGGTAGTTCTAGACGTCATTGGCCCAGGGGATGAGTGGCGAAGTGTGGTTGGCAAGATGGTTTGCTTTCTGGCTAATGCGGGGAGGGCCTCCGAGAATTATGAAGTGTGGATCGTAACAGATTTCGATGCCGACCCAAAGACTGCTCAGATGCAGGGTCCTAAAAAGACGCAATATATAGAAGGGTGGAAAGAGTATTTTTGGGAACTCAAGAGCCTCCTGGATCAAACACTAAAGCCCGATGTTGCTGGACGATTAAAAATGTTCCATTTCGATGGGAAGGCGTTGCGACCCATCTACTGAATAAATATTTGAGATTGTAATAGAGATGCTATCAATCTACTCTTAAGGAGTTTGCTATGAGAAATTTTAACAAAGTTTGTGTGACAATTTTTATTTTAACATTAACCGCATGCAACAAAGATCCCATTCAACTATCTCATGAAAATTATGCCAAGGCAGACAAATTATTCCAAGACAAAAAATGGGATGAGTCTCAAGTTTATTATAAATTGATACCTCAGGGCACGACTGAGTATGCAATAGCCGCAGAAAGATTAGGTGAGATTGATGAGAGGCAAAAAATTGAGAAGTTGAAAAATCTTTTAATAGGTGACTGGACAGGTGCTATCTACATGATTAATACAATATATGCATGGGAGCCTATTTGGGACATAAAAATAAGAGTAACAGACGACGGTAAAATAAAGTACACATCTTCCATGGCCGCTTCATTTCGAGAAACAAATTATGTTTTAGACACAAAATCTACTTCATTAACGCAAAAAGATGAATTTGGTGACAAAACTGGGGAAACTGAACTGTTTCCATTTGAGACAAGTATTTCCGGCTACAAATATAAATACCTTCTTTACAGCTCGTCGGAGGTGGTTTTGTACGAGAGTATTTCTAATGCTACTGGTAAGGGGCGAACTGGTAGTACAAAAATAGTTTTAAAAAAAAGTAATAATTATTGAAAACATGCTAAAAAAGGTTTACCCCTAAATTCAGATAAGGCTGGCTGCGACCAATGGGGTGGGGATGGCTGTATCTTTAAGGGCGGGGATAAATAATCATTAGCGACGGCCGAAGGCGGGCAGGGGGGCGGCGGGGATTTGCCGGCGCACGCCCTTCCGGCTTTCGGCCAAGCCGTTGGAGCGAATCCCTCCGGGACGGCGAGGACCGTATGTTCAAGCCCGAAAGCATTGCCTTTCGGGCGCGTTCCGCAGCCGGCGGAAACGGCTTGGACGCTTCTCCATAAAGCCGGTCCCGGCGTGCGAGCGGCAAAACCCTGCCGCCCCCCTGCCAAATTGTTCAACGGGCGAAACCAATCTGGATTCCGGCTTTCGCCGGAAAGACGGAGGAAAAGGGGTATATGAAAAAACCTTTTGACTATTTTTTGGGGTTTTGGTAGAATAATCATGTAACCTTAACCGCAGTATCTTTAAATTAAGGTTGTTTTTATTATATAGGCCGTCGCGTTCTTCGGAATACGGGCGGCCGGTCCTATAGGCGGAGCGGCCTAAAATTCCCTCCGACTGCGGACTTTATAACATAAAAACAAAACATAACGCAGTAAAACCACCACCGGAAACCGCAAGGCGCCCGGAAAGTCTTTTTTGTTGTTTTTCAGGAGCTATCTCTTATGACAGAAGAAAACAAAAACGCCGCCGAACAGCCCCAGGCCGAACAGCAGGCCCCGAAGCCCGAACAGGCCCCCCTTCGCCCAGCTTCGGAGGGGCAGGCCTCCAAACCCGAACCGGCGGAAATGCCGGCGGCTTTCAAGATCATAATCGGCGAAAAAGTCGGCATGACACAGATGTTCGACGAACACGGCGACATCTACGGGATCACCGTCGTAAAAGCCGGCCCCTGCCGCGTCATCCGCGTCCGGACCCCGGAAAAGGACGGCTATAAGGCCGTCTGCCTCGGCTTCGGCCATAAGAAAGAATCGCATACCAACAGCGCCGCCAAAGGGATCTTTGCGAAGCTCGACATGAAGCCCATCAGGCACATGAAAGAATTCCGCGTGAGCGACATCGCCGGCGTCCAGGACGGCCAGACCGTCACCGCTGCCGCCAGGTTCGCCGCGGGCGAGTACGTGGACCTGCAGGGCGTTTCCAAGGGCAAAGGCTTCGCCGGCGGCATGAAGAGGCATAATTTCAGCGGCCAACCCGCCTCCCACGGCGCGTCGGACAGGGAAAGGGCGCCGGGTTCGCTCGCTTCCAGAAGGTCGCTTGGCCGCGTTCTGCCAGGACAGCGCATGGCCGGCCACATGGGCGTGGAGACCGTCACCATGCAGAAGATAAAAGTGATAAAGGTCATTCCCGAAGAGAACCTGCTGCTCCTTAACGGCAGCGTGCCGGGCCACAACGGGAGCCTCGTTTATATCACCAGGACCGTAAAGACCCTGCCCAAGCCCGTGGTTCTCGCCCCGAAGAAAGGCAAGGCCTCCGCGGCAAAAACGGCGCCCGCTAAAAAATAAAGGACGGAATTTCAAGGATATTATTTATGGAAACAAAACTTCTGAATTTAAGCGGTATTGAAGTCGGCAAGTACGAACTGCCCGAATTCTTTTTCGCCAGAAAGCCCGACCCGCACTTCCTGCATGAAGCGGTGAAGTATTACATGGCCAATAAAAGGCGTGGCTGCGCCTCGACAAAGACCCGCGGCGAAGTTTCCGGCGGCGGTCGCAAGCCGTGGAAGCAGAAAGGCACCGGCAGGGCCAGGTCGGGAAGCAACAGGTCCCCGATATGGCGCAAAGGCGGCATCGTGTTCGGACCCCGCCCCCGCTCCTACAAGGAATCCATGCCCGAGGCAAAGCGCAGGGGCGCCCTGCTGGAAGCCCTCGCGGTCAAACACGCCGGCGGCGCGGTCCTTGTGATGGAAAATTTCGACGTCAAGGAGGCCAGGACCAGAACTTTTAAAGAGATGTATAAGACCCTTGGCCTTACCGGCAAAAAGACGCTTTTTATCATGGATAAGCCCGTGAGGAATTTTATACAGGCCTCCAGGAATATTCCCGGCGCGGGCTGGAGCGTGGCCGGCAATCTAAACGCTTACGAAGTGCTTCACCACGATTTCCTGATATTCACCGTGTCGGGAGTCAGCGCGATGGTGAATTACCTGGGTAACGCACAGATGGCCGCAGATGGGCAGACGCAGATTGGCACAGACACAAAAACCGATTAGCGCAGATAACAGCTGTGTTAACCTTGTAGCTGTTAATCTGCGATAATTTCTGTGTTTTTAAGGAGAATTAAATGAACAGGCCAGTTTCCGAAGTGCTGTTGAAGCCGGTGTTGAGCGAGAAAAGCGTCGCCATAAAAGACACGCAGAACCGCTACACTTTTAAAGTGAATCCCAAAGCCAATAAAGTCGACATAAAAAAAGCCGTGGAATCCCTGTTCAAGGTGAAGGTGGAAAAAGTCAGGACCATGAATTTCATGGGCAAATGGCACAAGGTCGGCAGGTATGAAGGCAGGCGTTCGGAATGGAAAAAAGCCATAGTCACGGTCAAAACCGGACAAAAGATAGATCTGACCGATCTGCCGAAGTAGGGCAGGTAAAGGTAGAGGTAAAGAACAGGAAGAACCGGTAGCCGGTAACCGGTAAAACAAAAAAACGCAGTTTAAAAATTCTTTTTTCGCTGTACCTCTACCTGCTGTTCTAAGGAGACAATATGCCAGTTAAATCATTTAAACCCTATACCCCGTCCAGAAGGGCCATACAGGTAAGCGATTTTTCCGATATTACCAAATCGTCGCCGGAGAAAAAACTGACCGTCGGTATGCGCAAGCACGGCGGCCGCAACAACACCGGCATGGTGATGGTGCGCCATCACGGCGGCGGCCACAAGCGCAAGTACCGCGCGGTGGACTTCAGGCGCGAAAAATTCGGCGTGCCGGCCAGGGTCGCTTCCATAGAGTACGACCCCAACAGGAACGCCCGCATAGCCCTGCTGTTCTACGCGGACGGCGAAAAACGCTATATACCGGCCCCGCTGGGCCTCGGCGTGGGCGCCACCGTCATGAGCGGCCCCCAGGCCGAAATAAAGCTCGGCAACGCCCTTCCGCTGATAAATATTCCGGAAGGCGCTTCCGTTCACGCGATAGAAATGATACCCGGCCGCGGCGCGCAGTTCGTCAGGGCCGCCGGCACGCAGGCGCAGCTGATGGCCAAAGAGGGCGATTATGTCCTGCTGAAGATGCCGTCCGGCGAAATAAGAAAGGTCCTGAAGGACTGCCTGGCCACCATAGGGCAGGTGGGCAATATTGAGCATAACACCATAACGCTGGGCAAAGCCGGCCGCAAACGCCACCTGGGAGTGAAACCGACGGTCAGGGGCGCGGCCATGAACGCGGTGGACCACCCGCTCGGCGGCGGCAGGGGCCACTCCAAAGGCAACAATGTGCCGCGTTCCCCGTGGAATCAGCCGTCCAAGGGTTTTAAGACCAGGACCAAGAGAAAGATCTGGACCTGGATGATAGTGCAGGATAGGCGCAAGGCGAAGACAGCGTAATAAAAGCCGGTGTAATCAGTAACCGGTAACCGGTAGTCAGTTACCGATTTACCGTTCACCGATTACTGATCACCGCAGTTTACCGGTTACCGCAGTTAAACGGAGGTTTTTAACAATGAGCAGATCGTCTAAAAAAGGTCCTTTTATCGACCTGAAACTGGCCGAGAAGGTCCAGAAAATGAACCAGACCGGGGACAAAAAGCCGGTCAAAACGTGGTCCAGGGCTTGCACCATCATCCCCGAATTCGTGGGTCATACTTTCATGGTGCACAACGGCAGGAAGTTCCTGCCGGTCTACGTCTCCGAGCAGATGATAGGGCACAAGTTAGGAGAATTCTCTTTTACCAGGCTGTTCAAGGGCCACGGCGCGGCGCATACGAAGGAAGCCACGGAATTGACTTAAGGGAGGACAGCGAGCAGCGGACAGCGGACAGGGCGGTCGGCAAGGAGTTTTCTGACCCCTGACCTCTAACCTCTGATTTGAATTATGGATGCCATTTGCAAACTGAAGTACCAGAGATACGGCCGGAGAAAGGTGGGACGGCTTCTCGACCAGATAAAGGGCAAGTCGCTTTTCGAAGCGGAGCACATCCTGGCCAGCCTCCCCATGCGGGCGACGGAACTGGTGCATAAAGCGGTGAAGTCCGCGGGCGCCAATCTGTCGGTCAAACTGGGAAAAAAGCTGGACATTAAGCGTATCTGGGTGAAAACCGCTTTCGCCGACCAGGGCCCCATGAAGTTTTTGAGAAGGGTGCAGCCGGGGCCCCAGGGCCGGGCCATGCCGTTCAAAAGAAAAATGTGCCACGTAACAGTGACCGTTTCAGACATTAAAGGAGGAAAGTAGAGATTAGCGTATAGCGTATAGCGTATAGGGAAGTGATGTCTTACCCTATTCTCTAGCCCCTAACCGCTACCCTCTGTTTTTAATATGGGTCAAAAAATTCATCCTAGAGGCTTCAGACTGGGTTATATCCAGGACTGGCAGTCCAAATGGTTCTCCCTCAAGAAAATGCCGGAACTTATCGGCGAAGATTTCGAGATCAGGAACATGGTCCGCGAGCGCTTCCTTCTGGCTTCCGTAAGCTGGGTGGATATAGAAAGAGCCGGCTCTTATGTTAAGCTGACCATCCACACGGCCCGGCCCGGCGTGGTCATAGGCAGGAGGGGAGCCGATATCGAAAATCTCAAAAAAGACGTGGAAGTTCTGACCGGCAGGAAGATCTTCATTAATGTCGCCGAGATAAAGATACCTGAAATGGACCCCCGCCTAGTCGGGCAGGCTATAGCCCAGCAGCTTGAAAAGAGGATCGGCCATAAAAAAGCCATCAAACGGGCCATGGAACGTACTATGGCCTCCGGAGCCCTCGGCATAAAGATAATGGTCGGAGGCCGCCTCGGCGGTTCCGAAATCGCCCGCCGCGAGTGGTTCCGAAAAGGCCGGGTACCGCTCCAGACCCTGTCTGCCGATATCGATTACGGCCTGTGCGAGGCCATGACCATTATGGGCAAGATCGGCGTAAAAGTATGGATCTTTAAAAAGCTTTTCTTCGCTAAAACGCCCAGGGAACTTATGGAGCAGCTGAAAAAACTCCAGGCCGAAACCCCGGTCGAAGTCACGGTCGATCTTGACCAGGCGAAAGAGCAGAATAGTAAATAAGGGCATAACTTAAGGAGAATAATTTCATGTTGATGCCGAAGAGAGTCAAATACAGAAAGACCCACTCCGCGCCGCGGATAAAAGGCAACACCAAGGGCGGCGCCAGCCTCCTTTTCGGAGAGTACGGCCTTAAAGCCCTTGAACCGCGGTGGATCACGGCCAGGCAGATAGAGTCCTGCCGCGTGACCATTATGCGCTATATGCGCAAGAAAGGTAAAATGTGGGTGCGGATCTTCCCGGATAAAGTGGTTACCAAGCACCCGGCCGAGACCAGGATGGGCAAGGGTAAAGGCGCGCCGGATCACTGGGTGGCCGTTGTGAAGCCCGGCAGGATACTGTTCGAGCTGGAAGGCCTGGACAATATGTCGGCCAAAGAAGCGATGACCAGGGCCAGCCACAAACTGCCGATAAGGACAAGATTTGTCGCAAGGGAATACTAAGAGAAAGGGTATAGGGTAGAGGGTATAGTTATAAGGAACTCCTTAGCCCTACATCCTATCCCCTACACCCTAAGATTAAGGGGTTGCAACCATGAAAAGAAAAGAAAAGGAGAATCTGATAAACATGTCCGGAGAGGAGCTTAAGTCCCAGCTCAGGGACCTTGAGAAACATCTTTTCCAGATAAAATTCAAGAGGTCTTCCTCCCCGCTTGAAAACCCCATGGAGATCAGGCACGCAAGAAGGAAAATTGCCATGATCAGGACCTGGCTCAGGGCGAAAGAACTTGCGCCCGCCGCCGCGACGGGCAAATCTTCATCAGAGGTCAAAAAATAATGAACGAAATCAAACTTTCCAGAGCCGGCAGAAAAGTTTTCCGCGGAGTCGTGGTTTCCGATAAGATGAACAAGACCCGCGTGGTCAGCGTGGAGCGCACTACGCGCCACCGGGGCTACGCCAAAATACTGAAGAAAAACGAGAAGTTTTACGCCCATGACGAAGCCAACGAGTCGCGCGCGGGCGACACCGTAGAGCTCATGAGCACAAGACCCCTGTCCAGCCTTAAAAGATGGAGGATTTCACGCATCGTCGAAAAGGCCCGAAATTAGTCAACAGCAGGTTAAGATTGAGTTGAACAGCAGGTTAAGGTTGAAGTTTAAGAAGTTGTTCTTAACCTTAACCTAAACCTGAACCTGCCGACCAATTGGAGAACGCTTTATGATACAGTTGAGAACGATACTTAATGTGGCAGACAACTCCGGGGCCAGGAAACTGCAGTGTTTCATGGTTCTGGGGGGGAGCACCCGGAGATACGCCTTCCTGGGCGATATCGTGGTGTGTTCGGTCAGGGACGCCATACCGCACGGCGCCGTTAAAAAAGGCGAAGTGGTAAAAGGCGTGGTGGTCAGGACCAGAAAAGAATCCAGGCGCAAAGACGGGTCTTATATCCGCTTTGACGACAATGCCGTCTGCCTGCTGGACATAAACGGCGAGCCGCGGGGCACGCGCGGTTTCGGCCCCGTGGCCAGAGAACTCCGGGCCAAGAACTTCCTGAAGATAATTTCGCTGGCTCCGGAGGTAATTTAATGCTCAGGAATTTCAATGTTCCTCACGCAAAGGCGCAAAGGCGCAAAAAAACAGATGCATGCCCGCTTTTCTTTGCGAGCTTTGCGGCTTTGCGCGAGACAAGACAGGCCTGTAGTTACATTTTGCGGCCAA
>JAHJSU010000175.1 GCA_018829985.1 Elusimicrobiota bacterium | reverse complement strand
TCCCCTTAACCCGGGTGAATCCTCTATTTCACGTTTTCAAACAGCCACGTAGGGGCCTCCTTTTATTTCCTGGATTTGAAAGATTAATGCTCCAGTCTTTTGATCCAGAAAGCTCGTTTCCCGGGGATGGCGGGTGAGGACCCCCCTGCTGGCCGCGAAAAGCCCGGACCAGGCCTGCGTGAGTAAGGCGATTAAATATTTGAGCAAGTTTATCTGCTTTATTATATTTACTCAAATTAAGCGGAAATGTCAAGTTTTTTCTTGCCTGTTTTTTCCTGCCTATGTTCTTGCCTGACACGGCGGTTCTTCACTCGCTGGCAAACCGGAACGGCCGTTCGGCGGCCCTCCGCGACAGACCGAAGGCTTGATTTTACATATAACGCGAAAACGGGGACGGGGCTACTTCATTGACCGGGATTTGAACACCTGTTCGCTGGTGCCGTCTTTGAATTCAACGGGGGTCTCCATTACGGCGCGGATCCGGTCGCGGGTAATGATGTCCGGATCGTAAGTGAAGACCGCTTTATGCTCGGAGGCGTATGTTTCAATGCCGCCTATACCCGGAATGTCCTTATACATGGAAGTAAAAAATCCGGCTGTTCCCTTGCACTTCAATCCGTCAACGATGAACACCGTTTTAGCGGCCGCTTTCCCGGAAAAGGAGGCGGTAGCGGTCGGCTGGGTGAACGCGGTCCGCAGGAAGTACCCGCCGGTCAGCGCCAGCACCGCCAGCGCCGCGACAATGTATTTCGGCAGAGGCTGCGCCAGTCCCGCGCAGCGGAGCTGAAAGACATCCTTTTCCGGGCATGCGTCGACGCACTCCAGACAGTTGGTGCAATCGTAATGGGAGACCGTCTCCAGCCTGTCCACCGGGATGTCGCAGGGGCAGGCGGCGGCGCACTTTCCACAGGCTGTGCATTTTTCTTTGTCGCGGCGGAGCCTGATAAATCCCAGCCGGCTGAAGGGGTCGAATACCGCGCCCATGGGACAGAGGTAGCGGCAGAACATCATCGGAACGGCCAGCGCGCCCAGCGCGGTCAGCGTCAGCACGATGACCGAGAGGAGGCCGGAACTGCCGTGCCCGAAGCCGGAAAATACCAGGAAATACGGATCATAGCCCCGAAGCACCAGTTCGCCGGTCTTATAAGTGAAGAACAACGCCAGCGCCAGCACGACATAACGCAAAGCCTTCAGCCTGCCGTTCAAGAGCGGCGGCACTGCGGGGCGGCCGCGCCATATCAGCCCCCCGGCATGACCCAGCAGTTCCCCCAGGAACCCTATCGGGCAGCTCCAGCCGCAAAAAGCTTTCTTGGCCAGTACGGCCAGCGCCAGGAGCGCCAGCATGAGCGAGAGGTTCAACGGCGCCAGCGTGCAGGAAAATTCATTATTGGTGAACAGCCCCCAAAGGCTCTCAGCGCCGCCGAACGGGCAGTATGCCTCGAACGAGCGCGCGCCATGCCCGGAAGCGAGATAAATAACGGCGGCGAGTATCGCCGTGAGCAAAGTATAGCGCAGATATCTGATCCGCATGCGATATGTTAACATTTTTCGAATGTGCCCTGCCCGGCGGCCCCGGTCAGCGGAATTTCCGGTGTTTTCCGCCCAACAGCTGGCCGGCCGCGGCGGCTAAAATAAGAAGCGGCGCCGCGCTCCAGCCGAAATCGAAGAATCTCCTCAGGAGAAAGATAAAAGGCACCGGGAGATGCACCGCCAGCAGCCAGCGCGCGGAGAAAGCCGCGGTTTTGCCTCTCATATAGCCAAAAGGCAGATTAATGAGAAAAACTATCAGCATCAACTCTTTAATCGACATCTCTTGTATTTTACTATAATTTACTTAATGGGAACGTCCTTGTCGGTTCTATCGTTTTTATTGGTCTTTAATTCCGGAGCTTTTGCCGAAAGCTCCGTTTCCTTCGACAGGAAAGGCGCTCTTCCGGTCTTGTCGGAAGACATAAAAGCCCCACCGCCGGCGGTCGCCGGCGGAGGGGCCGCGAAGAGCGAGGCGCCCGGTTTCTGTATCTTTAACGGCCGGTCGGGCAGCCCCCTGGGCGCCGGAGCCGCTTTTAAAACCGTAGTCGGGGAAAGCGATGTGGTTTTTTCCGGGGAAAGCCACGACCAGATGAAAGACCACCTGGCTCAGCTTGAGGCGCTCAAGGCGCTTGGCGAAGCCCGTGGAGAAAAAATAGCGGTGGGCTTTGAGATGCTGAACATGACCTTACAGCCCGTGCTGGACGATTACGCCGCCGGTAAGCTGAGCGAAGAGGAATTTCTGCTGAAGGCCGATTGGAAGAAGGAATGGGGCTTCGACTTCAAACTTTATAAGCCGCTCTTCGACTTTGTCCGCGAAAACGGGCTGAAAGCCCTTGCCCTGAACCTGCCGAAAAAAGTGGTGTCTAAAATAGCCCGCGCCGGGCTGGCCGGCCTTTCCCCCGAGGAAAAGCAATACCTGCCCGCTAAAGTGGAGATCACAAAGGACGAAGCCTACATAAAATACATAAGACAGTCTTTTGAAGGCCACGGGCCATCCAAACAACCCGGCGGGTCCGCCGCCGGAAAAGTCCGCTCCGGAACGGCCGCCGGCAGGGCGGATAAGGATTTTCTGAGGCAGTACATCCTGGGCAAGGGAAAGAAAGACATGGGAGACATGTTCACTTTCGAGAACTATCTGGCGGCTATGTGCGCCTGGAACGAAACGATGGGCGCGCGCCTGGCGGATTTCCTTAACGCTAACCCCGGATTTGCCGGCCTGGCCGTGGCGGGGTCCGGGCACGTGATCTATAACGCCGGGATACCCACTTCGGTGCTGTCAAGGACCGACGGCCTGCGCCCGGTCTCCTTCTACCCTGCCGACGCCGCCGCCTGCCCCGCCGCTTTCCCTGCTGACGACGCAGGCTTGGCGGACTACGTGTGGTACATAGACCATTCCAGCCCGGCCGCGCCGGCCAGGAGCCCCGCTCACTGAACGGCTCCTTAGTGCAGCGTCCCACAAATCTCTTTACATACGTTGACGGGCGGCCGCAGGCTTTTTTACGTTATATCAAGCACACTTGCGCTGATCGGCATCCTGTGTCAGCGACATCGCGCGGCACCGTATCTCCAGCGCCAGACCCCGGAATATCACGACGTGGGCCGGATAAAAGGAATACCAGTAAAGGTTGCCGAACAGCCCGCGGGGCTCAAAATAGGCGGTAAGGCGAAGCGTGGAGGCCCCGCCCGCCTCCGGCACTGCCTCAAATTGCAGCCACCCTTTGCCCGGCAGGCGCATCTCGGCGCGGAGCAGCATCATCCGCCCTTCTATCATCCGCTCGACCCGCCAGAAATCCAGAGCCTCGCCCTGTTGTAAAATGTCCGGGTCTCGGCGGCCGAGGCGCATCCCTATCCCGCCGGCCAGCCTGTCCTGCAGCGCTTTCAACTCCCAAAGCCATTGCCAGTAGAACCAGCCGCGTTCGCCGCCTATACCGGAGAACACCTTGAAAACAGCTTCCGCGGGGGCCCCGATGGGCAGCATATAGGCGTGGCGGATAAGACCCTCGCTATCCTCAAAAGTATAGGGCCTGGAGTAGGACGGCGTATAAGCCGCGGTCCACGAGGTTTCCACGGCGTGCTCGCTTACCCGTATCAGGGCGTATTTTACCGCTGTGGCGTAGTCCAGCGGCTTGATCTCGGGGAAAAGTTCAGCGGCCTCGGAACTGTTGCAGATAACTTCGCAGCTCAGACTCTCCATAAGCGTGTGCGCGAATATCCTCGGTACCGGGGTTATCAGCCCCACCAGCGTGCTGCCAAAGCCCATACTCCAGTGGTGCAGATCTATAAACCGGCGCTTCAGGCCGCGTATGTCCGCGTAGATGCGCAGCAGGTCCTCGTAGCGGTGAGAGGTAGCCCCCCCCGATCTCTATTATGCGGCCCGCTGTTTCAGGTTTCTCCAGGCAGCTTATAAGGTAAGAAAGCGCGTCCCTCACCGCCAGCGGCTGGCAGCGCGCCTGCAGGAAGCGGTTGGTGGGAATTACAGGCAGGCGCTCCACCAGGTAGCGTATCATCTCAAAGGAGACGCTGCCAGAGCCGACTATTATGGCGGCCCGGAACTCGGTAACCGGAGATCCCTTCGAGCGCAGCTCCTCACCCACGCGGTGGCGCGAGATAAGGTGCCTGGAAAGGGGGTCGCCATCCTTGCCAAGCCCGCCGAGATAGATAATCCTGCCGCAGCCGGCCGCGGCCGCGGCTGCGGCGAAATTTAAAGCCGAAACCTCCTCCATTTTTTCGAAACCCGGGACGTCGGCCATGGAGTGCACAAGGTAATAGGCGGCGTCGGTCCCGGCCAAAGCCGCCTCCAGGCCCTCGTTCTTATAAACGTCGCCTTTCAGGATCTCCACGCTGCCGGCCCAGGAATGTCCCGCAAGGCTCTCCGCATCCGGGCGGCGCGCCAGGCAGCGCACCGTATAGCCCTTTGCCAGCAGCCGCGGTATAAGGCGTCCGCCAATATAGCCGGCAGGCCCGGTAACAAGAATGGTTTTCATAAGGAAAGGATTAAGCACTAAGAATTAAGGATTAAGGATTAAGGATTAAGAATTAAGTTTTTTATCTTACTACTTATTACTTAATCCTTACCACTTAATCCTTACAACTTAATCCTTACAACTTAAACAAGCTGTTTTAGCCTGGCGGCCAGGTCCGTTATCGATTCGCTCATCTGGGAGCAATCTATAATAGTTTCGTAATTAAGCCGCTTTGCGCCGGCGGCGTCCGACCAGAAAATCCTGAACAGCAGGCCTTCCTCGGTAATGTCCGCGTAGGCGCCCAGCGGAGTGGCGCAGCCGCCGCCGAGCGCCGCCAGGAACATACGTTCGCATTCAGCGCAGATCCGCGTGCGCGGATGGTCCAGGCGGCGGGCCAGCCGCAGCGTCTGCAGGTCCGAAGTGCAAGCTTCTACGACTATCACCCCCTGGCCCGGGGCCGGCACGACCTCGTCCACCGAGAAGATCTGCGTGATCTTTTTTTCCAGGCCCAGGCGTTTGAGCGCGGCAACTGCCACGACCAGCGCATCGCAATCCCCCCGCTCGAGCTTGGCCAGCCTGGTGTCCATGTTGCCGCGCATCGGGACGAAAACGGCGTCCGGTACGAGCTTAGCTATCTGGAAGCGCCGCCGGAGCGAGCCGGTGGCGATCCTTGAGCCGGCCGGCAGGTCCGCCAGTTTCCCGCCACACAACCCGGCGGGTCCGCCTTCGGCGGAAAGCCTCAGGCTCGACCGGGTAATAAGGGCGTCGCGGGGGTCTTCGCGCTTTAAATGCGCAGCTATAAGCAGCCCCCCGGCCAGCTCACCCGGAAGGTCTTTAAGGGAATGCATGGCCAGCTTAATGCCGCCCTCAAGCAGGTCGCGCTCTATTTCCTTTACAAAAAGCCCCTTGCCGTCCGCGGCGATGAGTTTCTCTACGGAATCGTCCAGGAACATGTCCCCGCTGGTCTTTATGATCTTCTTGTCTATCGCTAAGCCTTCGTTCCGGATCAGCCCGCAGATAATGTCCGTCTGCGCGAGCGCCAGCCGCGAACCGCGGGTGCCTATGACCAGCGGACCAGTGAAACCTGCCGGGTCAACCGAAGAGTCCTGCGAGAACCTGTCCCAGATCTCCGCGCTCCTGGCGTCTATTATCCCCTGCGCCTTTTTTATTTCCTCGGAAAGCTGGGCCAGGTTTTCTGCGGCTATCCGTTCCAGGTCGTCAATATTGTAAAGGTAAACGTTGGAGAGGGTGCCCGTTTCGGGCTGGATGTTGCGGGGAACGGAAATATCCAGCAGGAAAACGGGGTTGCCGTGACGCAGGGCCATGATCTTCTTCATCAGATCCTTCGTTATCACGGGTTCGGGGGATGCCGTGGAAACCAGCGCCACGTCGGCGCCGGTCAGGGCCTCCTCCAGGCTCTCCCACGGGAGGCATTTCGCTGAGAACCTGGCGGCCAGTTCCCGCCCCTTGTCATGGGTGCGGTTGATGACGGTAAGCCCGGCCTTCTTTTCCGCGAAGGCCGAAGCGGCGGCCTCGGCCATTTCGCCGGCGCCAAGCAGCAGCACCCGTGCATCGGCGAGGTCGCCGAAGATCCTGCCGGCGTACTGTACCGCTACGAAAGCCACGGAGCGGCCGCCCCGGCTTATTTTGGTATTGGTGCGGACATGCTTGCCCACCCCTATGGCGCGCTGGAAAAGTATGTTGGTCAGCCGCCCTGTTGTGCCGGCGCTTTTCGCCGCGTAGTAGGAATCCTTGAGCTGGCCAAGGATCTCGTTCTCCCCCACCACCATGGAGTCCAGCCCGCAGGCCACGCTGAGGAGATGGTCTAGGGCCTCTTTTCCGGCTTTGCTGTATAAGTGCCCGCCGCCCGGCTTATTGGCGTCGTAGAGCGACGGGTCGCTCAGGAACCCTATCAGGGCCGCCTCGCAATCCCGCTTTTCTCCGACGGCATAAAGGTCCACGCAGTTGCAGGTAGACACCCACACCAGCTCTTCCGCCGCGAGGTCGCCGGAAAGCATGGCCTTAAGCAGCAGGCGCCGGCGCTCGGGGGTTATGCTGAAAGCTTCCCGGACTTCGACCGGACAGGTTTTATGAGAAAGGCCTACAAGGACTAGTTCCATATAAAGGTAAGGATTAAGGATTAAGTACTAAGGATTAAGTACTAAGGATTAAGTACTAAGGATTAAGTTTTAATTAAGTTTTAATACCTTGACAACTTACCGCTTAATCCTTACCACTTACTACTTACCACTATCCTAATCAAAAAAACTTATGATATGCGATCACCCGGCTGGACAGCAGCAGGGTGGCGACTATAAAAGCGAAGCCGGCTACGCTCGCCCAGGCGGCCTTTGTGCCGCGCCAGTCGCCGTATCGCCTCAGCGCCAGGTAGGCGCCGTAGACCACAATCGTGGCCAGGGCGCCGAGTTCTTTCACGTCGGAACCGGGCAGGCGGGCATATTTAAGGTACAGCTGGACGCTGGCAAGCAGGAATCCGCACAGGAAGAGGGGGAAGCCGACGAGGACCAGCCGCCAGATGAGCCTGTCCATGTCCCCTATGGAAGGCAGCGCAAAGGCCGCCTCGTGCGATTTCCTGGCCCGGAGCTCCCAATCCGAAAGCAGCAGTGAGGAACTTGCCCCAAAGGCGTTTATGAACATGGCGTATGAAACTATGAAGAGGAGATTATGGGCCGCCGACAGCGGGCTTCTGGCCGCGAGCGGGAACGCTTCCAGCACGGGGGTCCCGGAGAAAAGCGGGATCGCCAGCATCAGCAGGCTCCAGGGCAGGACGAAAACGAAGGTGACGCCGGTGCCCCTGCGCATTTCAAGCGCCAGCAGCAGCGCGTTCACGCAGAAACCGAGCGCCAGCGCCATGCCGCGCGAAGTGTTCAGCGGGGTGAGGTACCTGTTCTCGGGAACGTACCAGTAGAAAATGGTAAGGGCGAGGAAGGCCGCGGCCTGGAACAGCGCCGCGCCGCCCAGGAAAACAAGCGCGGTCCGGAAGGTCTTCTCAAACCGGCTGCGGAAGAAAAAAAGCCCCGCCGCCAGGGCCAGCAGCGTGAGTCCGAACGCAAGCCTGACGCACCAGGCCGACACCGCCGCGAAATCAGGAACAATGCTCATGGTAATTTTAGTGGTAAGGATTAAGTAGTAAGTTGTAAATCTTAATCCTTAATCCTTAATCCTTATTACTACCGCTTCAGCGCGGTCTTTTCCAGCAGCACCGCGTAGCGGTAGCCCGCGCCGAAGTCCTTGTCCACGGCCGCCGTGCCGCGCGCCGTTACCGTTTCTCCGACCTTTGCGTCCCCGGAGGTCGTCACCAGCAGGTCGTGCGTGCCCGCCTTGGCTTCGCCGGAGCCGTCCTGCAGATGCACCCAGTTGCGATCCAGTATCTCGAAGGAAACTTTTACGACCCGGCCCCTGACGGAAACCGGCTTGCCGGCCAGCTCCTTGCGCCGGCTGTAGACTTCGGCGACCGTGAAGGCGTCCGGGCCTTCGGCCCTAGCCGATCTTGGGTAGGCCTGGACGGCCTGCCCGGGTTTGGAGGCGCTCTTTTCCGTGGGGCACAGCGGGCCTTTGCCGGCGGCAGCGGGGCCTTCCGAAAATATTATCTTCTTAAAAGTCCGTTTCAGGCTCTTGCTGTGGAAATCGGTCATGACCGTTCCGGCGGCAAAGGAAACGTCGTCCCCGACCTTTACCGCCTGCTTGAACGTGGCCACCCAGGTGGAATCCTTTCCCCGGGCGACCCTGACATAAGTATAGCCGCCGGAGTCCATCGTCTCGGCGACCCTGCCGGAGACGGCATTCTGGGCTGACGCCGCACAAACGCATGTCAGGAAAAACCCGGCGGAAAAAAAGAACCGGCGCATAAGTTCCTCCAAAAGAGATTACGGCGATAAAACAAAACGGTTACGGCGATACGACAAAGAGATTTTAACCTGGAATTTCTATTTTGCGATTGAAGCCGCAATGTTGGGGTTTTCGGGGTTCACCTCTAACAGCCTTTTTTTAGGCGATATTACCAGGTCCATGTCTTCCATGGGTATCGCGCCTAAAAGCGCCTGATCACCCATAACCAGCGCGCCGGAAAAACCTATCCGGTTGTCAAATCTAATCTCAACAGGGCCGACATAAGGAACAAGTTTTTCCCTTCCGTCCGCCAGCGTTACTCCTTTTTTACCAATTTCTTCCAGTTTTAACTGTACTCTCACATGTTCCGGAATGCAAAGGTGGAGAGCGCCGGAATCGACAAGAACGTCCAGCTCCAGCGGTTTAATTTCGCTTTCGCGCGGATTTTTCAATATTATTCTTGCAATTATAAGTTCCATTTTCCCTCCTTCTCAGTAACTGCCTATCCTCTATCCGGCATAGCTGTGCAGGCCGGACAGCAGGTAGTTGACGCCGAAATAGGTGAACATGACCAGCATGAAGCCCCACAGCATAAGGCCGGCGAATTTCCTGTCCTTCCAGCCCCTGGTCCTTCTTAAATGTATCGCCACCGCGTACTAGAGCCAGGTTATCAGGGACCAGGTCTCCTTCGGATCCCAGGACCAGTAGGAGCCCCAGGCGGAATTAGCCCAGACCGCCCCGGTAATGATACCCAGGGTGAGCAGCCAGAACCCGACCAGGCAGGCCCGGTAAACCAGGGACTCCAGGCTAACCCTCCTGTCTTCGCTCGCTGCCGCGCCCATGACCCCACCACCTGGACGCCCGCCGAAGGCGGGCTTTGCAGATGAGGCGGCTTTAGCCGCCTGTCCAGGTGGTGGGGTGAAGAAAAAAACCGCGGCCCCGAGGAAAGAAAGCAGCAGCGCGCCGTAGCCGGCCATAATTGTGCTGACATGTATAAACAGCCAATTGGACTGCAGGGCCGGCATAAGCGGCGAAATGTCCGAGGCAAAGAAGGACGCGCCGCCAAGTGTCAGTACCGCCACCAGGGCCGTCCAGGTGGCTCAGGAAAACTCCCGGGCGCAGCTTAAGGACTTTCCACTGTTTTACGGTACAGGCCAGTATATTGAGGGCGCCGCCGGCCATAAGGGCCAGGAACCAGAAGCTGGAGAACACGTTATTAAACCGCAGGTTCATGACCCAGGCTCCGCCGAGGCGCCCGAACATTTCCTGGTAGGCCTGGGGGGACTCGCCCTGGGGTATCACCCCGCCCAGGATAAAAGCCGCCAGCATCAGCGCGGACAGCGTAAAAAAAAGCCTTACCGACGCGAAAGTGTTGATTAATCCCATTATAGTATCAGTATAACAAAATAGTGGTTTTGCCCACAAAACGGCAGGATTAAGTGGTAAGGATTAAGTAGTTCTACAGCCGCACTTTACCAATGACCGACTTGCTTATGCTTTACGAGAGAAAGTGCGGCTGTAGAACTACTCAGCCCCGGACAGCTAAAAGTTATTAATAGGAACATGTACTGCGCGCCCGTTTTTCCAGATGGAAAGGGGCCGTCCGGTCTTTTTGTGTTCAGCTATCACTTTTTTGACGGCAGCTTTCATTGCCAGCTCGGCCTTATCCTGTATTGACAGTCTTTTCTTCATATTTGTTTTTCCCCGGCAATCAGGCAGGAACTCCCGGGCGAATGTGGTCTTTCCAGACCCGTTAGGCCCAGCCACAACATAAACATTTGCAAAGCGGCGCATTAGGTAAATTATATCAGTTTTAAAAAGCCGGGCGGCGCTTGGGCCTGCTTTTATTTTTAACTTTTCAGGCCTATGGCTGTGCCGCCTGCCTGCCGGCAGGTATCAGGGGCTATCAGGCCAGGTAAGAAATAACGAGAATGCCCATGGAAACAATGTAAATTACCAGCGTTCCGCGGATTGCGCCTAACAGCTCTTGAGGCGCGTCCAATTTGGCCCTGGCAGTGGAATAATTGCGCCGCATAAGCGGCATGGTTAATAAGACAAGAAAGCAGGCTCCGGGCAGCAGGCCGGCAAGCGCCAGCAGGGCCACAGTTATATAGAGAACAACCGACATCAAGCCATATAGACTCACCGTCCTTTCCCTTCCGTTCCTGACGCAGATGTTCCTCTTGCCGACGAGGCTGTCCTGCAGAAAATCAGGCACCTCATTTATTATCGCTATCAGGAACAGGAAGATGGCCGGTATCGCCGACACAACAGCCGGGAGAAAGTCTATTCGGCCGGCCTGCAGATAGTAGCTCCCCAGGACCATGGCGGGGCCATAGGCCATAGCGATAACGACCTCGCCAAGCCCCCGGTATGCGAATCTTAGCGGCGGGCCAAGGTAACCTGCCGCCGCGACAAAGCCGGCCACGGCGAAAATGGCAATGCCGGCCCCAACCTGCACGGTCAGATATATTGCAAATAAAAAGGCGACTGCGAACGCCGCAACACCTATATGGAATTTTTTCTTTGTAACAGGTTTGGGGTCCGGCTGAAAGACGCGATCGCTCCCTAACACCCAGTCGAAATATTCATTAAAGGCCTCAACTCCAACCAGCGTAAAAAAGACGCCGACAAGGCCTGTCAGAAAGAGTCCGGGGTCGAACGCCGACACGCTGCGATATGCGATGGCGGCGCCAAGACAGTACGGCAGAAGGCCCGCAAAGAGCAAAAAACGATAACGCACCAGGCGGATCAGGTCACTCAGCGCGTTTCGAAAACGTTTTGCCATTTATTTGATTCGGCAAGAAGGTTGGGGTCTTTTATAACCCGCTTTGTGAATTTAATGACCTTGGGCTCACGCCATGATTTTTTATAGCGCTCCCAGACTTCCGCGAGCGGCTGTTCTTTCACATTGCCGCAGATAAAAGGAAGCGGCCCTATTAATTTAGTGTTTCCGTTGGGAACGACCAGGAGGCTTGCCGAGGGTTTTTGGAGCCGGTATTTAAGCTCTTCTATAACATCGTAGGGATAGTAATAAACCTTCATCTTGTTCTCGTACTGCTTTGTCTTTTCGTCGAGTATCCTGAAAAAAGCCTTGTACTGCTCCTCTGTCGGATTCAATTTATCCCAATTCAGCGCGGCGCGCCCGATGCGCATTATCTTACCGGTATAAAATCCGTAGCAGCCAAGATTATAGGCCATGTCTATCGCCGGACCAACCTCGTGGATATTGAAGCTTGTCGGGACAAATACGATCTCCGTTGTCACGCCCTTTTTTACCAGATTTTTGACGGCGGTATGGGATTTTTTCCAGTCACCCTTCAGGCGCAGAACCTCATGGGTCGCGGAGGTCGCGCCATCGAGGCTGATCTGGACCGACCGGAAATCGAGCGCGGCAAAACGCTCGACCAGCCTGTTATCAATGAATTCGCCGTTAGTCTCAACCTTCAGACTTATGCCCGCTTCACGGATGAACCCGGCGACCTCTAAAAAGTCAGGGTGTAAAAGCGGTTCGCCGCCCGAGATGGCAACGTAAGGAATACCCAGCTCGCGGACCTGGCGCAGGAAATTAAAGATCTGCTCCCTTGTCATCTCGCCGGGGGTGCGGTGGCCGGCCTCTTCGCAACAGTGAAGGCACCCCAGGTTGCAGACGGAATTTATCTGCCACGCGAGGAAAAGCGGGGCCTTGAAGTCGTCAAAGTTTTCTCCGGCCAATGCAAGCGCCGGCGCCGTCTCAAAGGACGGTGTCCCATAGACGGCCATGCCGGGCGTAGTGTTGAAGTTCTTTGTGGGTTCCATAGGTTATTTTGCCAGCACTTCCTGCCGGACAAGGTTATTGATGAAGCAATTCACATCCTCGGCTATCGCGCCGGCGTCGGCGCCGTACTGTTCGGCCAATTCAGCGATTATCGTGTCCGGCGTCTTTTTATCTTTGAGGCGCTCGACGATCTCGGCGCCGGTCGGGTTGGTGACAAAGACTTTCTCTTTTAATGTTTCAAATATCACCATTCCGAACTTTTCTTTCCGTACCTGAACATGTTTTTTAAATTCCATAGCTCTCTCCTTCTATAACAATACTAAAACATTATGCTGTTCTTTAAAACCGTTACTGTCCGGAATCGTAACTGCTCAGCAACAACATTGAACGCAGATAACACAGATGAATCGTACATTCCGCACATCTCGAAAAGTTTCCTTTTAATTATAACCGATTTTCAGTCGCCCGCGCTGGCGTAATTCGCCACGTTGACCCCCAGCAAAGCGAGTATTTTCTTCTGTAGCGGCGTAAAATCCGGCGGAAAGTT
>JAHJSU010000174.1 GCA_018829985.1 Elusimicrobiota bacterium | reverse complement strand
CTCCGGCTAAAAATCAACTTTGAAAATGACCATCAAAACACTTTACCCACTGAATAAAAATCGTTTGTACGCGATCCTGGAGAGAAATATTTTGAGCGATTTTTCGCTATTTTTAAAACAGGGGGTTTTTCAGCGGAATCAGTTGTTAAGTTATTTCTTTATCCCCTTTCGGCATAGGGGACGTTGCTCAAAGATTTAAAGTTCGGTCAGTGCACCTCCCCTTTTGGCAAGCATACTGATTGCACCCGAAGTCAGCCCTGTCTGCTTTGCAAGAAACTCTCCGCTTACTCCCCCTCGTTCCTTGGCAAGATGACAGAATACCGCGCGGGCTCTCACCACCTCCCGCCTTTGGTTCCGGCTCAAAATGGCTTTGCTATCTATGCTGGTCTTACGCACAACCTCAGCAAGAATATCCTGCCATCGTTCCATTCGTGAAGACTTCTCTCCGGCGCTGGCCAACACCTCGTCAACGAATCCGCCAACACCTAAAATACGCTCGTCGCTTGTGCCTGCTTCACCCCGTTTCACCTGCCGCGCGGCCTCAAAAATCCCGCCAAGGCTTTTCACCAAACCGCCGCCGGAAAAAACTCCTTTAATACGCTTCGCTGCCCGATCGTTGAGCAGCTGCATATAATGCCGCAAAGCCTCCCGCTCATTGGAGGCATAATATGATAGAAGCTTATCCCGCGAAATGATTGTTGCTGGAATCCTGCCGATGACTTCCAGATGGCCTGACCAGCGGTATCCGCCAAGCTCCCTGATATGCTTAATAATATTGGAGCGAACAGGATTTAGGTGGATATACGGTACAAGTTCCTTAAGATATTCGTCGGCATCGCAAAGAATGCTTTTGTACCGGTTCTGGAAGAGATGTCCTGCGCGCGTATGCCGCCGGTTGAAATAAGACACATACCCTGTCATAAGCCGGCGCATTAATTCGCTAAGCGGGCGCTCACCGCGCAAAACAAGTAAATGGAAGTGGTTCGACATCAGGCACCAGGCCAGGCATTTGATGTCGGTGCCTGCCATGCAAAGCTTTAGGCGGGAAAGAAACTGTTCCCTGTCTGCATCATCTCTAAAGATGCGGTGGCGTTCATTGCCGCGGGCGATAACATGGTACAGGCATCCTTTGATATCAAGGCGGGGTTTGCGAGGCATATTTAAGATTATACCATAAACTTTAAATATTTAAGCAACGTCCCCTATCCCAAAAAGGCGGTTGGAAAATTGGCGTTAAGCGGGTTCCCGGCAATAACTAAACATCCGGGCGGTGGAACAGATTTGTTTGGGCAGAAAAGGTTAGGACGTTACAGCCCTTTGAAGGTGGAGGCTAGCTTGTTGAACACGCGCAGGTGTTTGGCGAAGACCGACTTCGGGGCGTAATAATGGAGGACGTGGAATCCTTCCTTGGCGGGGAGAACGTAGAATTTTTCTTTAACCAGCACGAATTCTTCCGAATCGCTCTCGGGGTGCAGGAACTCCTTCACTTCTCTCTCGAACCTGAAAGCCTTTTTCCTGTTCAGCGCGCTTTTTTTTACCGGCGTGTATTTCCTGGTGGGGGTTTCGGTCCTGCCGATGGCGTCCTTGGCGTTCCTTTCGATAAAATCGCTGTAAGTCTTAAAGTCCCTGTTGTCTTTGGCGTAATACGCCGCGTAGATCATCACCGGGGCTTTCCCGACCCTGGGCCCCAGCAGTTCTATCTCATAGATCTTGCTTTTGGCTTCCGCCTGCTTATCACGCTTCAGTTCCCAGGTCTTTGGTATTTCGCAGTTGAAATAATTGTTTTCCATATTAAAACGCGTGTACCCGGCCCCGGCGGCTTTGGGCGCAGATTTGTCCCCGGCGAAAGCGCCGCCTGCGAGGGAAAGGATTAAAATAGTCTTGATCATAAAAGTTCCGCCCCCTACAGAGCGGGAACGGCCCCGCGCTTGGGCGCCGCGGACGTGCGGACCGTCCCGAGCATGGAGCCGGTCCAGTCCGAGGCGCTCTCGTAATGGCCGGTGTAAACGGCCTTGTGCAGCAGATCGTCCTGTATCTTCCTTAAAGCGTCCGTCTTTATGTCGGCGACGGAGCCAGTGAGCTCAGTCACGGTCATGTCCATTGCGTCGTTAAGCCCCGCGCCGCTTTGGTCGAGCGCGGTGCGGTCCGCTGCGGGCATGGCCTTTCTCCGCTCAAGTTCCGCGGAGATGGCCGACAGGATCTGCGAGGAGGCCGCGTCGAAGGACGGTATGCCGTAATAGTATACCTGCCGGACCGTCTTATCGAATTTCACGCTGCCTTCGTTAAATCTATTCATCGTTTCTATCCGCTTCTGGGCGTAGGTCGTATTTTTTTCCATCTTCAGGAACAGGTTCTTGAATTTTTTGTCTTTCTTCATTTTTTCGGTGGTATAAAGCGCTTCCATGGAGGCGGACTCTATTTCATCCTCCTGCACATAGGGCTTGTATATGCGCGCCCTGGCGGCCCAGTCATGCTGCATCTGGTGCGTCGCCTCGTGCACGAACATCGGGGAAACATATTTTGCCAGCGCCGCCACCTGGGTTTTATTCTTTAAAAGCGTTTCGGCGTTGATGTTGTTCACGCGCAGATACTGCTGTATCATTTCCGAATCCAGAACGATCTTCCCGGTGGACGGTTCGTATTTGGCGTAGCAGCCCCGGCAGGATTCTATGGCTACGGAAAGCTTGGCGCCCGAGCGGTAGAATTTCAGGATCTTGTCGCCCGCCACGGTACCCTTCACCTCGCCCACCACCCCGGTCTGCAGCATCCCGGCCAGCAGCTGGTTGTTCTGGAAGGAAAGCGTTTCGCCGGGCCTGGAGGCCCTTGCGCTGTCCACCTTGCGTTCTATGGACGCGGCGCCCCTGTTTTTGCTGTTGTCGAACAGGCTCCCTAAAAGGTACATCTGCTGTTCGATGGGCTGCCCCTTTATCCTGTCCTCCTGCGGTACGCTCAGCCTGGTCTTGGCGAGTTCCACCGTGGCCATTTGGTTCAGATATCTTTCAAAGCGGGCCCGGCCGGCGGGATCCAGGTATCTGAAAATGTCGGCGCTCTTCAGCTGATCCTGGAAAGCCTTGTCGGTCTTGGTCTCGTAATTGATCAGTTGTTCAAGGGTTTGCGCGGCTTTTTCGGACAGCAAAGCGTTCCGCTCCCTTATGGTGGCGGCGTTCCACTGGACTTTGCCGGCCACCGCGGCGGTGCCGAAGACCGTCTCAAACTCCCTGATGGCTTTTTTTACGGTCCGCGTTTTGGCGTCGGAGTATTTCTTGTATTTTTTCATCCAGGCAAGCAGGGGCTCCGGCGCCGGACCGATACCGACTTTTTCAAGCGGCTTGTTGAAATCTATCCTCAAGGACAGCGCGCGGCTGAGTTCCATGTCCTGCGCCGCCCTCCAGGTCCTGTCCAGCAGCTGCTCCAGGTCGGTTAAGGCCTGGGCTTTGGCGACAAGGTTTGCGGCATGCTCGGGCTCCGCGAGCCTGAGCTTATCGGCCAAACCCCCGTCTTCCAGGAATTTTTTAGCGGCGACGGGGTCGGCGCTGCTTATCGCGGCCTCATAATTCTTTAAAGCGGCAGACTCTTCCTTGGTAAGGTCCTGGGCGAACGCCGCCCCGGTGGCGGCGAAGCAGAAAAGAACCGCTGCCAGCAGCCCTTTATTCGCCCCGCTCTTTAAGGAACGCATATTCATAAAGCTACCTTATCTTATAAGAAGGGTCCAGTTTCCATTTCAGAAAATCGTCCCACAACGAATCCCTTGAGAAGATGTTCTCATCATAGCTTGAGTCATAGATAAGTTTGGGGAAGTAGACCGCCAGTCCCCTGGACCTGTTGTACTTCGGGTCGGCGGCGGCGACCTTGTTGGCTATGACCAGTTTGGTGTCTATGAAATTTTTGAGCGCTTCGCCTTTAGCATATACTTTCGAGGTCTTGTCCGCTTTCTGCCCCACCAGGTCCACGAAATCAGCGAGGTCTTTTGAACGGGCTTTGTAGGAGGTGTCGTTGCCGTTATAGCCTTTCTCAAAAGACAGCGCGCTCTGCTCCGCTTCCAGCGCCTTTTTCCTGTGGGCGCTTATGGCGGCCGCCTTCACCCAGGCGTTCAATACTTCGGTAAATCCCGCCAGCCCGGAGCTCTTTATGGCCGAGAGGGTGGCGTTCTTGCCGGAACCGTTGTAAAAATCGTAATATTTCTCCACCAGTATCTTGCTCAGCGCTTCGGCTTCCATTCCGGGATCGGCGGTAAGGGCGGTTAAAATCGTGTCATAAGGGAAGCCGTCGTTGGGGATATTTTCTTCCGAGCCCACTATAAAATCGGCGTTGTCCTTTATTTCATAGGCCACGCTGGCCATCTGCATCAGGCAGGCGTCCGAGGCGTAGATGCTCACTTTCTTCCCTATGGACCGCTCTATCTCTTTTAAGGCCAGCGCTATCTGCTTGTTGCGGATGAAGTTCCGGGTCAGGTCGTCATAGGCTATGCCCAGCTCGGCGCCGGTATTGTCCGCGCCGCCTATGTCTATGCGGCCCGAGCCGTGGTTCCAGAGTATCGCCAGCACTTTTTTTGCCGGATATCTGCTGTACGACCATTTGGCGAACTTGGCGAAATGCTTCCAGCTGCCCATGTCCGCGCCCGGCACCTGGACGGCGGGGGAAACTATGGCGCCCAGTTTATTGTTGGCGCCGGCGGTGGTGTCTTTCTGTATATACAGCCTTGAGGAATTACCCCTGTCCTGCAGCAGGCCCAGTTCGGCGGTGACGGCCACTTTGTCGGTGGAGCCCACCATCTCCATCTCGTTCACGTCTTTTACGGCGGCCCTCGCCAGATTGTTCCGGCCGTTTATGAAGACCAGCACAAGCCATTCCCGCTCGGCCGCGGCCGGGGCGGACAGGGCCGCCGGAGCAGCCACGGGCGCCGCCGGGACGGGAAGAACGGCCGGGGAAGAGCCGGCGGCTTTTATGTTCTCCAGGCCGGACTGAACATCATCAAAAGAAATACCCTGCGCCCCGACATGGATCGTCAGCGCGGTCGTCGCGAGTGCCAGGATGATGAGGAAAGTATTCCGTTTCATAACATTTACCTTGTTATATTGTTGCTTACCGCTTGACTAATATCAAAGGTCTTTGGTCCCGGAAAGTAATAGGCCTTTAGACCTATGCGCCCGCCGCTCTCCCGGGGGCGCGCCCGGGGAACGCCTAAATAGTATACCAGACCCAATTGACTTGTCAAGGCCATAAGGGCAGGGTGCAGGGTAGAGGGTTTAGGGTAAGAAATTTATTATCTCTGCACCGGCTATATCAAAGAGACGGAGCTCCATATATACATGGATAAGCCTTGGCGTCACGGCGCGCAGCGGTTCCTGTGCCTGAGATATTCAATGACGCCGGGCATGACCGAGATGATTATGATGACCAGGATGACCAGGGTGAAGTTTTCCTTCACTACCGGGATATTGCCGAAGTAATAGCCTGTGAGTGTGAGGGAAAACACCCAAAGAAGCCCCCCCCCCACGTTATAAAGCAGGAACTTCCCGTAGCTCATCGCGCCCACGCCCGCCACGAACGGGGCGAAAGTGCGCACAATAGGGACGAAACGGGCGATGATGATGGTCTTGCCGCCGTATTTTTCGTAGAACTCATGGGTTTTCTGCAGGTATTCTTTTTTGAATATCCGCGAATCCTTATAGTGAAAGACCTTCGGGCCTATGTAATGGCCGATCGCGTAGTTCACAGTATCGCCCAATACGGCGGCGACGGACAGCAGGGCGAGCGTTTTCCAGATGTCCAGGTAGCCGAGCGCGCAGAAAGTGCCTATAGCGAACAGCAGGGAATCGCCGGGCAGCAGCGGCGTGACCACCAGTCCGGTTTCGCAGAAGATGATAAGGAACAATATCAGGTAAGTCCAGTTGCCGTAGTTCTGGATGACCAAGCCCAGATATTTATCCAGGTGCAGGAACAGGTCCGCGAATTTCAACAAAAACTCTATCATGCCAGACATATTCTATAATTTTTCCTTTCCAATAAGGCCCTGAAAATAAAAACTCCCGCGATTAAGGTCGCGGGAGGGTGGCTCATCTGTAAAATCTGGTGGGCGGCACAGGATTTGAACCTGTGACCCCTGTCGTGTGAGGACAGTGCTCTAGCCAGCTGAGCTAGCCGCCCAAGATGTATATTCTACAATAGTTTTTTGCGCTTTTGATATTCAATCAAAACCCTCCCGGCGTCCAAATTATAACCTTTAAACCCCAATGATCCCGAGCCGTTTTAATTCCCAAAAACATTTTATCGTTGCTGAAACATCCTCGGCCGCATTATGCGTTTCTTTAAAACCTTTTTGGAATAATTTATGGTGAAGTTCCGAAAGTTTCGGCCACTTATAACCGTATGGGCCGGGAAGGGCGCAATAATCCGTGGCGCTTTGCATGGTGCATATTTTTCTTTTGGCGGGAAGACTGTCCCGCATTTTATTCCTTAAGAATTCAGCGCCGACGATCTTCTCGTCAAAACTCATGTTGTGCGCGACGAGATACTTTGCCCGGCCGATCACCGCCTGGAAATCCCGCAAGACAACCTGCAAATCTTCGCCTTCTTTTTCTGCCCGCTCCGTTGAAATCCCATGTATCCGCGCCGCCTCGGCGGGAATCGTAAAGCCTACCGGCTTTATTATAAAATCTCCGCCGGAAATTTTATCCCCGTTACCGTCGGAAAACAAATAAGCCAATTGAACCAGCCTGGGCCAGTTGTCCAGGTCGGTTACGGGCGCCCTCCAATTTCCCGGAAGCCCCGTCGTTTCAGTATCAAAAAACAGGTACATACAATAATCGGGCCCCACACACAAGTCCGCAGCTTCCGAACGCTCACAGGGACGGCCGCCATTTACTTTACTTTCGGACGGCCGCGCCGGAATCAAGCCTGCCGAGGTTCAACCTCGCCGGACACGGAGCAATAAAAAGCAGGCGGCAAAACCTCCGGTTTTTGATATCTTACCCCATTTTAAACGCTAAACTTAAAAACCTGACTCCGTTACTACACCCCGGCTATGCCCGTCAGACGGCCTTAGAATGGAACTTCGTCCATTCCTTCCCCGCCGGCTCCCGACGCCTTGGCGGCCGCGGGCTCTTTTAACTCCGAACTGCCGGCAGACCCATCCTCACGCTTTCCCAGGAATTCAACTTCGTCCACGTAGACCACCATCTTGGATTGTTTCTTGCCGTCTTCCTTCCCGGTCCACTCTTCAAGTACCAGGCGCCCTTCTACATAGACCTGCTGGCCCTTGTGCAGGTATTTTTCAACCAGGTCGGCCAACTTCCGGCCGGACTCGCGATTGAACGCTTTTAAATCCACCCACACGGGGACTTCTTCCCACTGCCCGCTTTGCTGGTTCTTGCGACGATTGTTCACGACGAAACCGATGTTGGCCACCTTACCGCCGTTGCTGAATTCCTTAATCTCCGGGTCGCGGGTCAGACGACCGATTAGCATGACCTTGTTTAAGTTTGCCATAGAGTATCTCCTATTTCCGCGGATAGCGTTTCTTCAATCACCGAGAACCGGCACAGCAGCATCTTAACATTTCGATTATGTCCGTCCTTACCTTTATAATACCAAATCCCGCACCTATAACGCCTCCTCCTCCCTGCAAATAGTATAGCACGCCACCGCGACAACGTAGTGTCGGGATGAAATTGCGTATTTTCAGGCAAAAAACCGAAAGTTTTATAAACTCCGGGGGAGACAGCTGGGCGGCTGGGCGACAGGCTGGAACGTCAAAGGCTTTTTGTGGAAAACGAGCAACTGAATTTTTCGGATTAATGTCAATGCAGGTTGACAAGGACGAGCACCAGCCCTTTGCCTTCTTTGAGCCGGCTCATAGCCTTGCCGAGGATCGCCCCGTGACAGTTCTCCCGGTCCGCGGCTTTCATGGCGTGGCCGGGGATAGTTGACGTTGTCAAAAGATCGCCGGGCTCGATCGGACCGGAGACGGCTTCCGCTTTGCAGTAGACCCGGCCGGCCAGCGCCACCTGTGTCCCGGCTTCCGGCATGGAACCCTGCCGAAGCACCAATCCCGGGCTCAGTCCGCCTGCCCCGGCGACGATCCCCGCCGCTTTACGGTCATAGGCGGCGTCGCTTATCTTCAGGGCGCCGGGATGGAGGTCGTCTATCGCCATAACGGTGCCCGCCTCTATCCGCGGGCTTTCGTCCACTGAAAACGGCTCGGAGAGATCGGCTCCTCCCGTGACTTCAAGAACGCCGACCGTCGCTTTGCCGTTGACATGCAGCGGCGACTTCGGGCTCTCAATGCCGATGCCGACGTTGCCGTCGTTGGTCAGGGTCATTAGGTTGCCGCTGCCGTCCCGGGAGTTCGCGAGAGTCTTGCCGTAGAAATTCATTGCGTTCGTCCTGCCGCCGACGGCGATGTCCCAATAGCTCTCGGGGTCCGCCTGCGACGGCCCCGCCTCCGGTCCTTTGGCGCCGTCCCGGGCTTTCATAACGCTGTTGAAGCGCAGCCGCGCAAAATTATACCGGGTCGTCTGTTCGATATAAACCTGGGGCGAATGAAAGCCGCCGCCGGAAGAAACGTGGAGCTTCGCGTCGGGGCTGGCGGTGCCGACGCCGACGCCGCCGCCGGCGGGCTGGAGAGCCAGAGGGCTGGGACGGCGCGCCTGCTCAGGGCTTCCAGGCGGCAGTTCGGACACGGTAGATGACTGGATGGTGCCGACGGCGTCCGCGTGATCCAGCGTCAATTCCGCGATCCCGGATTGATGCGGCGTTTGCGGTTTCTGCCGGCCGTATTCTTTCCGTACTATTAACAGGTCGACTAATTTATTTAACATGCCGGCCCCCTTTCCCGAAAAATCATATACCTGCGTTGCAGGCAGATATATTTTATAATAGTTTTTTGAGTGTTTGACGAGCAATTGTCCGTCTGCCTGATTTTCCAGCTGCCGCCGTCATATTTTTCTGACAGTTCTTTAAGCATGGATTTTAATCAGAAAATTAATTTCCTGCCGGATTGATTTTTATAATTCCGGAACGCCATTCCTGTTGAAGGCCGCATTCTGAATCGTTTATAAAATGCCTGTAAATTTGTGTCGCAGAACAGGTCTATCATGTATGCTTTTTTTAGTTTCTGAAACATTTTGCGAACCAAAGCCCGTCCGATTCCTTTTCCTTGATACTCCGGCAAAACTTCCAAAAAGGGAATATAGCAGGACAAAACCCCGTCGCTTATAGCGGTAATAAATCCCGCAACGGTCCGCCTTTTTGTGTCTATCGCCAAAACAACCGCATCGCTGTTCTTGAGCAATTTTAGATGCGCTTCGGGCGCGGGCGGATCGGGCCAATCCACAAAAAACCCTTTCAGCATTGCCGGGGTGATATTTTCAGCGGAATGGCGATATTCAATCATCAGTGTTCGCGAAGGATTGCCCGGATAAGCCCGGGATTTGCGCAGCCTGTTTTAATTCCACATTTCGGCATTTCATGGTGTTCGCCCCGGCCTTTACCTAGTTGCTCCTGAAAAAGTCGCAACTAATGATTACAGTGATAATAGAAACGATTACAGTGATGAGAAAGAGATGACGGTGATAGTAAGGAATATCAGATTACCGGATTATTGCCGTATCGCTGTAATCGTGTTGGTTTATCACTGTAATCTCTTTATTTGAAATCACCGTAATCATAGTTAGTCCTTAGTTTTTCAGGACTAACTACCTAATCCGCGCTTCAAAGATTATAATACAATACTTGCCCGGCACTTTGGCAGGACCCCTTTCCGCCGGAGGCGGACCCCCGCCAATACGGCCCGGCGGGCGCGGCGCCGGGCTGTTTGGCGGGCCGGGGATTTACCCACAGGTGGACACCGCATTGCGGTTTCCCCTGCCTTATTGGAATAAGTGCGGGGCTATGCCCATCGGACGGCCTGGGCGATTGGGAAAAACTAAAAGCCTAATAACCGAATGCCCGGTAGCCTCCGAAAAATTCAGCCTCAACTGAATTTTTCAGGCTGACAGCGGAGAACACCGAAACAGGGAACAGAGCATATCCTGCCGCTGAAAAGGTAAACTATCTTATGACTCTATTCGCCGTTATAGTTCTGGCTTTGCTTTGGGCCGGCTATCGCTTTTACGGCGGGTTTCTTGAAAAGCGCTACGCCGTTTCCCCGGACGAACCCGTCCCGTCCCATACCATGGCCGACGGGGTGGATTACGTCCCCGCCAATAAATATGTGCTGCTCGGGCATCATTTCTCTTCTATAGCGGGGGCCGGACCCATAGTGGGCCCGCTCATAGCCGCGGCGGCGTTCGGCTGGCTGCCGGCGATTGTGTGGGTCGTTGTCGGAACGATATTTATCGGCGGGCTGCATGATTTTTCCGCTTTGATTATCTCTATCAGGCATCAGGGCAGGTCCATAGCGGAAGTCGCGGACAAATATGTAAACAAGCGGACCTACAAGCTTTTCCTGTTTTTTATCTGGCTGGCGCTTATGTACGTGGTGGCGGTTTTCATCGACCTTACCGCCGATGCCTTCGTAAAGGAAGCCGCCGTGGCCCAGACAAGCATCTTTTACATACTGACGGCCGTTGTTTTCGGCTGGACGCTTTACCGGCTGAAATGCGGTTTAAAAGTCTCCACCGCAGGGTCGCTCCTCGCGCTGGCCGCCGGGATGTATCTCAGTTTCAGGTATCAGTTCCTCTGGGCTGATAAAGGTTTATGGACCTCGGTTCTGCTGGCCTATTGCTTTACCGCGTCCATTCTGCCGGTATGGCTGCTGCTGCAGCCGCGCGATTATTTATCCAGTTATTTTCTTTACGCTTCAATGGCCATAGGCCTTGTGGGCGTCTTTTTCGGCGGGCATGCCATAGCGTATCCGGCGTTTAAAACATTTTCCGCCCCTTCCATAGGCAGCCTCGCGCCTTTCCTTTTTATCACTGTGGCCTGCGGGGCCGTTTCGGGATTTCATTCCCTGGTTGCTTCCGGCACAACTTCAAAGCAGTTATCAAGCGCGGGAGACGCGAAGTTTATAGGATACGGCGGCATGGCGCTTGAGGCCGTGCTGGCCATGATAGCCCTGGGCACCATAATGATGCTTGCTCCGGGCGACGCGCAGTCTTTGGCCTCGCCGACGCAGATCTACGCGGCCGGCTTCGGCAGATTCTCAACCCTTTTCGGTCTGAACGAGGATGCGGGGCGTATTTTCGGCCTGCTGGTCATCTCGGCCTTCATGCTTACAACGCTGGATACCGCCACCCGCATAGCCCGTTATATTTTTCAGGAAATGACCGGCGCCGGGAATTCCGTCCTCAGCAGGTTTCTCTCAACAGCCGTTTCACTGGCGTTGCCCGTGGTCCTTTTGAACATAGCCGTAACGGACTCTTCCGGCGCCCGTATCCCGTGCTGGAAGATCATCTGGCCCCTTTTCGGCATCACCAATCAGCTGCTGGCCGCTTTGGTCCTGGTTACAATCTACATCTGGGCAAAGAAAACCGGCATCAAGGCGCTTGGCGCCATCATCGTTCCGGCGGTCTTTATGACCGCCATGACGCTGTGGGCCCTTGTCGCCATGCTGTCCAAATCCGGTTTCAATCTGATTACGGCCATAGGAACGGCGCTCCTGGCGCTCTCCCTTATAGTCATCTTTGAAAGCGCCAGGGCCGTATTGAAAAAAGCCGGATAGGGTTTTTGGCGGGGTCGGCCGATTTCCCGGAGACCTCTTCCTTAATCAGACGATTTGTTTAAGCCGCTCTATGCGCGTCTCCAGCGGCGGGTGGGTGGCGAACAGCGCGAAAAGAGTTCCCTTCGGCTTGCTGGAGATCTTCAGTGCGGCCAGGGAGCGGTTGTGGGTAAGGTCGGCCTGTTGCACCGTGCGTGTAAGCCCTTCCAGCGCGTTTATCATTTTCTCCCGGCCGGCCAGCTTGGCCCCGCCCGCGTCGGCGCGGAACTCCCTCCTTCTTGAGAAGGCCGCCACCACGGGCATACAGAGAATGCTCAGGACTATTTCAAGGGCGATGGTCACCAGCCAGCGCGTCATAGTGCTTCCCCCTCTGTCGCTCGAGCCGCGGACCAGAAAAAAAGCTATCACCCTGGCCAGGAACATCACGAACGCGTTTATCACGCCCTGTATAAGCGTCATCATGACCATATCCCCGTTGGCGACATGGGCTATCTCGTGGCCCAGCACGCCTTCCACCTGCTGTTTGTTCAGCGAACCCAGCAGGCCGGCCGAGACCGCCACCAGCGCCCTGCTTTTGGTCGGGCCGGTGGCGAAAGCGTTCACCTCCGGGCTCGGATAATAGCCGACCTCCGGCATTTTGGGGAGGTTCGCCGCTTTGGCCAGGTTATGCACGGTCTCCACCAGCCAGGCGAGCTCCGGCTCTCGGGTGCCCGGGTCTATTACTTTCACGCCCAGCATCCATTTTGCCATGATGCGGGAAAGCGCCAGAGATATGAAGGCCCCGCCTATGCCCCAGACAAGGCAGAACGCCATCAGCAATTGGTAATCTATGCCGCGCGCGTTCAGGTACGGCCTGATGCCGAGGATGTTGAAAGTTATCGAGATCGTTATCAGCAGCAGTAGGTTGACTGTTGTGAACAAAAAAAATCTTTTCCCCATTCCCATAATAGAACCTCCCGTCTCCGGTCCTTAAACCCTAAAACCCTTCCCCGCGTTAAATTATACCAAATACCAACCCGAATTCCTTAATTGGAATTCGGGTTAATCCGGGCGGTAATATCGCAGAAGTGTCTCAGAGAGGCGGCGGCTTTATGGGAGCGAGCCTGCCGGGGCCGCCCGGGGAGGGGTGCGGGGGCGCGGTGGATGTCGTCACGGCGAATATTTCCACCGAGTTTCCGCCGGCGCCGTCGATTCCCTGTGAGGTAACCCACAAAAACCCGCCGTCCGGGCTCAGATCGAGGCCGACGGGAAAGGAATCCACCGTGATGCGGGCGACCACCGTCATGCCGGCGGTTTCCACCGCCGCTATCTGCGAGTCCGCGTTGAGCGCGACGAAGAGCCATTTGCCGTCGCGCGACAATCTCATCGAGCGGGGCGTCCCTCCGACCAGGGCCGCGGCGGTGGAAATGTCTACTGCCGGTCCCGTAGAAACGGCCGCCTCAATGACCTGCGCCGTTTCGGCGCGTATAACCGCGCCTGTGTCGCTTGCGCTCACATACAGCCACCGCCCGTCGGGGGAGACGATCAGGTCCCGGGGGTTGCCGCCAAGTTTTACGCGCCCGCTCAGCGCCGGGCCGCCCGGAGCGCTCACATTAATAACCGCCACCCCTCCCGCGCCGCCCATGCAGCCCGCCAGCAGCGTGCGCGCGTCGGCGCTCCAGGCAAGCCCCCTCACGCACAGGCCGCATTCGCGGTCGCGGTTCACCCCCTCCGACCCCGGAGGCGGTTCACGAGTGTCCAGGGCCACCACGGCGGCCGAAGAGAACTCCGGCGGATTTGGCGAGGAGATGTCGATAAGACCGACGCTGTTGTCGCCCCAGTGGGCGAGCGCCATAAAGCGCCCGTCCGGGGAGGCCGCGGCATTTTTAGTGATAGGCCCGGCCGGCACTACGCGCACGATGGCGTCCGATGCCGTGTCAATGATCGCGGCCGCCGAGGGCTGGGTGCCGTCCAGGTCGAAATCGCGGCGGTAATACGGGACCCATAGGAACCGGCCTCCGTGGCTGAACGCGCTTTCCACCGGTTTGCCCTGGAAGACATTCGGCCCGCCCGGCGGGAGATCTTCGGAAAAGCTGTGCCCGAACCACGGCGCGGTGCTTGGGAACAGCGCCGCCTGCCGCGGGCCGAACGAGTGGCGTATCACGCCGCGCTTGGTAAAAGTGCGCGCGTCATAGATCACGGTGCGCGCGCCCTCCAGTGAATTAATATACGCTTTTGTCCCGTCGGTGGAAATGTGCACCGACTTCGGGGAATCGATATCCGTGTCGTACACGTCCGCGGCGGTTGTCGTGCCGGGATTATAACGCTGGAAACGCGCGACCAGGCGCAGGTTCAGCGGCGCCCGGCCGGGGATCGACCGCGTTCCGATATCCACATGCGTGGCGCTGCGCGCCCTGCGTTCCAGGTGCGCCTTCCACGAGCGGCGCGCCGCCGCAAGGCGAGCGCCGAGTTTCCGGTCGTCGGGCCGGATAAGGGAAAGTTCTTCCCACGCCAGCGCCGCCTCCTCCCAGTGCCGCAGCGCGGCATGCGAGCGGCCTTTGCCGTCAAGGCACTCGGGGCGTCGGGGTTCCAGCACAAGGCAGCGGTGGAATTCGCGCGCGGCGGCCGCCGCGCGCCCCCGCCGCAACAGCTCGCTTGCGCCGCGCAAAGCGCCGTCGGCGCGCAGGTCGCGGGGCGGACCGGGGATGAGAGAGGGGACGGGCGCCGCCGCGGCGGGAGTGACGGCCGCTGGCATGGGAGGCGCTGAAATACGGCGCGCGTGGCAGCCTGCCAACGCGAACGACGCGGCGCAGACAAACGCGCAAATAATACGGCGGTTCACCCTGAGTCCTGCCTTGACCTTCCCCTGAAAATCGGGCCGGTTTATGGGGGAGGGTCGCCCCGCAAGTTGAAATGGCGCTTCAAAGATTATACCAGCAAAAAGGGCGGCTGGGAAATAAATTTTGGCGGAGTGCGGCGAAAAAAATTAAAATATTAAAAATAAAAAAATTAGCCCTTGACAAAGCAAGGTCCGGCTGGTATACTCAATATGCAGTTTTGATCTCTTCGGTGCGCCGGTCGGTGTCGGTTCGGTGTTCGGCGGTTCGGTGTCCTTCGGGGGGTTGCCCCGAGCCCGGCGTCTTGGTTCCCGGTCCGCGGTCCCCGCCCCCTGGCGGGCGCGCTTCCGGGAGGGCGGCCCCTCGGTGCCGGTTCGGTCGGTCTGGGACCCGCCCCTTACTGGTGAAAGCCTGGTGGAGAGCCCCCGCCCCTGCGCGGGGGCTCTTGCTTTTGGGCTTTTTATGGAGCTTCTCCCGCCCCGGGGGCGCAGATATTCCAAATGACGCGGGAATATTATATGCTTATTATGTTACTCCGTAACTACATCAGGTTCATGGTTCAGCGGTTTAACGGTTGAAAAAGGCATGAAACAGGTTCAGGGTTCAATGGTTCAAAGGTTCAACGGTTGAAAAAGGTAATCCTGAACCTTAAACCGTGAACCCCTGAACCTTGAACCGTGAACCTGACAACCTGAGCAGTTCCCTTATTATTGAGGTAACCTTATGAGATATGTTTTTGCCGTGCTTTTCATGTGTGTCGCGGCCTATGCCGCCGCCCAGACGCCGCCTCCTGGAAATCAGCCGCCTCCGCCGCCGAAAGCGGACCAGCCGTCTTTGCCGCCTGCCGGGAACCAGTTGTCCCCGCCGCCGCAGGCCGCCCTGCCGCCTCCGCCGCCGAAAAAACTGAGCAAAGAGGAACTTCAGAAGAACGCCGCGGCGCTTGAGGAAGCCGTGAAAAAAGCGCCCGAAGACCCGGACCTCCGCGTAAGGCTGGGCTTCACATACGCCCACCTGGACCGGGCGGACGACGCCCAGCGCGAATTCGAGACCGCGGCGCGGCTTGACCCCAAAAAGGCCATAGCCCATTACATGCTGGGGTTTATTTACGAAAAGAAGGGCCTCAGGGAAAAAGCCGCCGCCGCATGGAAAGCGTGCCTGGACAACACTCAGGACCCGCGTCTGCGTAAAACGGCCGCGAGACACCTGCATCATCTTTCCACGCAGGGAGCGCCATGAAATTTCCGCGCAATTGCCTTATAGCCGCGCTGTTTTTTTTCTCGGCCTGCGCCGCGCCGCGCACGGCGGTAAATTCGCGGGCTGATTTTTCCGCCATCAAGCGTGTGGCCGTGCTGACCTTCGGAGGAAGCGGCGGCGAACTGGCCGCGGACCTGTTCACGCAGAGCCTGCTGGCCCATGGGGCCGATGTGGTGGAGCGCCAGCAGCTCAGCGCGGTAATGCAGGAGCAGTCGCTTTCCTCGTCCCCCTCCTTCGACCAGGCGACGGCGAAGCAGCTCGGGAAGCTGCTGGGCGTGGACGCGCTGTTCGTCGGCTCCGTGGCCGCAAGCACCCCCCCGTCCACATACCTGGTGAGCACCTCCGATAAGACGCTCATCGCTTCCGTGACCCAGCTCGCCGGCGGCAGCGTCTATTCCGACGGTTCGCTGCTGGGGATGCCCAATTCCCAACTGGTCAGCACTACGGCCGACGTGTCGCTGGTGACCCGCATGGTGGATGTGGAGACCGGCTCCATCCTGTGGTCCGCCTCCATGAGCTACGACGGCTTTGATATACAAACCGCCATGTTCGGAATAACCGACGCTTTCGTGACCTCGCTTGCCCCTATCTGGCCCGCCCTCTCCCGGATCAAATGAGGAAGCAAAATGGAAACGTATAAATTCGAGCCATATTCCGCGGTCAGGAACATCCTGAACAAAAATCTCGGCGTCGTGATAAAGACCGCCGGGGACAACGTCACCGTCCACGTCAAGAACGGCGGCAGGATGACCTTCAAGGCCCGGTACCTGGCGCCGGCCGCGGAAGAAGAGGCGGCGGCCTTAAAGGAAATGATAGAGCAGCTTAAACAGGATGATAAGGGCCGCAAGGGGACCACCGGCAGGATAGTGGACCCGGAACTGGTCCGCCTGGAGTGCGACAAATACATCAGGCACATCGCCCTGAGGTATCCTAAATCCGGCGAAGCGTTCAAGGTTTTCTGGGGCGAGCTGCTGGCCATTGCCGGCGACCTCCCCGGCAAGACCTGGGAGATGAAGCCCGGCTCAAGCTCCAACCCCTGCCCCGTGCTGAAGATCCACAACGCCGCCACGCAGAAATGGGTGTATTGCCTTAACCTGCTGGCCGGCTTGGGCCTCAGGATGGAGATCAAAAAGGAATTCCTCCCGCCCGGCTGCGAAGCGCTGTTCCCCATTGATAACGCCCTGTTCGGCGCCGGCAGGGCCGTTGAACTTAACTACAAGGATTTCCCCCCCGAGAAACGACGCCCCTACCTGGACTGCGTAAAAGCCATATACAAGACCTATGGATACAAAGGCTGACAAAAGAATAATTGATAAATTAGGCCCTTCGGGCTGACTTTTTTAGCCTTTGGCCGCAAAATGTAACTACAGGCCTGTCTTG
>JAHJSU010000173.1 GCA_018829985.1 Elusimicrobiota bacterium | reverse complement strand
TGGCCGCAAAATGTAACTACAGGCCTGTCTTGTCTCGCGCAAAGCCGCAAAGCTCGCAAAGAAAAGCGGGCATGCATCTGTTTTTTTGCGCCTTTGCGCCTTTGCGTGAGGAACATTGAAATTCCTGAGCATTAAATTATATACAACGATTGTTTCAAAAAGGTTATATCCTTGTTAACTGCGGTATCCGGTATTCGGTTACCGCTTACCGGTTACCGGTTACCGGTTACTGCTTACCGGTTACCGCTTACCGGTTACTGATTACTGATTACCGATTACTGCTTACCGCTTACCGCTTACCGGTTACTGATTACCGATTACTGCTTACCGCTTACCGCTTACTGCCTGCCGCCGGCCGGAACCCGGAAATAAAAAGTCGAGCCCCTGCCCAGGCCGGGGCTTGTGGCCGCTATTACGCCCTTATGGCCCTTTATTATCTCGTTTGCGATGGAAAGGCCCAGGCCCCAGCCCTGTTTGCGCAGTTTTTCGTCTTTCTGGTATTTGGCCTGGTAAAATTTTTCAAAAATCAGTTTGGTCTCGCTTAGGTGGAGGCCTATGCCCGCGTCTTTAACATACGCGGCCGCCCCCGCGCCCTCGGCGCGCAGCGTCAGCTCGACGTGCCTGCCCGGCGGCGTGAATTTTATGGCGTTGTTTAAAAGGTTCATAAGCACCTGCGAGAGCCTGAAGCGGTCGCCGTTTATCATCAGGCCCCCGGGAAGCGGGTGCACGACCAGTTCCACCCCGCGCTTCTGCGCGTTGATGAAAATACCCGGCAGGATATCGCGCGCCACGTAAGAAAAATCAAAAACGGCTTTTTCCATTTTAAGCTTTCCGGCCTCTATCATGGCCAGGTCCGTAAGGTCGGCGATAAGGTGCCCCAGCTGGTTGGTTGAGCCCACTATGTTTTCGAGATATAGTTTTTCGCGCTCGCCTACGTCTTTTTTCATCAGCAGTTCGCTGAAACCCTTTATGGAAGCCAGCGGCGTGCGCACATCGTGCACGACCATGGACAGGAATTTTGTCTTCATGTCGTTAAGGCGGCCCAATTCCTGGTTGGACAGGGCAAGTTTGGACGACAGCGCCTCAAGCTCCCTTGAACGCTGAAAGATCTGGGTCTGGGCCATGCCTATCTGTATCATGTACTGCTGGATTATCATGTTTGAAAAATGCTGGCGCTGGTTAAGGGAGCTGGACTGCATAAAGCCTGAAACCTGTGAAACCACCAAAACGCCGGCCCCCGCCATAAGCAGCATCATCGGCACGAGCACGATAGCGAGAAATTCCATATATTAAAATTAGTGGTTAGTGGCCAGTGGAAAGTGGTTAGTGGCAACATTCATCCCTTTCGATTCTACACTATCCACTATTCACTAATCACTCTCCACTTCCGTTTACTTCCACCCCTGGGTTTCCATGAACTGCCTGGTCACGTTATCGCCGGGGTTAAGCTCAAGCGCCCTGGCGTAGGCGCTTCTGGCCTTCTCCTTGTCGCCCAGCATGTAATAGGCGGACCCAAGCCGCGTCCAGCCCAGCGGGTTCTGTTCATCAAGGAGCGTAACCTCTTCGCATTCCCTGGCCGCCGCATCAATCTTCTGCGCGTAGAAAGCCGTGGCCGATTTCTTAAGTTTCTCCTTGACCAGGGCGGTCATCGGCAGAATTTCCCCCTGCCTGACCTTATCCCCCGTAAGAACGGCAAGCGTATTAAGCAATTCCTCAAAGAGCGCGTCGCCCCTTAAGTCGGCGCCGAGGGCGGCGTGGGCAAGCAGGAAAGCCTTCAGTTCGCGCCCCTCAACATAAGCGTCTATGGCCCCGGCCCCGGCCCTGGCCTGTTCGGTATCCTTGCGCAAGGCCTGAGCGCGGCCGGGCGTTTCGCGCAGACGCAGTTTCGCGCCGAGCTCCGAGAGCCGCTTATAGCGGTCGCCCCAGGGTCCGGCCTTAAGTTTGGGATTAAGATTAAAGGCCTTGTTCATGTTATCAACGGCGTCCGCGTACTCGCGGGCCTTAAGGTTCTTTTTCGCGAGTTCCAGATAGTCATTGGCGTAATTGGCAAGCTGTTCTATTTTTTCTTTGGGCGCCATCAGCCTGGCTTTTTCAACCCTTGCCGTCCCCCCGGCCAGCGGCTGGCGGGCTTTGGGAGCGCCGAAGCGCATGGAAACGCCGAGTTTGTGCATGGACCCCAGCTCTCCGAAAGGCGACATGGAATAATCCAGGTCCATGAACGAGAGGCGGAACCCCACCCCGGCCCTTACGCCGGAACCCAGGGCCTGGCCGCTCTTAAAGCCGGCCCTGAAAGATAAAAGCTGAAACATGAAATATTCCGCGCCCAGGCTGGCGATATATTTTTCATCGTTCGAGATTGTCTGGTCAAGCGCCACGGTAAGCGTGTGCGCGCCCCAGGGATGAGAGGTCCACGAAGCGCCCAGCGTTGAGCTCAGCGGCAGCGGGAAGGAAAGCCTGTCGAACTTCAGGCCCGGCCCCAGGTTCCTGACCGCCAGTCCGAAGGCGAACTCCTGCGCCGGGGTTTTGCTCATCCAGTACTTCGCGGGGCGCAGGTAGTAAACCGCGCCCAGGTCAAGGGCAAGGGTGTTTGCCGACGCATTATCCAGGCGTTCCGAAATGCCTTTGAGGTTCGCCCCGATATTAAAAACCGGGCGTTCAATTTCGTCTTTTAAAAGCGTGCGGGCGTAAGCCGCGCCGAAAGCGGTGTCCGCCGAGTCCACCCGCTTTGTCTCCCAGCCCGCGGCGTCATAGCCCTGAAAAGGCGCCACGCTCATGCGGGTGACGTTAAAGCCCAGCGTTGAGCCGTAACTCAGAGGATACGCGAAGGCAACATACTGGTGGCTGACGTCCTCAAAAGAGGCGTTGTAGGTGGCGCAGATTTCCGGCGTCTCAACGCTTGCAAGCCCCGCCGGATTCCACCAGGCGGCGTAAGCGTCCCGGCTGACCGAGCTATAGGCCTCGCCCATGCCGGTGCCGCGCGGGCTCGGGGCGAATTTCAGAAAGGAGGCGGAGGAGACGCCGGGCTGGCCGGCGAAAGCGGAAAGCGCAAAAAAAACCCCGGCTGCGGCCAGGAGGACCGCGGATAGAAATATCCCTGTTCTGCTGTTATTCGCGCTTCCCATATATATCTATATATATTGTAAGCGCAAAAAACCGTTTAATCCCGAAGAAAAGACGAAATTTTACCAGTCTATGGCGGCGCCGTATCAGGGCCGTGCCCGCCGCGTTGTATTGGCGGGGCAATGCCTGTCAGACGGCGTTTATGGCGTTGATAGCGGCGGTTATTTTGTCGAAATCGAAGGGTTTGGGAAGAATTTTAATGCCCCTGGGGATTCCCATATCGGCAATTTCGGCTTCTGTGGCCCCCGTCACGATTATAACCGGTATCCCGGAAAGGTCCGGATATATGTCGATCATCGCTATCATTGAATCGCCGGCCATCTCCGGCATGTGAAGGTCCGTTATAATAAGGTCGGGCCGTTCGGCAAGGGCCATTTCCACCAGCCCGGTTCCATTTTCGGCGCTCCGCGCCTGATGCCCCATATCGGACAGAAAAACCATCAGAAGCGTCCTGAGAGGCTCGTCGTCTTCCGCGATAAGTATGCGCATTTACCGACTCCTTCCCGGCAAGGCCAGCGAAACAGCGAATAGGGGTGGAAATGGGATTTTGATGATTTTTTGTAACTACTCAGGTTCTCCGTATTTTTAACGTATTTTTTGTAGTGGCAAAGCTTGCTTTGCCTTTTTGGGCAGAGTAAACTCTGCCACTACGACGACAGACCTGAGTAGTTACGATTTTTTTGTTTTTCATTCGCTGCTTCCCTATTTCGCTATTCGCCACTTGGCTGCCGGCACGGGCCTATGGCCGCCAATCGGCCGGCTTATCCGCGGTTTTTCATAACCGCCTCCACCTTCTCCAGCACCGTCTCCGGCGGGGTCATCTTCGGGAAAAAACCGGCAAAGCCCGGCGCCAGCATGAAAACGTTGTTCCGCCCGCTATCCATAAAATCCTCGCCCGTCATTACCACAAAAGGGATATTCCCCAGACGCTGATCCTGCACGGCCCTGCGCTTAAGTTCAGCCACAAATTCCGTGCCTGACATTTCCGGCATTGCGATGTCCAAAACTATAAAATCCGGGATGCCGTTCCGGAGAATGTCCAGCGCCTGCCGGCCGTTATTTGCCAGCTCCACCTTATGCCCGGCGTCCTCAAAGACATACTTAAAAAGCTCCCGTATCGTAGATTCGTCGTCGACAATAAGTATTTTAGCCATAAAAAATGCGGACTTTTCCAGATTCACCGCAGAATTCTTTAACGCTGCGCCTGCAATTTACCAATCCCAAAAACGGCGGCCCGGCCGACACGCCGGCTATACCGGAAAGCAGCTACAGGCCGCTTTCCGCCAATAAACGCGATATTCCTTCCAAAAGCGCGGCGCACTCCACCGGTTTTGTAAATACGCGCACATTGGCGCGCGTTGAAGCCAGGAAGGCAACCTTTTCGGGCAGACCCGTAACGAACACCACCGGGACCCCTTTTTGGATAATACCGCGGACTATATCGAACACCCGCCCGCCCCCTCCGGCATATCGACGTCAAGAATAAGCAAATCCGCCGGCTATTCCTTAAACAGCATAACCGCCGCGGTGGCCTCGGCCGCGGTTTCCACCTGATACCCGGCTTCCGAAAGCAGGGTTTTGTAAAACTCAAGCGTCGCGGGATCGTCGTCGGCGGCAAGTATCTTGACCGGTCTCATATTTTATTTATCATCCCTAATTTTTTAAAAAATCCGCCCCCGCCAATCGGATAACCCGGAACAACGACCCTTGCTGTTCCCGCCATGATCAGATTTTACCATAATGCGACGGGAATTAAATATGAGTCTCTCGCAAAAAGTCCGTTTTGCGCAAAAATCGTGTTGGCAGCCGCGGGCTTTAGCTTGCGGCTGCCATATCATACATTAACGCATTTGCAACCGCAGGCTTTCCGCCGGAGGCGTCCGCTAATCCAGCGGACGTCCGCCTAAGGCGGACGGACCCGCCGGGCTGTTTTCCGCCACACAGTTTCGGCGGACCCGCTTGCCCGCCGGCCGTTTTCCGCCACACAGCTCCGGCGGACCCGCCGGTTGTTTGGCGGGGGAGGGCCGGTTGTTTTCCGCCATACTGCTCGGCGGACCCGCCGGACTGTTTGGCGGGGGCGGGGGCGGGCAGCCTGCGCATCAGACGCAAGCTTCCGCCTGAGGGGGTCCGGACTTTTATAAAGCAGCCTGTCCTCTTTTTTATATACTATTTTAACTTCAAGGTGGGCAAATAAGGCGATTCGGGTCTCGGAGTAATCGTATGTTTTAGCGGATCTAAAATCAGGTCCAACCTTTCCAATATCAGCTGTCCAATCAGCGGCTCGCAACCGGGAGGTCCGACCAAACAATCAGTTTCCCATTGTCTTCCGGCAATCGTTATAACAACCGTTTTTGCCACGTCCAGTTCTTTTTTTGTTTCATCAGCCAAAGCGACTATTGTTTTCCCTATAATATCCAAGCCCAGGTTGTCTACCAGGTCCTGGGGAAGCAGCATCATGACGGCGCCGGTATCCACAATTGCTTCAACTTCCGCGGTCCTGATATTTTTACCGCCCTTCTTCCCCTTCTTCCCCTTCTTTTGAAGGAGTATGTCTACTCCGTTTTCAAGACGCACTTTAACGCGTATTTCGCCCATATAAACCTCCGCCTAAAATTATAACAAATTCAAGAGAGACAGGGTATTAAAAATCTCAAAGAATTCCCCTTTTCCGCGTAACTACTCAGGTTCTCCGTATTTTTCACGTATTTTTTGTAGTGGCAAAGCTTGCTTTGCCTTTTTGGGCAGAGTAAACTCTGCCACTACGACGACAGACCTGAGTAGTTACTTTTCCGCTTTAAATTAACGCAATTGTAGCCGTCCGCCTTAGGCGGACGCATCAGACGCAAGCTTTCGCCTGAGGCGCTGTGCCCGCCGGGTTGTATTGGCGGAGATCCGCCGTGGTGCCTGCCCGCCGTGTTGTTTGGCGGGTTTGGCGGAAAAGCTTGCGGCTACAGCCTGCGGCTACCACATAAATGGTGGCTGACCCCATTTCCCCCATTCTCATTTCCCATTTCACCCATTCCATTTCCTGATACCTCGCTGGCCGGCGGGCGGGCGCGATAGATAAACTGTTACCGTGGCAGGCTTTCTCCAGGAACTGTCAGCTTGTAAACCCCGTTAGAGACACCGGGCGCTTCGCGGGAAAAGTCGTCCGCCTAAGGCGGACGGCTGAAACTTCGGACTTGTACCCCCGACGGGAGTCGGGGGCTTTCTCTAACGGGGTAAAAACCAGGAATTGTGGGAAATAGCTATTATGTCACCGGATTACCCTCGGTACACTTCACGACGGTGGCCTGCGGCATAAATGGTAACGGTGTGAGAGTCATCAGCGGCGACATAAAGGACCCGATAATCTCCGGCCCTGATACGGTATCCGCTGCTTTTCTGAAGGCGTTTGCAATCCGGCGGCCTCGGGTTCTCTCCAAGGCGGGCTATTTTGGAAGAAATTCTCTTGTGAGTTCGTTCCTGAAGCGCGTCCAAATCTTTTTCTGCGGAGCGCTTGATCAGGACTTGATACGCTTGCATTGTGCCTTGGCGTGGCGCTCTTTCAAATATTCCGGGAACGGCCGGGTTTTCTCATGGCCGCGTTTTTCCATAATAGCCAAATCCATAAGATCGCAACGAAATTCGCGGTTCTCTAGCAACCGCTCCAGGAAACTTTCGCGAGTTGAGGGAGGAAGCGATTCAAAAGCCGTCCAAAAAACGGCTGCCGTGGCTTGTTGAGTACTGAGAGGAATATGACTTTTCATGTAAATAGTGTAGCACGAAAGTAATGGGGAATCAAGGGTCGCCTGCGGCTACAATTATTCGCGTCATTCGCAATTAATTATTCGTGCCATTGGCAATGGGATAAAGCAGCCTGTCCCCCCCTTTTCCCCCTTTTCCTGCTGATGTAGCCGTCCGCCTAAGGCGGACGCATCAGCCGCAAGCTTCCGCCTGAGGCGCTGCGCCCGCCGGGTTGTATTGGCGGGGATCCGCCGTGGTGCCTGCCCGCCGTGTTGTTTGGCGGGTTTGGCGGAAGCTTACGCTCTTCGCAGGCTAAAGCCTGCGGCTACATTATGGGTGCATTACGGGTATCTGCGGATGCATTTGGGGCCGTCCGGGGTTTGGATTTTCAGTTTTGAGGCTTTGGGGTCGCCTTCATCAACTGTCGCAATTCCGTATGTATCGTTTCCTTTTTGTATTTTTAATTTTAACTCAGCCGGACATTCGGAAATATTTTGACCGGCTCCTGTTATTGTCGTTCCAGTTCCATCGCGAAAACGAAGCCCGCAATCTATAAAAGCGCTCGTTGCTGTTGTTGTGTTTCCAAGCTCGGTAGTGCTTGTTTCTATATTATTCAAGTTTCTCGCTTTAGCTCTGAAATAATAAGTCCTGCCGGCGCAAAAGTCTATAAATACAGCAGATGCCCCGGTAAACCATTGCGCGCCGCCGGCAGGATAGTAAATCGTTCCCGTGAAGTCGGCGGCAGTGGAGACCCAGAGAAAGTACTCGGTATATGCCGGGTTGCCGTTGTCCGGCCAGGAGACTGTCACGCTGGCGAAAAAGACTTCTGTGAAAACGGCCGGGACGCCGGGCTGGGCCGCCAGAGTGACTGTGGAGACTATGGATGCGGCGTAGGAAGTGGCGCCTGAGTTCCAGAGGGAACCCACCCTGAAATAGTATCTGGTGTTTGTGGAAAGGGCGGTCTCAAATACGGTCAGGGCGGCGGCATTCCCGTCCGCCGTAATAGAGGAGTGAATAGTCCCGGTAAAATCGCTCCTCGTAGAGGCATCCACAACATAGCCCTTGTTTGAGGTCATGGAGTCCCACTTCATAGCGATGCTTGAGATAAACACGGAATCAACCCGGGGATTTTCAGGAGCGGGAACCAGCGTCAGGGTGGAGTATTTGACCACGTATGAAGTTTCATAATTTTCGCGCCAGAGTATCCCGATTCTAAGCGGGCTGCTTGAGGAAGAACCCAGGTAGCCGGGCGCGTTACAATCTGCGGCCAGGGTTTCAGCCCCGGACCAGGCGGCAGCGGCGGAAGTAACAGTTCGGGAGCTGTATTTGATGGTATTTACATCAATCCAGAAGGCATAAATAGCGTTGTTTTCAGAGTCGTAGGAAAGTGAGGGATTGGCGAGGGTTCCCGCCGCGATAAGGCCCGGCGCGGACCAGAC
>JAHJSU010000172.1 GCA_018829985.1 Elusimicrobiota bacterium | reverse complement strand
TAGAACGCTGATAACGCTGATTTTTAGTAACTACTCAGCCACTAAGACACCAAGGCACAAAGAAAGTTTATGGATCAAACGGTTTGTTGTCTGATTTCTTTCGTGTCTTTGTGACTTTGTGGCTGAGTAGTAACGATTTTTATGATTAAACATGATCTGCGTTCATCCTATTCATCTGTGTCACCTGCGTTCCATGTTGTTGTTGCGCAGTTACGAACCCGCTTATAAATAGTTTACCAGCGCAAAACAAAGTAAAAGCCAAAAAATTATCAGATTTTTCGCAAATTTGAACGCCTGTTCTACGCGTAAGCAAAGGATAAAGGCTTATAGCCGCTGTATCTTTCGCCCCATTCCCCACCCTATACCCTAACCCCTCTACCCTATACCCTTCATTACGGGTACGAGCCGGCGTCTTCCCCGGCTGAATCTTCGTCCGGGGCTTCCATGCCGGCGCCGCCGGCGCCCGCGGGTTTTTCCGCCGCCGCGTCTTCGGCCGGTTTACGCTTTTTCCTCAACACTCTTTTTTTCTTGCGGACGCGCGGAGCGGGATTTGCGGACGGCTCCGAATCCACCATCGTGACCCCGGGCGTCTCTTCGGGAGACGAGACGGCCGGACGCTTTTTCTTTCTCCTGACAAGTTTTCTTTTTTTGGCGGGCTTGGCGCCGGCCGGGTTTTCACTTTTCTTTACTTCAGCCTCCGCCGGGTAGCGCTTTTTCCGGGCTTGGAGCATGTCGTCAAAGTTCTGGCTCTGTTCATCGTCCAAATACCCCCTTATGGCATCCGGGATGCTTTTGTTTATATTTTTCATCCTGGATTTAAGCGTTTCCACCTTTTCGCGGCAGCGCTTTTCCTCGGCGGCGGCTTTATCGTACTTTTTGAGCAGTTTATCAAACTCCTTGCTCTTTTTCGTTATGACGCCGCTTATGCGCTCTTCCTGTTTGGAACTCAGGCGCAAGGCGGGGGACAGTCCGGACATTATCCTTTTGGAGTCGGGCCTCTGTATCCCGGCCTGGGCCGGATCATCGCTTAAGCCCGGCAAACCTTCGGGGAGAAACTCCTGGGCTTTTATACCCGCGGCCGAAAAGATCAGCGCGGACAAAACAAGTATTTTTTTCATCATTCCTCCAATGCGGATAAAGACGAATACTGCAATGCGAATGAACAGCGAATTAAGACTTCCATACCTTATTATCCGGCTGAATTCGCATTGCCCCGTTCGCTCCACTATTTGCATGGCGGAATTCGCTCCGCCATTCGCATGTTTACTCCACCAGATCCGATATGGCCACCTGGCTCGTGTGCTCCGTGCGATCCCATTCCAGCTGGTTCCTGAACACTCCCGCCACGAAAACCGGGAACCGGAGCAGGCCCAGCGCCGGCTGAAAAAAATAAGCGACGAAAACCCCGGGCGGGGCCTTTTCAAGAAACAGCGCGGCCACGGGATAAAGCAGCAGCGGGAAAACGCTCATAACCTTGACGGTAAGCCTGGCGTAATGCACCTGCTGGAACAGCCAGATAAAAAAGTTGAACGAATCCCTGGTGTAATAGATCAGCGCGGCCGCCAGGGTGACCAGGGCCAGCCGGTAGACCTGGGCGCAATAGATCCCGCCCTCAAAAGCCCTGACGTCCCGGAGAACGACAGCCCGGCGCCATAAGCCCGCAAGATGCCGCCTGGCCGTGTCGAGCGAGCCGCGGGTCCAGCGCACGGTCCTTTTAACGTACTGCCTTATGCCGGCCGGTTCTTCGTCGTAGACGATAGCGTCCTCGGCCCAGGCAATGCGCACCCCGCTTCGGATAAGCCGCATCTGCATCTCAATGTCCTCGGTCAGGCAGGTCTCATCCCAGGGATATTTTTCGGCCACCGATGCGGAAAAACACATTCCCTTGCCGTGCAGGTTGGCGGAAAGGCCCAGTGCGTATTTTGGCTTCTGGAAAAACCGGTTGGACACTATATGCCCGGACGCCAGGATCCTGGCCAGCCAGGTCTCCGTGTTCTTGGCCAGCTGGCGGCCCTGCACCGCTTCCTCGCCCGCGGCCAGATGCGCATTCATGACCGACAGAAACTCCGGATGGGCCAGGGAATCGGCGTCAAAATAAACCAGCGCATCGTATTTTCGCATGGCCAGGATCTGTTCGCAGGCCCATTTAAGCGCCCGGCCCTTGCCCGGCCTTTTATCCGGGCCGGAGTACTCAAGCACCCTGACGCCCAGAGCGCGGGCCAGGTCCGCCGTCCCATCCGTGCAATGGTCCGCCACCACAAAAATTTTGAATTTATCGGCCGGATAGGCCATTTTTATCAGACTGTCAATGGAAAACTTTATAACTTTTTCCTCATTGTAAGCCGGCAGGAGCACGGCGAAGCTGCGGTACCCGCCGTCCGGCGCGGGCTGTCCGTTCTTTAAAAAACCGCGCAGGCTTAATACAAAATAGAAAACGCCGGTCAGGAAAAGCAGTACCTGGACCAGGTTGGCAAGCACGGTAAGCGCGATGTCAAAAAAATAATGCCCCATAGAAACCCTATTATAACATAAAACGTAACTACTCAGGCTGTCGGAGGTTCACGGTTCAGGGTTCACGGTTATCCTTTGCATAGACGTTTTTCAAGGCTATGCCGGCGCCGTAACAAGAGCTATGCTCCTCAGACGGCCAACCTCTGAACCGTTGAACCCCTGAACTGTGAACCTGAGCAGTTACCATAAAACAGCGTATTGACATTAGCGGATTTCATTGTTATATTATTCAAGGAAGGTAACTACTCAGGTCTGTCGTCGTAGTGGCAGAGTTTACTCTGCCCAAAAAGGCAAAGCAGGCTTTGCCACTACAAAAAATACGTGAAAAATACGGAGAACCTGAGTAGTTACCAAGGAAGTAAGAAGTAAGAAGCAGGAAGTAAGAGGTAAGGGGTAGAAGTTAAGAGATAAGAGGTAAGAAGTAAGATTTAAGCTGTTTTCTGAACCGCTGACTTCTTACATCTTACTTCTACCGGCAGCTTGCGACTGGCAACTGGTAACTTACCCGTCACGGGAGATGATTTATGGAAGCTAACTCCAAAAAAAGCTGGAAAATATGGTTATACCTCATCCCGATCTTTGCCATTGCCGCAATCCCAGCGGTAAAATGGTCCATCAAGGCCGGTTCAAGCGACGTTCCCCTTTCAAAAGCGGAGTATAACGCGTTCAACGCCGAAGAGGGCGAAATAGACAAAGCGCGCAAAAACGACCTCCCCCGCCCCGAACTTAACGACGGGGAATTCAGGATTCACTATAAAAACGCGGGCGAACGAGCCGAAGCGGAAGAAGCCGCGCGGCGCGAGGCCGAAGCCGGAAAAAAAGCCGCCGGCGCCCAGGCCAGGGCGGACGCCGAACGCTCTACAACCGGCCGACAGGCCGGAGCCGGGAACGCCGGAGAGTTCGCCATGGACAGCATGAAAGCCAACGAACAACGGTCGGTCGGCCTTGCCAAAGGCTACCTCAGTTACGCCATGGGCAAAGTCATAAACAACCCGAAAGCCCTGGGCGCGCTTTTAAACAACAAACATGTCATCAACGGTTTCATGTCCAGGGACACGGTAAAAAACGCCACGGCAAGCCCGGAAGCGCTGGCCGATTTCCTGAAAAACGGCAGCGCTATCGGCAATTTTATGAATAACAGCGCGGTACAGAGCGCCCTTAACAACCCGGCCGCTCTTTCCGCCGCGGCGGGGAGCGGATTTATGACGGCCCTGATAAACACCCCCGCCGGCCAAGCCCTCTTGAACGATCCCCTGGCTATGGCAAACGTCATCACCGCGAACCCGCAGCTTATCGGATTGATGTCTGACCCGAAAATCATGGAACTGCTGATGAACAACCCGGGCGCCGCCGCCTATATCGCCCAGATGAACCTGGGCGGCCGTAAGTAACCCGAAAAATTCGTCCGCTATTTCAGCGGGCGTCTGCCCGCGGCGGGCGAATTTTTCGGGAAGGCTTTCCGCCGAAGGCGGACCCGCCGGGCTGTTTGGCGGGAAGGATAAAGGCTAAGGGACGGAAAACGGAAATTACAAAGCTTAATTCCCTGCCTCTCTTTCATCCCTCATCCTTCAGCCTTCATCCTTAATCGGGCGGGGTTCCCTAAAGTCCTATATAAGTTCTGGGCCTTTTGGTCCCGCAGCATACCCAAAAGGCCTATGACAAACATCAGCGCTTCTGGTAAACTTGATAAGCGGCAGTAAAAACGGAAACCAAAACAGAACGAACGCCGGAGGTTAGCGCATGAAGCACACAAAGCTGTTCGGAGTCATGTGGTCCCTGGTGGTAGGTCTTTCGGTCGCGGCAAACGCGTCCCAAAAAATCGTAACCTTTTCCCGTTCTGTCCCGGAGCGGGACAGAATAACCGGCGTGCAGGAAGCCGGCGGCAAGATCGTAAAAACACTGCATATTATTAATGCGGTGGCGGCCCGGTTTCCCGATCACATCAAAGACGCCGACATTTACACCGTGAAAGGCGTAGCCTATGTTGAAGAGGACAAATACCTTAAATGGATAGAAGAAACGTCCGCCGTCGCCGGGACTATGGCGGACAAGCCCGCGGCCATCCCCCTGTCTTCGGTTGAAACCGCTTTGGAACGGATAAAAGCCGGCGAATATTACCAGGACGCCATCCCACCGCTCCCGTCCTTCATCCTTCATCCTTTCCCCAAAGCCGCCGACGACAAAGAGCTCCCCTGGGGCGTAAAAAGAGTTAACGCAAGCGGCGCGTGGAGCGCCGCGACCGGCGAAGGCGTAAAAGTGGCTATCATAGACACCGGCGTGGACTACACCCATCCGGACCTCGCCGCGCATTACGCCGGCGGGTATAACGCCGTAAGCACTTCAACCCTTCCGATGGACGACCATGGCCACGGCACTCATGTGTCCGGCACCATCGGCGCGATAAAGGACGGCAAAGGCGTGGCGGGCGTAGCCCCCGGCGCGAAGCTTTATGGGGTAAAAGTCCTGGACGCCAATGGCGGCGGCACCTACTCCGACGTAATAGACGGCATACAGTGGGCCGTGGACAACAAGATGCAGGTCATCAATATGAGCCTCGGCGGCCGCAGCGGCACGCCGGCGCTCGCCAGCGTCATGACGGCGGCCGGCAAGGCCGGCGTCACCATAGTCTGCGCGGCCGGCAACGACTCCGGCCCGGTCAATTACCCGGCCAAATATCCGGAGGCGATAGCGGTCTCGGCCTCCGACTCCTCCGACAGGATAGCGTACTTCTCCTCAAGAGGCCCCGAGATAGCTTTTATAGCCCCCGGCGTGAGCATCTACTCCACTTATAAGGGCGCCGCCTATAAGACCATGTCCGGCACCTCGATGGCCTGCCCCCACGTGGCCGGCCTGGCGGCCCTGGCGGCGGCTTTGGGCGCCGATACGCCGGATAAAGTCAGAGCCGCTCTCAAGAAAGCCGCCACGCCGCTGGGCCTGAAGCCCGGCGAAGAAGGCGCCGGCATGATCAATGCCGCGAAACTGATACAATAACGCGAATTAAGGTAACTACTCAGGTCTGTCGTCGTAGTGGCAGAGTTTACTCTGCCCAAAAAGGCAAAGCAAGCTTTGCTACTACAAAAAATACGTTAAAAATACGGAGAACCTGAGTAGTTACGAATTAAGAACGAATAAGACGAATAAAAAGCCCTGCGGAAATATTCTGCAGGGCTTTTTTTATTGATTCGCACTATTCGTCAGTCATTCGCACTATTTGCAATAGTTATTCGTGTCATTCGCAATCACCAGCCGAAGCCTTCGCCGGTCATCTGGCTTAGGCGCTCCTGGACTATTTTATCCTTGCTGGCTTTTCTGGTCTTTATGTTCTTTTTAAGCTTGGCAAGCTCTTTCTCCATCCTTTGGACCCTTATCTCATGTCCTTTCAGCCGCAAATCAAACAGCTCCGATAATTTGGCTTTAAGCTCGGTCTTTATAGCGGCCTTGTCGGCGTCGGAGGCCTTCTCATATTTGCGGGAGAGCTTTTTGGTCTCGTATTCAAGGGCTATCTCGCGCACCGCGTCCGCCTCTATTTTCTCATCGTTTTCCTTCGCCGACCTGTTCAGCAGTTTCCTGGCCACGTTAACCGTCATCTTATATTCCGCCGGAGCCGTCTCCCGGAGGTCGGCCAGGATTTCCGCGAATTTCGGGTCATGTTTTTCTATGGTCTCGAAAACCTCGTCTTCATCCAGGAAGCCGGATTTCCCGCCGCCGAACCTCTTGCCCCGCATGGAGTTCCCGCCGCCGAACCTTTTGCCCTGCTTGACTCCCCCGTCGCCGGACCTCTTGCCCTGCATGGCGTTCTTGCGGATATAGACTTCGTGCACACCCCTTTCTTCGCCCATTTCCGGGGCCGGGCCCTCTCTCTGCCACCCTTCATTCTCCTCCGGCATGCCTTCGCCGGGCTCCGGGGCCTGCGCCGACGCGTACATCGCGGGAAGGGTCATAAGGGCCAGCGCGCCCGCCAACACTATCAGTTTTTTGTTCATATCTCCTCCTATTGAACCGAAGGGTTTTAGGGTCTAAGGGTCTTAGGGTGGGGAATGTTTGTTTTTACCCTTAACCCCTTAAACCCTTTACTCCTTAGACCCTTTACTTCTTCTTATGTCGCTTTTTCCACAATCCTTTGTCTTTGTGTTTCTATCCCGGCGTAGCGGTAATCGAAGTCCGCGGACGAGGAATACAACATGTCGTCCTCAAGGCTGTAAATGCCGTATTCAATATTGTCAAGGTTCGCGTCTATATCGTTATTCCACGCGGCCTGCGCGCCTTTATGAGCGCCCATAAGCTGGAAAGCAAGCACGAACGCGCCGGTAAAAACGCCGGCAAGCGCCGTTTCCCAAAAACCCGGCTCCCGCGCCGCAGCGGCAAGCCCGGAGGCGCTCAACAGCGGCGGTTCGGGGTTAAAACTTTTAAACCGCGCGGTGAGCTCCCTTAGAACGGCCAGCTCTCCGGCGCATAACGCGCAGGCGTCTATATGCCTTTTGACCTCGGCGGCGGACCATTCCGGCAGTTCGCCGTAGAAGTAAAGGATGGTCTTTTCTTTATATCCGCAGTTCATAGTTCGACCCCTATGCTATTATAACGCCGGACCGGCCCGTTTTATTGCATCAGCAGAGCAGGGTTTAAGGGGCTAAGGGTTTTAGGGTCTTAGGGTTTTAGGGTGGGGAATTTTTGTTTCTACCCTTAACACCTCAAACCCTTAGCCCCTAAGACCCTTCCCCCCCCAACTCCCCCCGCAGTTTCGCCAGGGCGCGCGACATCCTGGCCAGCGCCGTGCCTATAGGAACTTTAAGAACGCCCGCTATTTCCTTAAAAGAGAGCCCGGAATAATGCCGCATCAGGAATATTTCCCGCTGTTCCGGGGAAAGCTTTTCAAAGGCGGCCTCGATGGCGCCCGCGCGTTCGGCCGCGGCCAACGCGGCGTCGGGGGACGGCTCGTTGGAGGCCAAAGTGTCCGCCTTAGGCGGACGGTCCCCGGCCGCGGCGTCCAGGGAATCTTCCCGGCGGCGGGCTCCGGCGCGGAAATGGTCCATGACCGCGTGATGGGCAACCGTGAAAAGCCACGCGGAGAACTTATCTTCTTCCCCGTAGGCGCCCAGCTTTTTTATAACCTTCACGAACACTTCCTGGAGGATGTCGTCCGCGGCGTCCCTGTCGCGCGCCAGCTTAAGCAGATAGGCGTAAAGCGGCCCCTTATGCCTGGATATAAG
>JAHJSU010000171.1 GCA_018829985.1 Elusimicrobiota bacterium | reverse complement strand
TCCTATTCCGGGGCTGTTCCGAACGAAAAGATAACCTGGAGAAAACTGGGGGTGGACACGCCGCGCTTTGTGATCGAGAGCGACGCCACCATAGTGGCCCCGCTTATCTTCGATTACGTCCTGGGCAGGTGAGCCGGGGCGTTTGAGCAACTTCGTCAGCGGGCAAAATATGGCCGTTTAGATGAGCATAGCCCCGCCAATACAACGCGGCGGGCACAGTCCTGATACGGCGCCTACACAGGTATTGGGTTTGCGTTGCGGGAAACGCTTTTTATTGGCTATTGCTTTTCCGGGTTAGACTAATGAGAAAGATAATTAACCCTTTTGCGTTCTTGTGGCTTTTAGCGGCGTTGGCTATTACAGCTCTTCCGGCTTTCGCTGCCAATCCGCCGGGCCCGACAATAACTTTTGAGAAATCGTATGTTTCCGCAAACGTATCTTATATATCCAGCAACACCCTCGTATAATATCTTTCTCCGGAGAAGGCTCCACGGTGTACTTTATTCTTGACGGCGATCCGCAAACCTCTATTCCCAGTGTTTATAACCAGCCTTTTACGCTGCCGGAAGGCGTTCATGTCCTGTTCACCCGCGCCAGAATACCGGATGGTAGTTACACTAAACCCAGCGCGAACCCAACGACCTTTTCGACCTCTGAAAGGGGTGTTGACAATTCTCAATATCCACCATATACTATTGTTGTTAGTCAGGTCTGGTCCTTTGGCGGGTTTTTATGGGGAATTGGAGTGCGGCTATGTTAAAGAGAAAATTTTTCAGCGCACTTTTTTTAATCGGAACATGTGCAGGTTTGTCTTTTTCACTTCCCACCGGCTTTAACGTGCAGGGCAGGCTGACTGATAGTAATGGTATAAACAGGGACGCGAGCGATTTTAATATAAAATTTTCATTGTATGATGCCGCTGCCGGCGGAAATTTGCTGTGGAGTAAAGTGCTCTACCCTGTAGCTGTAAAGAACGGCAATTTTCAGGCAATGCTTGAAGATCCGGGCGTTGGGGGTAAATTTCAATATTTAAAGGATGTCTTTTCAGGCGATAGCGTTTATCTGGAATACCAGGTCTTAAGCGGCGGTGGAATCAGCGCCGCGGAGGCTCCCATAACGCCGAGACAAAAGCTTCTCAGTGTTCCCTTTGCGCTGGTAGCGCAGGAAGCGGACAGCGAGGTGGTTCCCAGGGGCGTTATGGTCGCATGGGGAGGATCCCTGAACGCTGACATTTTCAACAACGGCTGGTGCCTATGCGACGGGCGTACCTGCCAGGCCCCGGACGGAAACATGGTAACCACGCCGGATTTAAGCGATAGATTTGTAATGGCGGGAACACCGACGGAAATCGGGGTTTCCGGAGGTAGTGACAATCCTGCTATTGATCTCCCCGGAGTTTGGACCTCGGATTTGTCCGGCTGGAGTTTTCATAGCCAGCCGGGGCTTACAAAATATTCGGCGGGTTATCCTTACATTTTTGGGAGGCACCGGAAACATCTTTTGGATGTCCCGCCTTTTCAGCCTGGTGTAAAGGCTCTTTATCCCAAATATTTTAAACTTGCGTTTATCATGAAACTGTAAGGTGGCGACAATATCATTCCAGGCGGTAACAAATATGAACTTTTCAAAATCGGGATGGTCGCCATTATTGTGCGCTCTTTTTCTTTTCTCGCTAAACCCCGCTCCTGGATTTACCGGAGGTTTTGACGTGCAGGGCAGGCTGACTGACAAAGATGGCGTCAACAGGCAGGGCGTGTTCTCCATAAAATTTTCTATCTTTAACGCCGTGGAAAACGGAACTACATTATGGAGCAAAACGATCAGAAATATCAATATCAAAAACGGCAATTTTCAGGTCCTCCTTGGGGGAGGGGACGACAGCGGCAGGAATATATCTGAAATCGTTAAAAACGCGACGCCTTATTTGGAAATAGAACTTTTAAGTGGAGCGGGTATTGGCGGCCAGGATGGACCCATGCGGCCAAGGCAAAAACTTACTAGTGTTCCCTACGCTTTGGTCGCCCAGGTTGTGGAGGGGGAAAGCGCGTTGCGCGGGATAATAGCCATGTGGAGCGGCTCCTCGGAAGAAGTGCCTGCCGGCTGGTGCCTCTGCGACGGGCGTACCTGCCAGGTTCATGACGGCAGTAATGTTACCACTCCAAATTTGAGCGAGAGGTTTATTCTTGGCACGACAAATGCCTCTGAAATAGGAACCGCAGGCGGCGATGATAACCCAGCCATTGACCCGCCTGGCGCCTACACATCCGACATAAAGCCTGAAATATATTGGGACACTGAACCTGGGCTAACTAACGGCGCAAGTAAAGTCCGCTGGCACTATGTTGACATTCCACCTTTCCAGTCGGGCGCGCAGGCTTTTTATCCCAAATATTTCAAACTGGCCTTTATAATGAAATTATAGGTTTTTTGCATCTGAAGCGCGGGGCATAATATGGTTAAGATAATAATAGTTTTGGTGTTGCTGGCCTGCGGACCGGCGTATGCCGTTCCGCCGGGCTTTAATGTCCAGGGGCGCATAATTGACGCTGCCGGGATGAATCTTTCCGCCGATAATTTTAAGATAACATTTTCCATATTTGACGCCCCGACCGGCGGAAGTCTGCTTTGGAATAAAACGCTATATCCTGTGACGGTCAGGGGAGGCAATTTTCAGGTGACGCTTGAGGATCCCGGCGCTGGAGGCCAGAATCAGTTCTTAAAAGATGTTTTTGGAGCCGAGTCCCGTTATCTGGAGTTCCAGGTTTTGGAGGGCGGCGCAATTACAGCCCCGGAACCGCCAGTTATCCCGCGGCAGCAGCTTGTGAGCGTACCGTTCGCTGTCAGGGCGGGCCGGGTTGAACGCCGGATATTTCCAAAAGGCGTAATTGTGATGTGGAGCGGGCAGGGTTCTGAAGCGCCAGACGGCTGGTGCCTTTGTGACGGGCGGACCTGCCCCGCCCCGGACGGCAGTAATGTTACTACTCCGGATTTGAGCGGCAGATTTATTCTGGGCGCGGCAAATGCTTCTGAAGTCGGGGCAACTGGCGGCGGCGATAATCCGGTGATAGATCCGCCCGGCACATGGAGTTCCTACCTGTCCGGCTGGAGTTTTCATAGTTATCCGGGTTTAACAAAGAGCGCCACAAAAGTCCGCTGGCAAAAGTTTGATGTCACGGGCTTTCAAATGGGGGCTCAGTATTTTTACCCCAAATATTACAGGCTGGCGTATATTATGAAGTTGTGACTATAGAGCATCCTACGGTGGAACTATGAAATTAAAATCAGCATTAATATTGTTTTTTCTGCTGGGCGCATTTACGTCTGTTTCAATGGCCGGTGAAAGCCGGCTTTGGACGCAGGAATTAAACGAGCCGTCTAATTTATACGCAAGCCCTAAACTGGATTATTTCGTTATCGCATACAAGGGTGAGGAAGACGAAATTCCGATAAGCAGCGGTATAGCGGTTTATGGCCAGAAATGGAACAAAGTTTGGCAGGATACCGGTGTGGTTTTTGAGGATATTTCCTGGTATGCCGGGGTTATTTCTGTGCGGATACCTGACAGCCGGCCTCTTGGCGGCGGAGAAGTTAAAGTGGCTTCGGAGGAGGCGTCAGGAGCGGAAGAATCCGGAGGTAAATGGCGTATACTGGATGTTTATACCGGGAAAACATTGCGCGAGTATGCCGGCTATCAGGAAGGCAAAGCTGCTTTAAACGCGTTGGACTTATTCCATGAGGAGGAAGCTTCTAAAGAGAGCTGGCTCCGTCTTACCGGTCCGGATTGGCGGGTGTCTGCTATTACGGACGATGGGCGATATTTGACAGCATCTAATCCGTTATTGTCCGGGTATAGCTGCCAGATCTACAAAAGATCGGTCGAGCCTGGTGTTTTCTGGAAACAGATAGGCCCTTGCGGAGGCGGAACGCTTATTAACGGAGGGCATCTTCTTCACGGGGAGAACATTATCCCGACCGACTCGGCAGAAATGGCGGAATTTGTGGAAAAGAAGATGATCACGCTGAAAGTTGCGTTGAAATCACTGGACGACAAAGAGATATGGAGCAGAAAAATATCACTTAAACATGAACTTAACAACCATGTTCTTCTTGATTATCCACTGGCCTGGTATTCGGTTGGAAAAATCGTGGTCTATACCGGCCTTGTATTAAAGCTTTTTGACCTGGAAGGCAAGGAAGGGGCTCAAATACCCTATGCCTCCGACATGGAAAACGCCAAAAAGTATGAAAACAAGGTGCGCGGCGCACTGGCCCCCCGGCTGGCCGTATCCGGTGACGGAGCGTATTTCAAATTTTATTGCTGGGATGAAGAAGATGATGGAAAATTTAAACGCAGGGTGCTGAAATTGTATAAAGGGATTTTGCGGTAATCGGCGTGCTGCTGAACGCGAAATAGGGACTAAAAAAAGAGAGGAATAAAGGGCCGGCAACTTTTAATGCCGCGTGTTGATTGGATAGTTATGCTTGCTGATAATCTTGCTGAAAATGTTGGCAGTAATATGACCGTGCATTACAAAAACAAGAAAATAAGCAGGGCGGTTCTGGCGGGGATATTCCTCACGGCCGCCGGCCTGCTGTGGGGAATAAGGGATGTCTCCGCTGGAACAGAGGTTGAAGTGGAGGGCCAGGCCGCCGGGGGCGTTTTCTTTTATGATACGGAGACCGAGCTGAATATATACCTGACCCGGAATCTGTATTTCAAATATGGATAT
>JAHJSU010000170.1 GCA_018829985.1 Elusimicrobiota bacterium | reverse complement strand
TAAAAAATTGTAAGGGAGGCCTTTTTGTGATAAAATATATCCGGTAGGCTTTCTCAGGGCAATTTACGCGGGCGTGGTTCAGTGGTAGAACACGACCTTGCCAAGGTTGAGACGAGGGTTCGATTCCCTTCGCCCGCTCCAAATTTACGGCCATCCATTCGGATGGCCGTTTTAATTGAATCCGGCGAAGGGAATATTTCCTTATATCGGAAGCTCGCTGCCGCTCGCCGTCGCCCGCTCCGGAATTATTTAATTAATTGGGCGAAGGGAATATTCCTTATAACAGAGGCTCGCTGCCGCTCGCGGGTCGCCCGCTCCGGAATTATTAAATATCTTCCAGCGCTTTAAAGTAGTCTTCGCGGGAAATGCCGGCGGTTCGGATATTGTTGAGAATTATAAATGTGGGGATGTCTTTTTTATCGGGAATTATCAGAGGCCGAATCGCCCCGCTTTTCCGCATTGCAATATGGTCGCCTGGCCGCCGCTTTGAGACGGTAAAACCAAACATTTTAAAAACCTTTACCAGGGTCCTGGCTGATTGCGGGACCAGTTTAGCGGACATTATTTATTACGCGGCAGGGAAACACGCACCGTCGCGTTTAACAGCTGGGGAGGGATCCAGTTATAGCGCGGGTTATCGGCTTTGCGCCAGCCAAGTTCAAACAGCGCATCATCCAATGTTCCCATTTCCTGCAATTCGTCGAAAAATAGTTTAACGGCGCTTCCAAGATTGCGCTTAGCTTCGGCTTCCGACTTTCCGCAGGAAGAAAGGTCCAGTGCCGGGGAATAGGCTACATATTCTTTGCCTTCTTTCAGGATATTTACCTGAAGTATTGTCTCATTCTTCGATATTTTCATAGACCTCTTTGTATAAAAGCCCTGGGTGGGATGCTTTTATAGCCTACCTGTATGGTTATAGTTTACATCAAAAAAACCACACTTTCAAGGGAGCTGAAAAACAGAACGCGCCCAAAAACCCTGTCACCTGCCCGACTATCCGGCAAGCCTCCTGCTTGGGCTTATAGTTTTTTGGTGTCCATATAGGTGTCTATGTGGTGTCTATAATGGTTAAACCCCGCTAAACTTCGGCGGGGCTTTTCTTTGGTTTTGCAAATGAGGGGTAAATATAGCTAAACTATGTTAATGCGGCTTGATTACCTTGCCAAGGTTGGCCGTCTGATGGACATCCGCCTAAGGCGGACACCTACGCAAGTATTGGCAAATTCAGCCAACAATCAATTTTAAAATTCTGTTAAGGCTCCCTCCTGTAATCCGCAATCTGCCTATGTGTTATATTATGCCAAATTTATGATGACCCTCTCATAAAAATTAATCCCTTGACGGGGTTGTTTTGGTGTTGTATACTTTATACAACAGTAGGTCGCCTCCCCGACACAGTACTAGATATGGTTTATTAGCTATTCTATACAGCTATAGGAAAAAATATGACCACTCCTTTCGGTGATTATTTCAAACAACTGCGGCTTAATCAGGGTAAAACGTTGCGGCGATTTTGTCTTGATAGCCGGTTTGACCCAGGGAATATAAGCAGGTTGGAGTGTGGGTTAAGTACTCCGCCGAAAGAGACTGTGCTGAAAAAATATGCACTGGCTCTTGGATTGAAGCCGGATACTGTAGATTGGGTTAAGTTTTTTACCTTGGCTCAAACAGCTTCGGGGCATATCCCAAAATCCATAACATCTGATAAAGAGCTAATGGCCCAATTGCCAGTTTTGTTTATGACCATAAATAAGAAGAAGCCATCTGCCGAACAATTGCGGAATATTATTAAATTACTACAAAGCCGGAGAAAAGCAAATTAAACTTAAACAGCCAGTCCCCTTTATTGTTTATGCCGACCTTCGTGATAAGGCACGGGCGTTCTTGGCAAAATATCATCCAAGTGGCTCAATTCCTATACCTATTGACGACATAATAGAACTTAAGCTTGGCATTAGTATCATTCCACAAGAAAATCTCACAGAAAGCAGCGGGGTCCCCGGTTATATCTCCCGTGATTTAACCACAATCACGGTTGATATGAAGATTTTTAATAAGAACCCTTTTCTGTATCGAAAGATCATTGCACATGAAATGGCGCATTCCCTGTTGCACCGGAATTTCTATTCCCAGTTTAGTTATTCGGATATAAATGGGTGGATGGGAGTGGTTCAGTCTATTGATGAACAGGACCTTAAACGGCTCGAGTGGCAGGCTGATGTTTTAGCAAGTTTAATTTGTGTCCCTAAAAAGGAGTTGGAGCGCATGGTAAATATGGCCATTCAACGTGCGACCCGAAACCCGAAATTTGATATAAATACTATGCCGGCAAATGAACTGCGGAAGTATGTGAGTCAATATCTGGTGAATAACTTTGAGTTTCCACCTAACATTATTTCTTGGCGTATCAATGAGGATGGTTTGCTCCCACCGGCCAAATTGGACGAGAATGCATAATTAACCTTCTCTCTGGAATCAGACCAGTTGAAGTTATTAAAATACCGATATTTACAGCCACAAACACAAGGTTTTTGACCCTGGAGATTCTCTAAAGATGCTAGCAGACATATTTCTATTAGCCGATACCCGCACCCCCCTATAGGGGGCCTTCTTGGTGTCCACCTGGGTGTCCATTACCCACTGAAAATAACTAAACCCCGCTAAACTTCGGCGGGGCTTTTCTTTGGTTTTGCAAATGAGGGGTAAATATAGCTAAACTATGTTAATGCGGCTTGATTACCTTGCCAAGGTTGGCTGTCTGATGGACATCCGCCTAAGGCGGACACCTACGCAAGTATTGAGACGAGGGTTCGATTCCCTTCGCCCGCTCCAGGTTTAAAAAACCGGCTGAAGCGCCGGTTTTTTTGGGCTCCCCGGTTCCCTTACCCGGGCGGAGGCTGACTGCGGGGCAGGAGGATATAATGAAAAAGGCCTGTATTTTTGTTGCGGGTTTGATTTTGAGTTTAAGCGGATGTTCTGGCAAGCCGTCGGAAGCGTTCGCAAAAGAGTATTTTAAAAAATCGGTATTGGCGAAGTATACGGGCAGGGCGGAAGTGACGGCTTTCAAAGAAATAAAAGCGACGGAAGGCGAGTTTTTGGGGGTAAAATTTTACGATATGGAGTATGATTATGAGCTGGCCTGTAATTCCGCCGTGCAGATAAAAGGACTTGAGCTGATCCCCGCGGAGGATGTGGCGCTTCTGGAGGATTTTTTAAAGAGCCAAACGGGGGATTGGGATAAAATAAATTTCGGCCAGTTCTCCAGACTCCGGATCAACAGCGCCGCCATGCAGGCTATTCATAAGGCCTACTCTGAAAGAACGTCTTTGTTCTTCTGCAGGTTCGGCGACAAACTGCGGAGAAGCGGCGGCGCCAGGTTCCTTTTACGGGAAAACGGTTGGGAGGCGGAAAGGCCGTAACCGTGAGGCAATTCGGGGGATAGTATGCTCGATTCGCCCGCTCCGGGTTTAAAAACCGGCTGAAAAGCCGGTTTTTTATTGTGGTTGGCGCAGATGCTTATAGGAGCCGCACACGCTGGAGCGGGGAGCCGCTGGAATTTGCCCGGGGGGGCCTTAATTAATTAGTAAAATAAAGGTAATTAAATAGTCACAAAGATTGTATATAACTGCCTTTAACGCGCCGATTCGGGTAAAAGCGGAAAGGGCGCCTGGTTGACCCTGCACCAGGTTCCCTGGTTTTAGGAGAGCTTTATGAGATACTGGGCGTACATAAATAATGAGGTCCTCGGCCCCTTTGAAAAAGAAAAACTGACCAAGCTTCCCAACTTCGGCCGTTCCTCCCTTATCTGCCCGGAAACCCCGGCCGGGGAACAACGCCCGGATTGGAAAGAGGCGTCCGCTTATCCTGAAGTGCTGGCTATTCCTACTTCCTCCCCTTCAGCCCCCGTGAGCCCGCCGAGCCCTGCCGCCGAATCGCCACTCGCGATGACTATGAGAGGGTCTTTAATTCTCGACCCCGCGGATTCGGACGCGGCGCCGGCAGCTTTCGGCGCCGGACAGCCCCAGAGGTCCGACGGCAGCTCCGTCTCCGGCATGCCGGATACGGTAAAATCCAAGCCGCTTGCCGTATCTTCCCTTGAGCCGGCGGACGCTGTAAATTCCGGCGTTTCAGAACCGCCTAAAGAGACGCCCGAACCGGTATTGGAAGACAGCCTGTCCTCCAAAACGCCGGCGGCGGTTGATGGGGCGGCGCTTCAAACGCTCTCACCCTCCCCGGGGTTTGGGGGGCCGGCCGGTGTCCCGGACAAAATGCCGGCCGTGTCCGAAACCGTCCTTACCCGCCAGGAATTAAATTCACAGCTGGAGCCGCTAAGGCAAAAACTTGAACAAATGGGCGCGATGCTGGCCTCGATCGGAGACGGCCAGTTCAAACAAGAGATGCTCGGCAGGATGAGCCGCCTTGAAAGCGCGATTTTAGAGATAAAGGCGTCGCTGTCCTCAGAACCCAAAAAATAGGGAACTCCGGTATTCCGCCGGTTCGTGCGCCGCTTTTGCAAGGCCGGGCGGGATTTGAGGTGCAAGAATGCTCTTGGAAAGATTGACGGCGAGTTTAATGGCTGCCGCCCTGATATGGGGCCTGTATTCGCTCCTTATAATGCTTTTCCCGGTTTTTTCCCGGAGCTGTTTCAGGCTGGGCAGGCAGCTGCCGGGCCGCAGCCTGCTGAACGGCGGCGCGTTGTTCGCCGTCTCCCTGGCGCTGTTGTTCGTCCTGCTTTTTATGCTCCGCGCGACCAGCGGCGTCGGCATAGGGCTGATATTCATCCTTTTCCAGCTCGCCGGCCTGGCGGTGGGGCTTGTGGCGCTGGGGGGCCGGCTCGGGTTTATCGATACGGAAAAAAAACCTTACAGCGCGCTTGCCCTGGGCATGGCGCTGCTTTGGATCGTGCGGATATTTTCCATACAAGCCTCGAACACGCTGTGCCTGCTGATAGGGATCTACGGCGTCGGCGCCGTGATCCTTCATTTCCGCGGTAACGCCGGCGAAGCTCCGCGTGAAGGCGCGCCGCCGGCCGCTGCCGGGCAGGCGCCTCCGGCGCCGGGAGGTCCGGTGGAAGGGCCGTCGTCCGTCATGCCGGGGCAGCCCAAGCCCGCGCCGGGCCCGGAACCGAAGCCCGGTGAGCCGGAGAAAAAGCCTCCAACTGACTAATTCCTTATAAATAATAGTCTGCCCGGGTGGTTTTTCCGCCGGATAGCGGAAGCGCTGGGACATGAACAACCCGTTCAATAAAAGGCGGGCGGTGATTTCGCCCGCTCCGAATTTATAAACCCGGCTGAAAAGCCGGTTTTTTTTTGACGTTATGATTTTTGACGCGCCGTTTGTTTGCGGCAGGCGGGGTTACTCCCGGCTGAAGCGTTCGTGGTAGGCGTAGATTATCGTTCCGCCTTTAAGCGTGTTGATCAACTTTGTCCGCACCGGCATCTCTACCGCGGGGCAGCCCCAGCTGCGCCCGAGGGGAACTATGCCGGGGCCCACGTATTCCGCGCCGTGTATCACTATGGCGCGGGCGAGCGCGTTGCTGTTGGTGGAGCTGAGACCGTGAAGCTTCAGCGAATAGCCGTGCTTGCCGTTGTAGGCGCTGCCGGTCATGAAAAATCCGAGCGAAGTCGCGTGCGTGCCGTCCTGATTTGAAAACACGGTGGCATTGCCGGTGTGTTTCGGGTCCGACCCCTTGCCGTGCGCGGCCAGGAAACGCTCCACCGCGCCGGTGCGCATATTGATAATATAAAACCTTTTGTTGTTGGCGTTTTGCGTGTAATCTATCACCGACAGGTAGCCGGGCTTGGGGATGTCGGCCGGATTGGCCTTGTAGTACCGCAGCGCCGCCGCCAGGGGCTTTGCCGGGACGACATGGCCCGGATCGACATAGGCGAATTCGTCTCCGGCGCGGGTTTCGGCGGACGGGACGGGCGCCGCCAGGCCGGCCGGGCTTACCGCCGCGTCCAGGTTTTCATAATTGCCGAGCAGGTCTTCCAGGGCGGTGTTCTGCGCCGCGGCCGCGCCGCCGAAGCAAAGGGCCGCCAGGACCGCCGCTGAAGAGATTAGCAATTGCCTGTTCATGAGATATTGTTGCTGATGCGCGGCTTTCCGGGTAGTATCAAAAGGTCCTGAATCCATTGGGCCCTTTGGCCCCCGGCATTTTCCCGGGGTTTTTAACTATCAGTATTAATTAAAATAGCCGTACTAAAGGCGTCCCCGCCAAACACGGCGGGGGCGCTTTTTTTATGCCCGCCGAACATATACGCTCTATAATATCGGGACAAAAGGCCGAAGGGCCCAGAAGGGCCTACGCCCCTTTCTTCAAATAACCGGTTATAAGGCCTAGCCGCGCGTAGGGCCAAAAACTTCCGTGAAGTGGGCTTTTCGCCTCTGACGAAAATCCCGCCAGCGCCGTATACTATCTACATGACGATCCTTAACCAGTTATCCAAACTCAGTTTAACCGCTGTTTCACTTTTGCTTCTATCCGTTTCCGGAACAAAAGCCGCAGATATCTCCTTCGATGGAATGGACCGCGGGGCCGGCCTGGCCGCCGCGATGCAGGAAATGAGGGACCGTGCCCGGGCCGACTCCGACAACCGCGGCCCCGTCCCGTCCACGACCACTCCTTCCAACGAACTGACCAATTTCTGGGATCATCTCAAGGACGGCGGACTGGACAGCCTCTGCAAGAACGCGCAGATAAAGCTGAACAAGAACTTCACGCTGGCCGATGTCGTGGGCCTTGACGGCGGCCTGAAAAGATATCTTAAGCCCCTGCCCTCAAAGCGGCTTGCCCTGCTGGACGAGATAAAGCTGAAGCTCAGCGCCTCCTTCGGTACCGAAGTGCTGAACGTCCCCAATGTCGGCGCCCTGAACGTCAGCATCGGCGCCAGCCTGGAAGGCAAGTCCGTGGTGGTCCGCCCGCTCGAAAGCAACAAGTACTGTAAAGAGCTGGATACGCTGATAAAACTTTACGAAGTGAAGACCGTTCTTCCGATGAACGCCAAGCGCATAGCGAACATGGAAAAGGGCGAGATCTGGAAGCTGCCGGTGGTGGTGCACTACGGTATCAGCGCCGGGATAGGCGCCAACATCAGCGAGGTGGTCAATATCTCCATCGGGGCCGGGTACGCCAAGGAGAAAAGGCCCAGCATCAGTCTTTACAAGATAGACGAGAACAATTTAAGGCTGCGCCTGAGGATAGACCATATTACCGTGAAGAGCGTGGGCGCTTCGGCTAACACGGTCGAGATACCGACCGGCGACATCGGCCTGATAAGCGGCGAGAACCTGATAGCCAAGCTGGTCAACAAGGAAGTGGCCAAAGAGATAAACAAGATGATAGCCTTCAAGCTGGCCTACAGCCACGTCAGGACCACCGGCCAGAAGCTGCTGCTGGAGTTCTACATCGATCCCAAGAACCCCGAGCAGGTGGAAAAACTGTCCGAGCTGCTGCGCGGCAACTTCGACAATATCCGCAAGCTCATAAAGATGGGGCTGAAGTTCGACAATTTCAGCGAAGAGGCCAGCGGGCAGAGCGGCGTCGGCGAGATAAACGAACTTGCGCTCCAGACCGGCGCCGCGATAGACGCCGAGTCGTCGTTCGCCGGCTCCGACCACTATAACGGGCACAGCGATAATTTTAATATCAACGTGCCGGTCATACATAATCACCAGAACAGCTGGGCCTCCTCCTATCACCGCTACCAGTCGCTTAACAACGACGGCGGCACCATTCATGTCCAGCAGCGGACCCGCGTCTCCAACGGCGATACGATAAACATACCTTTCGTCGGGACGGTGATAAAATATAATTCGCAGAAGCATATCTACGTGGTCAACAAGGAAGCCGCCGGCGTGGCGGTCACGCGGCCGGTGCTGCTTTACCAGAGATATGACGGCTTCCTGCGGCAGGGCGACGCGACAGCCCGCCATATGATAGACAACGCCAACGACGTGCTGAAATACGCGGGCATGCAGGGCAACGGCGTCGACATGAGCAACACGCTTCCCTCCTCTTCCATCTTCCCGCCGCTGCCGCCCCAAGAGAATGATTACAACAGTGATGGTCCTCAGTCCGACCCCGTAAAGACCTATAGGACGGCCGTAATGTCCTTTAAGCTGGTATTCGCGGAAAAAGCGGTGCAGGACATCATCTTTGCGCCGGCCCGGCTGATAATGAAATCCTTTATGAACGTGATGCGCGAGACCGAGAGCGCCATAATAGACAAGATCATGGACCTGTTCACCATAAATGAAAAAGGTAAAGTGAAATATGACCAGAACGCCGTGAGCAAGCGCCTTGGCGTGAGCGCGTTCGACAACGATAACAATGACGGCCAGACCAGCCCGCTGGATATAGTCAGGAACCTGGCTTACGCGGCGACAAAGTTCATAGCGAAGATAACCAGCGTCAGGAACGAGTCCGGCTGGAAAGGGCAGTCGGACAGGCTGGCCAAGGTGGCCTCTAGCGGCGGCATGAAATACGAGGACTTCCTGAAGGTGGTCATCCAGATGGTGGATGTGAAGAACATCTCTTCCGAGATCTACATCCACACCGACAAGCGCGTCAAGGACGAAGCGGACGTGACCCAGACCTACACCATGTTCAACAACCGCGACAACGGCTTCGACAATACCATAGCCGAGGTCAACCAGATGCGCGAGCGCTTCGCCGATCCCAGCGACCTGACGGACTAAAAGCAGGGTAGAGGGGATAGGGTAGAGGATAGAGTTGAACCCTGAGTTTTAAGGAAACGTCATGAAGTATGCGCCCTCCGGGGGACCGGAGGGCGCTTTTTTTGCCCAAATTCCTAAGTGATGGGCTTTTTGCCACTGGCGAAACTCCCGTCCGTACTGTATACTATTTGTATGAGGAGCCTTAAACAGTTATCCAGGGTCAGTTTAATTGCAATTTTATCTTTGCTTTTCTCCGGTTTCGGGGCAAACGCGGCCGAGATCTCATTCGATGGAACTTCCAGCGGTGCAAGCCTGGCCGATTCGATACAGGAACTGAGAGACCAGGCCAAAGGCGAGGCCGAGGTCCGCGCCCCTGTTACGTCCACCCCCACCTCCTCCAACGAACTCACCAACTTCTGGGACAATCTCAGGGATGGCGGGTTTGACAAGCTCTGCAGAAGCGCGCAGATAAAGCTCAATAAAGAAGCCACGCTCGTTAATGTCATAGGCGTAGGCGGCGGACTTAAAAGATATCTTAAACCTTTTCCCGACAAGCGGCTGGCCCTTATAGACGAGATCAAACTTAAGCTCAGCGCCTCCTTCGGGACCGAAGTGCTGCAGATACCCAATGCCGGCTTTTTGAACATAGGCATAAGCGGCGGCGTGGAAGGCCGGTCGATAGTGGTCCGCCCGCTGGAGAACACCAGGTACTGCAAGGAACTGGGCGCCCTGGTAAAGCTTTATCAAGTGAAGACCGTCCTTCCGATAACCGTCAAGCGCATAAATAAGATGGAGAAGGGCGAGATCTGGAAGCTGCCCGTGATTGTACGCTTCAGCATCAGCGCCGGGATAGGCGCCCCGGTCGGCGAAGCGGTCAATATCTCGATCGGGGGCGGGTATACCAAAGAGAAAAAGCCCGCTGTCAGCATTTACAAGATAGACGGGAATAATTTAAGGCTGCGCCTGCGCATTGACCACGTGACGGCTAAAAGCGCGGGCGTTTCGGCCAAAACGATCGAGATCCCGGCCGGCGACATCGGCGTGATGAGCGGCGAGAACCTGCTGGCCACCATGGTCAACCGGACCGTGGCCGGCGAGATCAACAAGATGATAGCCTTCAAACTGGCCTACAGCCATGTCAGGACCAGCGGCCAGAAGCTGCTGCTCGAGTTCTACATCGACCCCAATAACGCCGAGCAGGTGGATAAGCTGGTGGAGTTTCTGCATGGAGACTTAAACACGCTGCGCAAGTTCATCGCGATGGGGCTGAAGTTCGACACCTTCGCCGAAGAGGCCAGCGGCCAGAGCGGCGTGGGCGAGATAGAGGAGCTGGCGGACCAGGCCGGTTCCGAGCTGAACGCGGCCTCCTCTTTCGCCGGTTCCGACCACTATGCCGGGCGCAGCAATAATTTCAATATCAATATACCGGTCATACATAACCACAAGAACAGCAGGGCCTCCAGCTATCACCGCTATCAGTCGCTTAACAACGACGGCGGCACCATCCATGTCCGGCAGCAGGCCCGCGCGTCCAGCGGAGATACCCTGAACATCCCTTTTATCGGGACGGTGATCAAGCATAATTTACAGAAAAATGTTTACGTGGTCAACAAGGAGGCCGCCGGCGGCGAAGTTTCAAGGCCGGTGCTGCTTTACCAGAAGTACGAAGGCTTCCTGCGGCAGGGCGACGCCAGGGCCCGCGGGATGATAGACGATGCCAATGACGTTCTGAAATATGCCGGCATGAAGGGCAACGGCGTCGATATGAGCAACACGGTCCCCTCGGCGAGCATCTTCCCGCCGCTGCCGTCCCAGGAGCATAATTTCAACAATGACAGCAATCGGCCCAAATCCTCCAAGACCTATAAATCGGCCGTAATGTCCTTTAAGCTGGTATTCGGGGAAAAAGCGGTGCAGGACATCATCTTCGCGCCGGCCCAGCTGATAATAAAATCCTTTATGAACGTGATGCGCGAGGCCGAGAGCGCTATCATAGACAGGGTTATGGACCTGTTCAGCATAAGTGAAAAGGGAAAAGTGAAATATGACCATAAAGCCGTGAGCAAGCGTCTTAATATGAACGCCATGAATAATTATGCCGCGGGCGGCATCAACCCGCTGGACATAGTCAGGAACCTGGCCCGCGCGGCGACAAAGTTCATCGAGAAGATAGTCAGCGTCAGGAACGAGTCCGCCTGGAACGGGCAGTCGGAGCGGCTGGCCAAGGTGGCCGCCAGCGGCGGCATGAAATACGAGGACTTCCTGAAGGTGGTCATCCAGATGGTCGATGTGAAGCACATCTCTTCCGAGATCTACGTCCACACCGACAAGAATATCAAGGACGAAGCGGACGTGACCCAGACCTACAACATGTTCAACAACAGCGACAACGGCGCTGGCGGCACGGTAACCGATGTCAACCAGATGCGGGACCGTTTCAACGACCCCAGCGACCTGACGGACTAAAAGCAGGGTAGAGGGGATAGGGTAGAGGATAGAGTTGAACCCTGAGTTTTAAGGAAACGTCATGAAGTATGCGCCCTCCGGGGGACCGGAGGGCGCTTTTTTTGCGGCTTTAAGCCAAAATCACCGCGACAAGATGCTGTCGCGGTGACTCTTTATAATATTATGCCGGATACTATGATCGCTTCGGCAAAAGAAGGATAGGCATAAAACGTCCCTTGACAATATGTAAACTATAGTATACACTATATATGACACGTAAACGCGCCATTATTTATAAGACGGCGAAGGGATACGAGCCATATGCGGAGTACGTGGATTCCCTTAGGGACCGTGAAGGAGCGGCCGGAATACGGGCGCGTGTGACCCGGGCGGAATTGGGGAACTTGGGAGATCACCGAAGCGTGGGAGAAGGGGTCGTTGAACTGAGAATACACTTCGGACCGGGATATCGAATCTATGCCGGCCTTCACGGGGAAGATCTGATTATTTTGCTTTGCGCAGGGGATAAAGGCAGTCAGAATAGGGATATTCGAAAGGCAATGGCTTATTGGAACGTTTACCGGAGAACTATATGAGAACCTATCGAAGCCATGATGATTATTTGAACAAAGCGCTGAAAGACCCCAAAGAAGCCGCCCGTTATTTAAACGCTGCGGCAGACGAAAACGATCAGGCGCTCATCCTTGCCGCGCTCGCCCAGGTCGCCAAAGCGCACGGGCTTTCAAAAACGGCGAAGCTGGCGTCGCTGTCCCGGATGGGCCTGTATAAGACTCTTTCAAAAAAAGGGAATCCGGAGTTTAAGACGTTTATGGGTGTTTTGCACGCTTCGGGCCTGCAAATGTCGTTTAAGCCTATTGCCTGAGAATCAGCTCCGCGAGATGCCCAGTCGGGGCGAGGGCGGGCTCCCTGGGCGCTCCGGGACCGGGTTTCCGGGGAAAAAGCCCGGGGTCTTCCGCCGGCTGTGGAACGCACCGGCCCGCATAGCGGTCCGGCTTGAACATACGTCCTCGCCGTTTCCGAATGATAGAAATTCGCTCCAGACCCCGTGTTTAAACCCTAAAATGGATCGCCCAGGGAGCCCGCCCTCGCCCCTCCATTATAACCGGCTACCCTCTCTGAAATTAATAATAAATATCCCCGCCCCGATGATAAATCCATTCCCGCCCCCAAGGTCGCAGCCAGCCTTATCTGAATAAGTAAAAAAGTAAACAACATCCCATCCCTCGTTCATAATAACCCACTCAGTGGTCGCAACCAGGCTTATACCAGCACTCATTTGCTAGAATATTTAAGTTGGGATAAGGGGTAAAACCCAGAATAGCCGTTTAAATATCAGCGTCTCTAAAATAAATGGTTTGATTTCAAAATATAATTCCAGGAGAAATCTAAATGGCAAAAAGCAATAGAAAGATCTTTGCGTTTGATATGGGCACTTCCAGCTTGGGTATTTGCGTAAGGGAAGGGGAAAAAGTTGATAGACTTGAATCCTTACTCATTCCCAACGAGTATGCTTCTACAAAAGAGGCCGCCATGCGCCGCCGGCTTATACGCACTCGCCTGGCCCATGCCAAACGGGAGCAGTGGTGGCGCAAATGCGCGGCTGAGGCCGGCATTGAAGTTCTTGAAACCCGCCAGCCGATATATGCTTCCAGAGGAGTCCTTGTAAAATATAAACCCGACCCGCGTATGCTTCGCGAATTTTCCGTTTCCGGCGATGAAACTGTTTATAATTCCGCGCTGCTTCGCATTGCGCTGTTGCGCGGTAAAAAGTTAGATGGCTGGCAGGTTTTTAAGGCTATATGGTCTGCCTTTCAGCACCGGGGGTTTATGCCGGCCTCAGAACTGCCTTGGGCTAGAAACCCCAAGCGTGTAGTTAGTGATGAGGAAACTGGCGACGACACTAAAGAATTAAGCGAAAAAGATAAAAAAGAGCAAGATGATGAAAAAATGAATCGCGCGGCCGCCAATGATTATTTGGCACGTATCTCGGTGTATCCGAAAGACTGCCAGTTACCCTGCTATTATGAAGCTGGGCGAATGGGTTTATGGGATCCTAAAAATCCTGAAAGTTTTAAGTTTAGGCACGAAAAACCTGATCCTGCCCCTGCAAGGAATAAAGGGGATGTCCAGGTTGTTGCGCCGCGTACTTTAGTTGAGAAAGAAATTCGCATTATGCTGGAAAAAGCTGTGGTTCTTTTCCCTAAGCTTAAAGGGAAAATAGATTATGTGATGTATGGTGAAACCGGCCTGCCTTTTGCCTCGGTGAATAAGCCTGGTGAATGGAGGTGTGTGAGGGGCAGTGAAATTGAGGCGCAGGGGATACTTGGGCAAAAGACTCCGCGTTTTGATAATCGCGCTGTTAATCAATGCTGTCTTATCCCGCGCTTGAACGTCTGCAAAGCGGAGAAGCCGCTTAATAAAGAAGTCCGCTTTTTGTTGGCGTTAAAAAATATCAGGTATTCCTACAAAGACAAGCCTGACTGCGCCTTGGAACCACTGCAGATTAACGAAATATTTGATGGTTTTATAAATAACAAATGGCCGGCACAACCTCCTGTCGCAAAAAAAGCGAAAAATTTAATAGTTTCTGAAGATATTTGGCGCGCTTTGCTCTATGACAAAGGCGAATGGAAGCAGCAGTATCACATCACGCCTTCCAAGTGGACTAAGTGGGTTGTAAACCGGCTGGGTTGTAATGTGAATCCCGCACACACAGAAATATCGGCCCCTAAAACAGGCGGAAGGTCTTCATATTGCAGACCAGCTTTGAGTCTTGTGAAAGAGCTTATGCTTTCCGGCAAGGACCCTTCCGGTTTTTATTCTGAAAAGTTAAAAACCTGTGCGAATTCAGACCCCAGAAAAGGCCTTGTGAAAGAAGATTTAGAATTCCTGCGTGAGATGGGGGATTCCTGGTATAGCATACATATACCGGACAACAGGCTTAAAGACGCGCGACAGATGAAAACGCCGGCGGAACGCTTTGCAAGGAGACAGGAAATAATAAATAATGTCCGCAATCCCGTAGTGCGGCATAGGCTCGGTTATCTTGTGAGTCGGTTGCAGGGGCTTAAAGATACTTATGGCGAGCCTGAGCGGGTGATATTTGAATTTGTGCGCGAAGATTTTATGGGCAAAGAAGCGTTGCATAGATTCGAAGTGAATATTAAGAAGAATAAAGATGCAAGGGATATAGCGTTTAAAGAAGCGGAACAACTTGGATTGAAAGGCCAGGGTATTTTAAAAATGCGCCTTTACCGCGAGCAGGGTGGGTTTGATTATTATGAATCTGGTGAAAATGAAAAAATAGCGGAAACTGAAATTGAGAATTGTGAGATAGACCATATAGTGCCGCGCGCGCTGAAAGGTCCGGACGCTTTTTATAATCTGATCCTTACAAAAAGCGCCAACAACAGGAATAAGAATAACCGCACGCCTTTCCAGTGGATTGGCAACCAGCCTGAATGGAAAAAACTTGAGGCGAAGGTCTCACAGCGCAGCTGCCACCTTTCTGAAAGGAAAAAGAAAATTCTCTTATCGTCAGAGCCTGAAAAACTTATTGAGAAATATACAGCCCTTGCTGAAACCGCTTATATCGCCAAGCTGGCCCAAAAAATCACCTCGCTGTTTTTCGGCTGGCCGGAAAGCGTGAAAGACTCAACCAAGAGGATATTCGTCTCAAACGGATCCCAGACTGCAAGAGT
>JAHJSU010000169.1 GCA_018829985.1 Elusimicrobiota bacterium | reverse complement strand
TATACACAGTATATAAATACTGTGTATTATATGTCAAGCGATATTTTAGGTGAGTTTATACGGGGTTGGCGGCAGGTTAGAGTTGGCGGTGGGGGTGGCTACCGGGGCCTACAGGGTCCGAGATTCGTGTCGTGCACCCTGGGCAATTTTCAGATTCCGGCCCGGATCGCGCCGGAAAGTTTGTCCGCCTGCCCGTTAAGATCATAAGATTGCAGTAACCGGTGAACCCGTGTATCCTTCGCAGGTTCTCGCCGCCTGGTATGTAGTCGCAGAGCCTGCTCTGTCTGGCCGTTTGAGGGGCATAGCCCCGCACTTTGGCTCGTTTACAGAAAAAGTGCGGGGCGGGGTCGTCAATTGGCAAGGGCAGTGTTTGTAAATTTGGGAATAGCTTATCTTGGTTTAAACAGCAACAGGTTTGAAAAAGAATTAAAAGCAGATTCAAATGGAATACGCAAATTATAAATCGGAGAGGGAAATAAATCAACGCCCTCCAGGCGGACTTTTTCTGATTATGGATTCCCGCCTACGACATGCGGGAATGGATTCCCGGCCTTTAAGGCCGTGGATGCCCCCGCGGTTGCCCTCTTTGCACACCCTGGCGCAAATCCGGCCCGCCTGCCGCTCGGAAATGGAAAGGGTCTCCGCCGCCTGCGGCCGGGTTAATTTCCCGTCAAGCATGTTCTGTATCACCTTAAGTTTGTCTATCTCGCGGTTGCTCATGGTCAGTTGCCCCATTAAATTCCTCCGGACGCGCCGCATCTGGAGGGTTATTTTACACCAGACCATGACATTGCTGCCTGCCGCAACATGATGTTTTACACAAATCGCTGCAGGATAATTCTTTTGGTTCTCTTTATCTGCGCTTAATTTCATATAATGACAAATATAAAGTAACTACTCAGGTCTGTCGTCGTAGTGGCAGAGTTTACTCTGCCCAAAAAGGCAAAGCAAGCTTTGCCACTACAAAAAATACGTGAAAAATACGGAGAACCTGAGTAGTTACAATATAAAGGCGTTCTGCGGGTCATTTCTGTGACCGGAGCCCCTGTCAAAAACAGGGCTTTTGACAGGGGCGGGGGATTATTAAAGCGGGCGGCCGAAACTGCGCGATATGAAAAACGAATGTCCCATATTGAAGATGAAAGACATCCGTAAGGTGTTCCCGGGGGTGGTGGCGCTGGATGGAGTCTCATTTGACTTGCGCCGGGGAGAGGCCCACGCGCTGGTTGGGGAAAACGGAGCGGGCAAATCGACCCTGGCAAAGGTCTTGACGGGTGTCTATTCCAAAGACGGGGGCGAAATCATACTGAATGGCGAGAGGGTTGAAATAAAAAATCCATTCCAGGCAAAATCCCTCAAAATCAGCATAATTCACCAGGAGCTCAATCTCGTCCCGCACATGAGCGTAGCCGAGAACATTTTTATTGATTTTCCCGGGGAGTTTTGCAGATTCGGTTTTGTGAACCGGGGGCGGCTGTTCTCAAAGGCCGAGGTTATATTGCGCTCTCTCGGCATGGACGTGGATCCCAAAGCGGAGGTCGGAAGCCTGGGAATAGCCCTCAAGCAGATGGTGGAAGTGGCCAAAGCGCTGGCCCTGGACGCCAACATCATAATCATGGATGAGCCTACTTCCACACTCACAGACAGGGAGATACTGAAGCTTTTTGAAACAATCCGGGATCTCAAAAGGAAAGGGGTGGCCATTGTCTACATCTCCCACCGCATGGAGGAACTCAAAAAAATATGCGATAGGGCGACGGTTCTTCGTGACGGCAGGAATGCGGGCACCATAGATTTGAAATCCACGGACACCCGGGATTTGATACGCATGATGGTGGGCAGGGAATTGGGAGAAAGGTTCCCCAAGGCCGGGATAACCACGGGCGCCGAGATCTTGAGGGTTGAAGGCCTTTCCAGGGGGAATTCTTTCAAGGATATTTCCTTTTCTCTGCACCGGGGGGAGATTCTGGGAATCGCGGGACTTGTGGGAGCGGGCAGGACGGAGCTGGCCAGGGCGATTTTTGGAGCCGACCGGGTGGACAAAGGAGAAATCTACTGGTTCGGACAGCGGGTGCGCATCCGTTCCACTGCTGATGCGATCCGGCTGGGCTTCGGATTTTTGCCGGATAAGAAAAGAACAAGCGTCGGTTCTCCTCTGGATGCGATACGCCTGGGACTGGGTTTTTTGCCTGAGGACCGCAAGTCGCAGGGCCTTGTCCTGAAGCTCTCCGTTCAGGAAAATATCTCGATCGCCTTGTTGGTATTGGGCAGGCTCACGCGCTGGGGCGTCATCCGGAGGAAAAAGGAGCGGGAGCTCGCCCAGGATTACGTTAACAGCCTGAGAATCAAGACGCCCCACCTCGCACAGTGTGTAAGATTTTTGAGCGGAGGCAACCAGCAAAAGGTTGTTTTGGCAAAGTGGATGAGCACAAAACCCAAAATGGTCATTTTCGATGAACCCACCCGGGGCATTGACGTGGGAGCGAAGGTCGAGGTGTATCAACTCATGACGGAGCTCGCCCGTGAGGGCGTGGGAATTATCATGATTTCCTCGGACCTTCCGGAAATCCTCGGCATGGCGGACCGTATCCTGGTTCTGCATGAGGGCCGGTTGACCGGAGAGGTTTCGGGAAGCGAGGCCACCGAGGAAAAAATAATGGAGCTGGCGATAAAATGAAACAACTTATAAGTAAAGCTCTCACAAAGACGGGACCCTTGATAGGGCTGGCCGTGATGTTCATTGTTCTTTCGTTTCTGTCGCCCCATTTTCTTACGGCAGACAACCTGATGAACATCACCCGCCAGGTGGCGGTCAATGCAATCCTGGCGACAGGTATGACTTTTGTCATCATCTCCGCCGGAATCGACCTCTCCGTAGGTTCTATCCTGGCGCTCTCCGGCTGCGTGATGGCGCTTGCCCTGAAGTCAGGGGTGGGGATTTTCCCCGGAGTTCTTATCGGCATGGGAGTCGGAAGCCTGTGCGGATTAGTGAACGGTTTTCTCATCGGTTTTATGAGGTTGCCGCCTTTCATAGCCACTTTGGGAATGATGAGCATAGCCAGGGGGCTGGCGCTCGTTGTCACGAAAGGATATCCTGTCTTCGGTTTCCCCGCGGGGTTCGACTATCTGGGAACGGGATACCTGTGGGATATGATACCTGTTTCCCTCGTTTTGACCGCTCTCGTGATAGTGGCTGCCTATTTTGTTCTGAAACACATGAAAATTGGAAGGTGTGTTTACGTTATAGGCGGCAACGAAGAAGCGGCGGCCCTCTCGGGAATCAACGTGAAGGTGCACAAAACAATCATCTACACGATTTGCGGCTTCCTGGCCGGATTGGCCAGTGTTATGTTTGTGTCCCGTCTCAACTCCGCCCAGCCCACGGCAGGGATTGCCTATGAGCTGGACGCCATCGCGGCCACCGTCATCGGGGGGACGAGCCTTTTCGGGGGAGTAGGGACAATCTGGGGCACGGTAATAGGAGTATTGATAATGGGAGTTCTCCGGAACGGTTTGAATCTCCTTAACGTTTCCTCTTTCTGGCAGCAGGTGGCGATAGGAATCGTGATTATCATCGCCGTTTATGTGGACCAGTTGCGCCACCGGACGCAATTATAAATCAGGGGAGGGTTACTACTCAGGTTCACCGTTCAACGGTTCAAAGGTTGAACAGAAAAAGATAACCGTGAACCGTGAACCCTGAACCTGACAACCTGAGCAGTTACGGTGGAGGAGCAATATGGAAAATAACAAGCGGTTTAAGGCGGGTGTTTTATTGGGCGCTGTAATTTTGTCCGGCTGGGTTCCCGCCTTAACCGGGGCCGAACCGAAAGTAAGGCTCGGGGTGGTTTTGAAAGCCCTTGACAGCGAGTTTTGGATGACGGTCAAGGCGGGTGCGGAAAAGGCGGCCGAAGAGTTGAACATAGACGTAACGGTTCTGGCCCCTCCTTCGGAAAACGATGTGGAAAGGCAAATCACGATTATTGAGGACCTCGTCAGCCAGAAGGTGAACGGGTTGGCCGTGGCGGCAAACGATGTGGCGGCGGTCGTCCCTCCCCTGGAAAGGGGTTTCAGAAAAAACATTCCTTTCGTTACTCTGGATTCCGACGCCATGACGGACAAGAAGGCCGCTTTCATAGGTACGGACAATTTCAGAGGAGGACAGCTGGCGGCGGAATACCTCATCGGGAAGTTGGAAGGAAAGGGCAAGGTCGCTCTGATAACGGGCGTGCCGGGCCAGCAGACCCATATGCTGAGAAGGGACGGTTTCCTGGACGGCATCAAAAAAGCCAAAGGTGTGAGGCTGGTTGCCACACAGCCTGCCAATAGCGACCGTTTCCTGGCTTTGAGCGTACTGGAAAATATCCTCCAGGCGCATCCGGATCTGAACGCGGTATTTGCAACAAATTCCACCATGGCCATGGGTGCGGCACAAGCCATCAAGGCCCGCAGAAAAACGGGAAAAATTATGTTGGTGGGGTTTGACACCAGCCAGGAAGTGCTCCTGGCCATAGAAAAGGGAGAGATCTCGGCAGCCATCGCCCAAAGTCCTTTCCAGATGGGGTATCTGGGGGTTAAGGAGCTTTACAGGGCTGTACAAGGTAAAGAACCCACATCAAAAAAGGTGGACACGGGAACCGAGGTTGTCACCGTCAGGAACTACCGGAATTATCTGAAAGGTGAAGAGCTCGCACCTGAGTTTTTCTCCCGGATTCCCGTGACCGGCGCCTGCCACACACAGGGGCTTGAGCTGACAAACAAGTGGTTTTACATAACATGCCAGGACAGGCAAAATCACAAGGCCCTGCTTTACAGGGTTGACAGGGAAAACCCGAAAAAATTCAGCAAGGTGGACCTGACCCGGGGCAACCAGGAACATCCAAGCGGGATCCATCTGGATAAGAACTGCCTGTGGGTAAGCGTGGCTGTTCCCAGGAAGGAAAACGCCGCTTCAACCGTGATGTGCGTGGACCCGGATTCTCTGAAAGTAAAGTCGGAATTCAGCGTCAAAGACCATATAGGCGGCGTGTTTTCAAGCGGGAAGAAAATCTATGGCCTGAACTGGGATACGCGCCATATATATACCTGGGATATAAAAGGGAAACAGCTGGACAAGACAAAAAGCCCGTTCGGTGTGGCTTACCAGGACTGCGACATCAGCCCTGACAGGCTCCTCATCTGCGGCGGTTACCGCTATGAGAAAAAGAACAAAAAAACGGCATTCGTGGATGTCATAGAATTCAACGCGGAAAAATCGCCTTCCAATTGGAAGAAACGCTCCAGTCGGGGATTTTCAAAAGGCAACCTGCCGGAAGGTCTTGTCTACGCAAATGAAGGCATAGCCTATGAGGCGGGAAAGATTTATCTGATACCCGGGGACTTTCCCAACCCCCGCATCTACCAGGTGAAGGTATCGCTTCCGGCTGCAGGCCGGTAATCCTTAGGAGGTGAGTTATGATACGTATCTGTTTTATCCTGATTTTCTCGTTTTTTATCCCGTGCAGCGTTGTATTCGCGCAGATAAAGGGTTTAAGCGAGGTCACCAACAAAGCCTTGGCAGAATTCTTTGAACGCCACGAGGAAACCGGGGGGAGGAAAGTGGCGGTATTCGATTTTGACGGGACGTTGATGGGGCAGGTTCCCTATTACGCTGCCGATGAGCTTTTCATTTCCCAGTCTGAGGAGGGGTTTATCAAGCCCCAGAACCTGCCCGATATTCCAGGCGTAAGCCCTTCATACAGCGCAATCCGGAATTACCTGGCCATCGATAAGGAGAAAAGCCACAAGTTCGCTCTTCTTTGGAGGGTCCAGACCTACAAGGGGCGCAAGGCAAGTGTTTTACGACAAAGGGCTATGGATTTCTATACGGAGCACTATCTGAAGAAAATATTTTCTCCCATGAAAAAACTCGTCTATCTTTTCTTTGAGAATGGATTTGAGGTTTGGGTAATAACTGGAACGACGGAATTTTACGTGGACAGATTTATCCCGAAATACTTCGGAATTCATCCTTGCAGAGTCATAGGAAACAAGACGGTTGTGCACAACGGAATCATTACCGACATTCCGGCCGGGGCGACGACGGAAAGGGACGGCAAGGTGGCTGCGATTGAGACGATCATAAAAGCAGAACCGCTTTTTGTCGCCGGAAACAGCATGGGAGACGCAGACATGCTCAAATTCAGCCTTGATCTTTCTATGGTAATTAATCCTGGCCCGGAGTTAAAGAAGCTTGCTGAGGAAAATGACTGGATTATCGAGAAAATTCCGGACACACCATTGCCTGATTCTACGCACTACTACAGGAAATACGGCATAAAACCAAAAAAGTAGATCAGAATTTCCTGGACCGTTTCCACCGGCCATTGATGTAATCCGGCGGTTTTCCGTTTATCTTTACAGCATTCTTTCGCGGACCAGCTCCAGGAACTTCTGATAGCCGCCCAGGAATTGATTGAGGGTGTGGACAGAGGCCCCGTACCCTGCAAACTCAGCCTGCGTCATGCCGTTCACGTCGTAGGCCCTCCTGAAATCCTTGAGCTTGCGGTGGAGCTCGTCCACAATTTTTCCCTCCACAGGTTTTTCAATGGTCATGGCCGGGATGACCTCGGAATCGTTGAACTTCTTCCACCACTTGTAGGGGATGGACATGATGACGTTTCGCACAAGTTCTTTGTCGTTGAGTATTACAGCCACCGGCTTCATCTCCAATTTGCCTTTGCTGGAGTGGTATAGCGCCTCATTCCCCTTGACAAAACAGCGTATATGCTGTATAATAGTATTATGGATTATACAGTCGTATTCTACCAGGACGAAAACGGATGCAGCCAGCCTTTGGACTATCTTAAAAGCCTGAATAGAAAACATGAGGCGAAAGCAAAGAAATGGCTTGCGTTATTACAGGCGTACGGACCGAATTTACCAAGGCCTTATGCCGATGTGTTGGAAGGGAATATCCGCGAGCTTCGACCTGCGATAGAGCATCACCAGCATCGGTTTCTTTATGTGATTTGTGGTAAAACAATTTTGATAACCAATGCTTTCTTGAAGAAGACGCAGGCGGCGCCGAAGTTCGAGATTGAGCGTTCCAGGCGGACATTCACGAACTGGTTGAGAAGGAAGGGGGACTAACGATATGAAGAAAAAAATTAAAGCCGGGATTCCGTTAAGCGAGGTGTTAAGAAAGGATCTGAAAGATCCCGTTTTTCGCAAGGCCTTTGACGAGGCGGATATTGAAGCGCGTTTGGCTGTTCAGATCGCCTTGGCGCGTGATCGCGCTCATATGTCTCAGGTTCAACTGGCGAAGAAACTGGGGACGAAACAGCAGACCATCTCCCGGATAGAGCGGGGCGGGCAAAATCTCACGCTCCATACCCTATGGAAGATTTCCCAGGCAGTCAAAAGCAAATTAATAATAGAGCTAAGGCCCGAAAGATAAGGAAATAAGGAAAGGCGCCTTTTTCATCCCCCCGACGGTACATCCAAACCCGCCCCATCGGTTGAATGCGGCAAAATTAATCATGCCCGATTATTGGCTGTGTTCTAAGGCTTCTCACCGAGAGGTCCGCCGCCGGCTCTAACTGGCTGCCGTCGTCGGGCGGGCCGTTTGAACGGAAGCAGATTTGAAAAAGAATTAAAAGTAAGTTCAAGTGGAGTAAGCAAGTTATACTCGGAGAGGGGAAGAACTTGTTAAAAACAAACCGGAAATAACACAAATAATAAGTTACTAAAAGACGCAACGTCCCCTATGCCTATAAGGAAATCTTTAACAGTTGCTATATTGTATCAATTAAATAGTGGTTCCCCGTCGAAGTCGTATTCCTTCAAACTTTCATCTTCAAATCCTGAAATTGCCAGGATCGTAGGGGTGATGTCATATATTGAGGGATTTTCCTTTGTTATCTTTCTGTTTGAAAAGATAACCCCGGGAATGAGCTCGGGGTCGAAAAGGTGGGACCCGGACCATTTCTTCAGATTATCTTCGACCAGGTCCCTGGGAACGGCTCCCAGGGCCGTTTGCCAGGATGCGCGGTAACCTATGTTGAATCCGATGTAGAGGTCAGGGGCTTCATCCGCGTAATCTCCCCAAAAGATCTCCTCCTTCAAGTAAACATTGTTCACCATGGGTTTATTGTATTTGTCATCCCGCCACTCCTTTAGCTTCCGGGACAACTCCCTTTTCAAGTCTTCTGTTTCTTTTCCCGGGTTGACAATTCCATCCCTCTCGCGGTCTTTCTGATTTATGTAAATTGCGCCAAATCCTATGGAATACGCCTGTGTTCTTGACCAGTCGATATCCCGCAAAAGCCCGCCCCCTGATCCGGCGTGGGGATCTTTTAGTTCCAGATAGCCGTTTTTTCTAAGCCAGGTATTAACGTGGGCCGCTCTTCTGAATGTATCGAAGCCGTGATCCGACAGGACGATGAGTGTGTCCCCCTCACCTAGTTTCTCCATGACGCTGCCCAGAATTTCGTCCATTTTCCGATACCATTCCGGTATCACTTCCTTGTATTCTTCAGGAGCGTTCTTTTCAAAAAGAGGATGTCCGGGGTCTCTGTATCGCCAGAACATATGCTGGATGATATCCGGGGATTCAAAATAGCAGAAGAGAAAGCCTTTCTTGAATCGCGCAAGCTCGAAATCGAGCATTGCCCTCTTTTCTCTCAACACTTCACGGACCTGCTCCAGAAAAGGCTCCTCTGTAAGTCTTTTTTCATTGACAGCCCATGTATCCATAGGCATGCCCTGGGTGTAGTAGAGGCCCAGTTCTTTTGCGAGCTCCCTGCTGTAGCCTTCAGGATAAGAGATCGGGAAAAAGGGCTTTCTGGGGTCGAAGTTTATGGGGCTTATGTACAGCTTGAACTCCGGTTGTGTTTCCACGAGGTAGAATTTAAATATCCCTCTTGCCTTCCTGAATAGTCCGAGCTCAAAAACTACCTCCTGCCAATCGCTCCAGCAGCCGGCTTTAAGCTCGAGCGTTGTTTTTTGATAGCGGATCCGGACGCTGTTCCGGCCCTGAAGATGAACCTTGAAAGGGATTTTTGCATTTACGGCCTTTCCGCCGGGGGCGGCGACCTTCGGGCCGATGAGATTTAAGCTCATGGCGGAAGACTTTCTTACTTCAAACACCTTCCCGCCTGTGTCTTTGTCTTTTCTCAGGGGCGCTGTTGTATAGAATGTGAATGTCCCTTCTGTTCCAAGAATATCGGGAACGCCCATTCCCGAAAGCATTCTGCCGTATATCTTATCCGGGGGAAAAGTAACAGGACAGGAGATGACGACGGTGGGAATCTTCCGTTGGGAGGTATACTGCCACAAACAGCGGCTTTTGATAACTCTTTTGGCCCTTGCCGTCCCGGTTTCCGAAAGAGACAGGCTCAGGCCGTATGTCCTGGGATCCCTCACTATGAAATCGTAGACCCCGTTCTTTCCGGGGTTTTGGCCCGTGGAAAAAGCAGCCCAGGCGACAGGGGATTGAGCGGGATTTGTGGTGGCCAGCCGCCTGTAGGATCCCTTTTCTTTCAAGGCGAAGAAGCTGGGAAGTCTGCCCTCGTTCATCATTTCTTCGACTATCCCGGGACTTAGTCCGTCAAATCCCAGGATGATAATCTTCTTGTCAAATGGTGATCTTTTCATGCTCATAATTGCTCCTGTTACGATCAGTCCGGCAGCCGCTGCTATTATCACTAGAATCGTGATTTTTTTCTTATTTCTTCCAAAGAATCCGAATATCCTTCTAAAAAACAGGGTAAAAGTTCCAAGAAGGCCGAGCAGGAATGCAATTATCCAGCCTCCCGTGGTCAGGATTGTATAGCCGCTTCCGGGATCAATATATCTTAGGGCGGCGGATTTCGCGGACATGGTTCTAGCACCTTCCGTGCAGCTCCGGGCGCCAGCGGCCGGCCAGGAAGGCCGGAATATTCCGCTAGTGTAAATATCCCAGTGACTTCAATTGCTCCGTCCTTCTGCGTAACTCCTCCTCATCGGGGGCTTTGGGGGCCTCTTTTCCCCGGCCCCGGGCCGGAGAGAATTGCACATGGCGTATGAGGTAAGGTCTTTCTTTCAAAGGGCGAAAATGAAACTGGAGCTGGAATTTCTCTTGTTCCACCCGGGTCTTTCCCAGCCTGAAATGGTAGTAAAAAAGACCGTTCTGTTCCCTCGCGAATTCAATCAGCTTCGGGCAGGCAAAGGGGGTGTTGTTTGAGTCAAACCGGAACCGGAAGCCTGCTTTTTCGGGCGGGAGCCGGATCTTCCCGGCCGAGCCCAGCAGCACAGACACCTGGTAGCTCCCCTCAGGGAGCCGCGCAGAGAGGGTGAGAGTCGGGGGCAGCCCGTTTCCGGGGAGACAGAAGAGGCCGCCGGTGCGTGAGAAATTTCTGTTCAGGAGCCAGGGCTTGGAGGGAGAGGCCTTCTCCAGAATGACGGCCATATCACCGTTGACCCAGCTCGTTTCAAAAACATCTTTGGGAGCTATCTTAAAGTCTTTTATACGGAAATAAAATGGAAATGCAGGCTGCGTTTCTCTTATCGATTTTTCATAACGTTTCTTATACGGCCTCATAGCGTTTTCAAATTTCTCCTTAAGCCGCTCCGCTGCCAATGGGCTCTGCTTTACGATATTCCTGGTTTCACGGGGATCTTTTTTGAGGTCGTAAAGGAGTCCTTCGCTTATCATGTATTTGTAGCTTTCGCTTCTTATGGAATCCTTTGTAAAAACGAATTCCCTGTCGTCCTTCGGGTCTCGGATAAGACCAAGCAGGCTTACCCCGTCCATTGACTTGCTCTTTGGAAGATCTATCATGCATATCTCAAGTATCGTGGGCATGATATCAACAGCTTCGGTAAGTCCGGTTACCCTGACCCCGGCAGGTATGAGAGGAGGATAGGCCATGATAAGGGGTATATGGGTGACCGAATCGAACGGCTGTCCGCTGTGGCCCAAAAGACCGTGTTCGCCGAGGTTTTCCCCGTGATCGGCCGTAATAATGAGAAGTGTCTTTTGATCAAGCTCCAACTCGCCGAGTTTGCGGTGCAATGTGCCGATCCACCTGTCCGTGTGCTTCAGATTGCCGTCATAAAGCCCCCGAAGAATTCTCAGCTCATCCCCGCTCCACCCATGCGCGCGCGGACCGGTCCTCGCATAGAATTTTTTCCGCAGCGCGTCTACGGAAGAGCCCGCTTTATCCGGGAGAAATTCTTTATCCTCCTCTTTCGGCGGATAGGGTTCGTGGGGGGACATAATATGGCAATAGATGAAAAATTTCCTCTTTTTGTTTTTCTCGATCCACGGGATCAATGCGGAAATAATTTTCCCGTCGGTGGGCTGGTTTCGGGATGTTTCAAAGGGATAGTACTCGTCAAATTTCCGCGCAAGGTAGGAGTCCTTGCTGAAAAATGCGTTGTCATGGAAAAGGGCCGTGCGATAGCCGTTTGCCGACAGGATATTGCTCAGGAACACCTGCTGTCCGTCGAAGGTCTTAAAGATAGTGCCTGGACTTTCGTGCCTTGTCCCCCATGGGAGCGGATCAGTTCCGAAGATCCCGAGCGAAAAATAGCGGGAAAAAAAGATTTTGGATATGGAGTGCGGGGTATCGGTGCCCTGGGAGAAATTCCTGAGAAAAACAGCTCCGCGGCCGCCGATCTTGTCCATTTGCGGCGTTGTATTTTTTGCATATCCATAACCGGAAAAATGGTCGGCGCGCGCCGAATCAAGGACTATAAGGATAACATTGGGACGCTCCCCCGCTTTCGCGGAAACTCCCTGGCCGCCGCATGCGGCGGCGCAAATGGAAATAAGGCAAAGAACTATCAGCGGCGCCGTATCCTTCAAGTTACGATTCCTCCTGCGCAGGTATTTTCATCCTTCACAAGAACGAATCTGCCGAGCTCCTGAACGTCGCTGAACCTTTTAATCGCTATGGGCTTTTTGACCTTTACCAGAACCTCCCCCACTTCAAGATATCTCAACCTGCCCGAATCTTCCTCAATGATTTCAAGAGTGGAAGAATCTATTCTTTTTTTTATCTTTTCGATTTTACAGGCGGTTTCCTGGGTAGCGCACCTGAGAACCAGTTTTTGGTCTTTGTGAAGATCATGCTTTGAAAGCCAAAAGATATTCGCCTGGAAGGAATCAACGAAAAAGGGTTCTCTTCCCTCTTCACATATTATGTCGCCCCGCTTAAAAAACATGCTGTCCCCTGCGCAGCAGGTAATCCCTATGCTTTCGCCGGAGGTCGCTTTATCGGCCTGGCAAGGGTATTTTTCAATAGATTTCACCTTTCTTATCCGGTTATGCGGCAAAATTCTTATTGACTGGCCTTTTTTGATAATACCCGCCTCCAGCTTCCCTGCGACGATCCTTTTATCCTTAATCGTATAGACATCCTGAACGGGGAAAATCAGAGGCTTATTCTCCGGAAGCTCTTTATTCTTCAGTGTCCTGAGGGCTTCCAGAAATGCGGGACCGTTATACCATGCCATCTTTTTTGACCCTTTAGTGATATTTTCTCCCTTTAGAGCGGATATGGGCACGTAAAAGCGGGCTGTTATTCCGATGTTTCCCAAAAGTTTTTCCGTATCTTTTCTCACCAGGTCGAATGCCTTTTTGCTGAACTTCTCCAGGTCCATTTTATTCACGACCACGATAAGCTGATTTATCCCCAGCAATGACACGATGTGCGCATGTCTCTTTGTCTGTTCCTTTATTCCCTCGTTCACATCGACTATCAAAACCGCAGCCTCCGCATGAGAGGCTCCCGTAACCATGCTTTTTATGAATTCCACATGACCGGGGGCGTCAATGATGACGTATTCTCTTCCACCGGACTTAAAAAACACTTGTGTCGTTTCAATTGTGATTCCACGCCGGCGCTCCTCCTCCAGGTGGTCCAAAAGGTAGGCGAATTCTGTTTCTCTTCCCGCAGCTTCCGAGGCCTTTTTGATTTCTTCAATTTTGCCCAGCGGCAACGAATCCGTATCAAAAAGGAGTCTTCCTATGAGTGTGGATTTCCCGTGATCGACATGCCCTACGATGACAAATTTAAGCGCTTCCATTATATATTCGGGGACTCCTTTTTACATATACCCAAGCGCCCTCAGGCGCTCCATGGTATTGACATCCTCTTTATCCTGAGCCCGGCCGCTTCTCTCCGAAACTTTCGTGGTTTTCAACTCCTCAATTATCTTATCTACACTATCGGCGCCGGAAGCGACAGGATTGCAGCAACTCTCACACCCTATGCTTCTATACCGCTTTCCTCCTTTGGCGAAATACAAGGATACAACAGGGATGCTCTGTCTCTTTATATATTCCCAGACATCAATCTCCCGCCACCCTAACAAAGGATGAACCCTTAAGTGTTCCTCCTTTCCGGCTTTTGTCTTATATTGATCCCAAAGTTCGGGGGGCTGGTTTTTACAGTTCCATTCAAAATCCTCATTCCTGAGGCTGAAGATCCTCTCTTTCGCTCTAATGCCGTGTTCATCCCTTCTTATGGCGAGATATAGGGCCCTGAATCCGTATTTCACGATCGCTTTCTTCAAAGCATTGGTTTTCAACTCCGTGCAACACTTGAATTTCCCCTTTCCCGGCCCCATTCCTTTGATGAGCGCTTTTTCGTTCTTGGCAATAAGCAGATTAAAACCCCACTCTTCGGCGAATTTATGTCTGAATTCATATATTTCCCCGAATTTATAGGTGGTATCAATATGCATGACGGGAAAGGGAATTTCGCCAAAAAATGCCTTCCGGATCAGCCAAAGAAGGGTTGTTGAATCCTTGCCCATGCTCCAAAGCATTGCGACTTTTCTCAATTGCGCATATGCCTCACGGATGATAAAGATGCTCTGACTTTCCAATCTATCTAAATGGTCCATAATTTGTAGGAAACATGAGACCAGTTATCGCACATTCTTTCCCGACCTTAATCTTTTCACGCTTAAAAAAACCCGCGGAAATCTTCCCTTACCGCTATAATACAAAACTCGGGGCGGTTTTCTGGAATTTTAAAAAAACCCCCGCGTCCGCCTTAGGCGGCCGTATCATGCGGCGGGAGTTGTTTGGTTAGTCGTCGGCCGGGGCGGGTTCTACAGCGGTCTCCCGCCAGGTTGGGATATGCGGGGCCAC
>JAHJSU010000168.1 GCA_018829985.1 Elusimicrobiota bacterium | reverse complement strand
TACCACCTACCACCTACCACCTACCACCTACTACCCAACTACCTACTGGTTAAAAGTTTAGTCCCGCGGAGATCCTGTGGACGGAACCGAGGCTGCCGAAAGGCGAGAGGGAATAGTCTATTGAATAAGTGCCGTATTTAAAGCCCGTGCCGAATGTCAGGTTCCTGAAGCCGCTTATGTCCGTGACGGCACGGGTATTGAAGCCGCCGCGCAGGAACAGCGCTGTCTTGCGAACGCTTATTTTAAATTCTCCGCCCATGGCCAGGAAAGGATAGTTGTCCCTGGCGGCCACCAGATCGGCGGTCAAAATGAAATAATTGTTAATCTTTGTCGCGCTTCCCAGGCGCAGTATAAGCGGCAGGGGATACTCCTCCCTGTCATACCTTAACGTGCCCATTATGTTCTGAGCGGTCATGGCCAGCTGGAAGCGGTTGTCAAAGAAGTAGGGGAACAGTATCCCTATGTCCGCCGAGACGGTGTTATCCGCCAGAAGTATCTGCGACCTGACGAGTTTGCCGGTGGCGCCCAGCACGAACCTTTCCTCCGGTTCCTTGTTGAACCCCGTGATATAAGTCGCAAACCCCACGTTTGCAACCATATCATACGGTGTGAATCCGCCGGAGGCCACGCCGCTTGAATCGGTCTTCTTTATGCTTCCGTAGTTCATGTATTTAAAAGCCACGCCCCAGGATCCCACCGCGCCCGCGTTTTGCGCGTAGGCGAAGAAATCCATGTAAGTGCCCGCGAGATACGGCGAATGCATGAAGGACAGGGACTGCTTTTTTATCTTGATGAGGCCGGCCGGATTCCAGTCAAGGGCGGAGGCGCCGTCCGCCAGGGCGGAAAAGGCCTCGCCAAGGGCCACGCCGCGCGCATCCACGGCTATTTTAAGGGACTGCACGCTGGCGGTGCCGGCGGAGTTCTTGTCGAAACCGGCGGCGAAACAACAGGGTATAGGGTATAGGGTATAGGGTATAGTTAAAACCAGGAAATAGAAAACCATGCGCAGAATTTTTTCCATTTTGCGGTTTATACTTTTTGTTTTAAGTCGTTTATTCTGCATTGTGAACTTTACCCGCTCTTCCTTATACCCTAGTCCCTAGCCCCTAACCCCTAGCCCCTGCTTTTTTCATCTTTCTATCGCCACTTTAAAGGTTTTACTGCTCTTTTTATTCCTGGTCTCGAGTAAAGCTATATAGATACCGCTGGCCACTTTCCGGCCCCCCGTGTTGGTCCCGGCCCAGTCGGCCATGCCGTTGACGTCGGCTGAAAATTCTTTTACCAGTTCGCCCAGGAAAGTGTAGATCTTTATCCTGCAGTAGGGGGGCAGATTGGTGAAATGCATGACACCGCTGACGCTTGACGGGGTGTAGGGATTCGGGAATATTTTGACGGCGGAAAGCCCGGCGCCCGGGATGGTTTCCATCAGCTGGAACGTGGAGAGATGCCAGGTCCGGGCCGTGACTTTGTTGCCGGCGGTGTCGGAGACCGACGGCAGCGGCACCCAGACGTTATTTATCTCGTCGTAAAGCGCTATGATAAGCCTGGACCGGTCTATGCCGGCGGGCAGATCGCTTATCCTGTAAGGCAGGATTATGGTCAGCGGGTTTAATAACAAGACCGGAGGAAAGTGCGTTATCTCAAGGCCGATGCCGGTTTCCCGTAAAACAGCGGCCTCCGAGACCGGCGGCATAAACGAGGTGACCGGCTTTAACCACAATTTGATGGTGCCGCCCAGCGAACCGGCGGGGATCAGGACCGTGATGACGCCGTAGGAGGCGTCAAGGGTCACGGTAGTATCCACCGCTGCTATGACGCTGCTTTGAGCGTAGGATATCGTCTTTGTGGAGCCGGCCACCACAAAACCGGTCGTTATGCCGCTTTGGCCCCTGGTCTGAATGCGAGCCCAATAGGTGGTGTCTATTCCAAGGTCTGTGAACGTGTAATTAAATCCGGGCACGGACGCGGTCTTGCTGCTGGCCCAAGCATTGAAATCTTGGGCGGTGGAGACTTCAAGATTATATATCGTAAAGGATGAATTGCCGTTGTCCGCCCAGTGCAGCGTGAAGCCGTCTATCATAAGGCCGGAAAATGCGTTTTCAAAAGCCAGGAGATAAGCCGTTGCCGGCAATGTCAGGGCAGCACCCAGGCTTGTGGGCGTGGTGCCTACGCCGGTCAGATTCAAAGCTGAAACGCGCAGGTAATAAGTGGCGTTGGAAACCAGGGCGTAGAAAGTGGCGCTATTGTTCAGGGTGACGTAAGAAGACACCGGTGCGGCAAAGGCGGAGCTTGAAGAGATCTCCGGTACATAGTAAGTGCCGCCGACCGGGTTGGACCCGTGTCCCCAGTTAAGAGTAACGGAGGAGACGCCGATGCCGGAGAAAGCCCCGGGCACGGGATCGAAAGCCAGTGTGGCCATGGGGTTGAAATCAATAGGCCCGGTGGGGATGTTAAGCCGGTTCAAGGCGGTGGCCTGCGGATAATAAGTGGTGTTGGGGATAAGCCCCGTGAAAGAGGCGTGGACGTTCTTTGTGCCGGATGAAAATACCGGCGGCGAAAAATCGGAATTAGAAGACAGGCGTACCAGATAAAGCGTGTCGGAAGGGTTTGGGTTGGCCGTCCAGTTGACCGTCATCTGGCCCGTGGTCAGGCCGGTGAAGGCCGTCGCCTGGACAGGGGACTGAACCGGGGCATTGGCGAGAGTAGAAGTGTCCGGCGTATAAACATAGTTCCTTTCTCCGTCCCAGTTGACGGTGGCCGCCCTGAAGTAATAGCTCGTATTCGGCAGAAGGTTCTCTATGCTCAGGTTCGCGCTGGTTATGTGCGCGGTAGAGGAGGAATAAAGCACCGTGTCAAAAGACTGGGAAGTGGATGTTTGCAGAATATAAGCTTCAGCTGTCATCTTTTGCGGGCCTACGGCCAAAGGGGTCCAGGAAACGGCGACGCTTGAGTAAAAAACCCCGCTTATCTGCTGGTTAGTCAAAGGTAAGGACAGGGTTGACTTAATGTCCGGCGTTGTGAGCGTGTATATGGTGGCGCCGTTATAAAGAGCGCCCGTCCTGAAACGATAGAGCGTATTTTCATCCAGCCCCGATACGGTCAGGGAGGTCGCCGCCGCGCTGGCGGTGAAAGAGCTTAAAAAGACGTTGAAATATTCGAAGGTGGAGGCTTCAACAATATAACCGTCGGAATTAACGCTTGGGAAAGAGATAGTCGCGCTTGACTGCCATATATCCGTTAGAACCACCGAACTTAAGGGCGCCGGCATGGCCGTAACGACCGGGGACAGGGCCACGTAATTAGGCGTCCCGGCCCAGTTCAAGGTAGCCATACGCAGGTAATAAGTAGTGTTGGCGCGCAAGCCCTCAAGCATCAGCGAGTCGGTGAAGTTTGAGTATGACGCTGAAGAATGTGTTACCGCGCCTGATCCGAAAGGTCTTGAGGAGCCTTCAAGGATATAACCTTCGCAGGAATAGCCCTGCGGGCTTAAAGGGAACGGGTCATCTAAAATTATGGTTATGCTATGCGGCGAAACGCTTTCGCTTAAATGATCGAGCGAGAGCGGCAGAGCCAGGGTTATAGCGGCGGCGCTTGTGGAATAGTTGGGGGTAAGCCCCTGGTTCTGGGAACCGACGCGGAAATAGTAAGTGGTATTCGCGTCCAGGCCGGGAAGGGTAAGCGTGTTGTCCGTCATGTTGTAGGTTGCGGAGGTCAGGTAAAGGCCGGCGCCGTTAAAATTCGTGGACGAGGCCTCAAGCGTATAAGCCTGGGCGGTGGCTGTGGAGGGAGTAAGGGGCAGTGCGGTCCAGGCAAGACTGGCGGAATCGGCGCCTATGCTTAATAGTGTGAGGTTCTGGGGTTTGGCGGCGAGCGTTGTAAAATTGCGCAGCTCGTCAAAATTAGGGGCGCCGTTCCAGTTTAAAGCGCCCACGCGATAGTAATATATGGTGTTCCGGTCAAGAGGTGTCAAGTCTTTACTTGCCGCGGTGTTGGTTAAGGTGTTCCAGAATAAGAGAGTATCGGCAAAAATGGGAGAAGATGAAAGTATCAGCCGGTAGCCTTCCGAAGTCTGGGCCTGCGCGCTGCCTGAAACCGGCGTCCAGGAAACCGTCGCGCTGGTTTCATAAACGGCGTTATCGATGCCGGACAGTTTCAAGGCAAGCGTGGCGGTGGAGATAATGCCGGTTTCGGTCGTGGGGTTGCCGTAGAGGTTTACGGCTTTTACCTTGAAATAATAAGTGGTATTGGCTTTCAGCCCGCCTATATCCACCGGCGGCCAGGGCTCGCTGAACGAGGCGGCGCCGGCAAGCCCGCTGTCGGTCGAGTAACTCACCATATAGTCGGTCCATTCCGGATTGCCGTTGGTATTCCAACCCATGTTGACCGACGCGCTGTAAGAGGAGTTAGCGGTGAAAAAATCGGATATGAAATAAGGGCCGAACGGCGCAGCGGCATAAGTGACGGTGGAGATCTGGTTCAGGGCATAAGCGGAATTATTATCCGTGGAGCATTTTACCCTAAAATAATAAATGTCGTTGGAAATAAGGTTGATATAGGTGGTAGTCGTGCCGGTCAATGAGCCGGTGGCCGCGACAACTAAAAAATCACTTGCCGTTGAAAGCGCGATGACATAGGGGGAACCGCCCGTGTCCCAGGTAAAATTGGCGGTGGTAGAGCTTACATCTGTGTTCTTCGGGTTTAGTGAGGCCTGAGCGCTTACGGGCGAGAGGGCGGCAAAAAAAACAAAAGCGGCGGCTAAGGCTCCCAAGCCCTTTAGAATACCCTTTCCGGCCCTGCGGGAACATTCCATAGTAATAGTCTACCAGATAGTTGTTAAATTACAATGAAAAATATGTTACAAAGTATAAGCGGAGTTATCCATGCCGCGCCGCGGTGATTGTTGAAATGCCGCTTGATTGTATTATATGATAAAAGCGTTGCAGCGTTACGGGGTTATGGAGTTTTAGCGTTGCGGTAAGTTCCTGAATGCCCGGCGCCGTGACTCTATAAACCCGATAAACGCCATAACGCGATGAACGCTCTTTAAAAAGCGGCGCTTCGGAGGTGAATATAAAGGCGGGTGATATAGCGGTGTTTCCCAAGGGCCTGACCTGCCGGTGGAAAGTCCATGAGGCGGTGAAGAAACATTACTTTTTCGGTCCTGTCGCGGAAAAATTGGCGGCACCCTTTCCGGGGGATTAAACCCCGCCAATACAACGCGGCGGGCACGGCACAGGTGGACACCGCACAAGCGGTTTCCCCTGCGTCTGATACGCATAGCGTCTGTTACGGCGCCTACGCAAGCATTGGGATGAGAATATTTAAAACTTCCGCCCTGATAATCTTTTTTGCCTCAGGGTTCTCACGGGCCGCCCAGCCGGCTGCCGTCTTAAAGGCCGCCGGTCCGCAAAGCGGCCAGGCGGCCGGGATGTTGAAATCCACCGCGGCCGTTCCCGCCGCCGCCGGGACTATGGCGGACAAGCCCGCCGCCGCGCCGTCCAGGGCCGAAATGTTGATCAAAGAGATAGGGCCGATGCTCTCGCCCCCGATCTCTTCCTTTCCCGTCGTCGGGCAGGGCGGCAATTACTCCGTGGCTCTTGAAAATGGAAAAACGCTCTGGTTCCTTAACAATATCTGGACCGGCGAGCTGAAAGGAAAGGGGGAAGTTTCGCTGTGGGGCATAGTGGACGGCGGCCTGGCCGTGCTCGAATCCACGGCCCCTTACTCCGCGAGAGGCGGTTTTAAATATATAGCCGACGAGAACAGGTGGCCGCTCCCGGTGTTCACCGCGGAATTCGCCGAATATACTTCGGTCAGGAAGTTCTGGCCCAGGGCGGGTTTAAAGACAAATGCCGGCTATTACGTTTATTACTCCCTGATGAATAATTACGGGCCGCAGGTCTACGATCATTTCAGGGTCGGCCAGGGACTGGCGTTCTCCGAAAACCCGGCCGGTCCCTACAAAATGCTGAAAGTCCGCGGCCTTCACGCTTTCTGGAACGATATTGAGCCGGCTTTCGGTTCCGCGCTTTGGTCTGACCGCGACGGGTGGCTTTATGTCTACGGCAGGGAAATGACGGAACCCGGCAAATACGCGGCCGCGCTGGCCAGGGTGAAAGCGGAAAATATAGCCGACAGGGAGCAATACGTTTATTACAGCCTTGAGGCGTCCTCGGGGCTTTGGACTTCCGACATAAGTGAAATAACCCCTGTGATGGAAAACATGCCGGATGAATTTTCCGTTTCCTACAATGAATACCTCAAGGAGTATCTGGCGCTTTATTCCGGCGCCGAGGGCGGCGCGGTCCTGATGCGGACAGGCGATTATCCGTGGGGGCCGTGGGGCGTCCCGAAAAACGTGCTGACCTGCAGGAAGGAAGAGTATTGCTTCGGCGCCAAGGAGCAGGCGGCCTTCTCCTCCGAAGGCGGGGAGAAAATATTCTTCACTATTGAAAAAAAGAACATGCCGTATCTTTACGAACTCGAATTCAAATAGGCGGTCTGACGGGCATAGGTATAGGTAAAGTAACCGTATTTTCTTACTCTACCTTCACCTCCACCTCTACCTGGCCCACACGGCACAACCAAAGGTTTGATTCAGGCTGCCGCTATTATGTAATATTTATTTGCGGCGGCGCTCTGTGTTCATCGGACGGCCGGTTCAGGCCGATTGTTTACTGGCAGGCGAGTAAGCTGGCAGGCTCTGAAAAGCATCCCCGCATACCAGCCTGCACGCTTACCAGCATAGGAGGAATGAAAGCATGGATTTTACGTTCAACGAAGAGCAGAAGATGATCATTGACGGAGCCCGCCGCTACGCCCGCGAAAAACTGGCGCCTGTCGCAGCGGAATTGGATGAAAAAGCCGAGGTCAACCTTAAGGCTTTGAAAGAACTGGGCGCTCTGGGCTACCTGGGCATGACGGTGCCTGAGGAATATGACGGCTCCAACGCCGGCGCCGTGGCTTACGCCGCATCCATAATAGAGTTCAGCAAGGCCGATGCCGGCGCCGCCGTGGCCGTTTCAGTCCAGAATTCCCTTGTCAACGACGCCATCCTCGAGTTCGGAACGGAAAAACAGAAGCGCGAATATCTGCCCAAGCTTGTCTCCGGGGAGTGGATCGGCTGTTTTTCCCTGACCGAGGCGAACGCCGGCAGCGATCCCGGTTCTTTGAGGGCTGCGGCCGTCAAAGACGGCGATCATTTCGAGCTGTCGGGGACAAAAAATTTCACCACAAACGGCGGCATAGCCGACGTGATGATCGTGTTCTTCCAGACGGACAAGGAAAAGGGGGCCAGGGGAATTTCGGCCTTTCTTCTTAAAACGGATATCCCGGGGTTCAAGGTCGGCAAGCATGAGAACAAGATGGGAATAAGATCGTCGAGCACCACCGAGATGGTCTTTGACAAGTGCCGCGTTCCGGCCGATTCGCTGCTTAGCGCCGAAAATAAGGGATTGAAGGTGGCGCTTGCCACGCTTGACGGCGGACGCATCGGCATAGCCGCCCAGGCGGTGGGCATCGCCGAAGCGGCGCTGGAGGAGGCTGTCCGTTACTCCAAGGAACGGGTTCAGTTCGGGAATCGGATCGCGGAACTGGAGGGACTCCAGTTCATGTTGGCCGATATGGCCACCGAAGTGGAAGTCGCCAGGACCATGCTGCTGCGCGTGGCGTGGATGAAAGAATCGCACACGCAAAAATTCATGAAAGAAGCCGCCATGATCAAGCTTTACGCCTCCGAAATGTCCCACCGCGTATGCCATAAGGCGCTTCAGATCCATGGCGGCTACGGGTTTATGAAAGAATATAAGATCGAGCGGCTTTACAGGGACCAGCGTATCACCGAGATTTACGAAGGAACTTCCGAGATACAAAGGTGCGTCATAGCCCGCAGCATATTAGGAGAGTGAGGCGAGAGGTTAGAGGATAGAGGCGAGGGGATGGAGAAGATTAAGAATTTTAGGGAATTAATCGTGTTGAGGATATAGAGAATAGTAAAAGAGTTGGTCAGTTTCTATCCTCTCGCCCCTCGTCTCTCGCCTCTAACTAAACACGGAGAGTGAACATATGAATATCGCAGTTATCATACGGCAGGTTCCGGACACCGAGGCGGCGGTAAAACCGCATCCCGCTAACCAGGGCGCTATCGTGGAAGACGGCGTAAAATTCATACTTAATCCCTACGACGAATACGCCGTGGAGGAAGCGCTGCGAATTACGGAAAAAGACGGCGGGGAAGTTGTGGGAGTCTGCATAGGGCCCCAACGCTCCGAGACGGCGATCCGCATGGCTATGGCCATGGGAATGGCGCGGGCGATCCTGATATCCGATGCTCCGGCCGTCGAGGCCGATCTCGTAACACAGGGCGGGATCCTGGCCGCCGCCATAAAAGGCCTGTCGGCCCGGTTAATTCTTTGCGGCCGGGAAATGATCGATACGCAAAATGACGCCGCCGCCGCGGTGGTGGCCCACCGGCTGGGCATCCCGCATGTGCTGGCGGCAAGCAAGATAGAAATTTCCGGTGATAAGGCCACGGTCGTTCGCGACATCGAAGGCGGTTCCCTTGAGATCGAAACCGCGCTTCCGGCCGCGATTTCGTGCCAGAAGGGGCTCAATGAACCCCGCTATCCCACTCTCATCGCGATCAAACGCGCTAAAAACAAGGAAATAAAAAAGATGACGCTGGCGGAGCTTGGGCTGGCCGCCGCCCAGCCCAAAAGCCGCGTCACGGCGCTGCGTCCGCTTCAGGCAAGGTCCGCCGGAGTCAAGGTTGCCGGCTCGCCGGAAGAAGTCGCCGGCAAATGCGCGGCCTGGCTTTCAGAGACGGCGAAAGTGATTTAGGGGTGAGGGGATAGAGGCGAGAGGATAGGGTGCAGAAATAAGGAACTCCTTCCCTAACCTCTAACCCCTAGCCCCTATCCTCTTTAAATTTAAGGAGAAAACTATGGCTGGTGTCCTCGTCTGGGTTGAAACTTCCGAAGGGAAAATAAAAAAGATTACGCGGGAGGCCGCCGGCGCCGGCGCGAAAATCGCCGCGAAGCTGGGCGTTCCGCTGGGCGCGGCGCTTTTTAACGGCCGGGACCTGGTCCCCGGGCTGGAAAACCTCGGTTTTTCAAAAATTTATACGGCTGAAGGCGCGATTTTCGAAAAATATTCCAGCGAAGCGTACGCGCAAGCCTTTGCGGCGGCGGGGGAGCAGTTTAATGCCGACGTCTTCCTTACGGGAGCGACGGCTTTGGGCAGGGATCTTTCGGCGTGCCTTGCCGCCAGGCTGGACGCGGCGCTGGCCATCGACGTGACGGAAATCCTTTACGACGCGCGGCCGCTGAAGGTGATCCGCCCTGTTTATTCCGGCAAACTTCTGGCCGAAGTCGAATTATTGGGAGACAAAAAAGTCATTTCACTGCGTCCCAACGTGTTCCCGGCCGCGGAAACCCCCTCCGCTCCTCCGGAGGTAGTCCCGCTTTCCCTGGAAAACCTTGCCATACGCGCCGAAGTCCGCAAGGCGATCAAGGCCGCTGAAGGCGTCATGGACGTGACGGAGGCCAATATAGTGATATCCGGCGGCCGCGGGACGGGAGGTCCGGAAGGTTTTAAGGTCATAGGGGAACTGGCCAGGACTTTGGGCGCCGCCGTGGGAGCGTCCAGAGTGGCCGTGGATGAAGGCTGGATAGAATACGCCCACCAGGTCGGCCAGACGGGAAAAGTCGTCTCGCCGGTGCTTTATATCGCGTGCGGGATATCGGGCTCCACCCAGCATTTCGCCGGCATGGGTTCCTCGAAGTTTATTATCGCCGTAAATACCGATCCCGACGCGCCCATCATGGAAAAAGCGGATTTTGCGATAGTGGGAGATCTCTTTAAGGTTGTTCCCGTCCTGAAAGAGGAACTGGGTAAAAGGATTAGGGGTTAGAGGATAGGGGTTAGAGGATAGGGTGCAGAAATAAGAAACTCCTTCCCTAACCCCTCGCCCCTAACCTCTTACCCCTGGAGGCTAATATGGATTACGAGATTTTAAAAACCGCGGAAACCGACGGCATACTGACCGTTACACTCAGCAGACCGAAAGCTCTTAACGCTCTCAACTCGCGTTTTTTTGGGGAGATGGACGACCTTATTGCCGCAGCGGCCCGCAGGCCGGAACTAAAGGTGATGATAATCACCGGCGAGGGAAAAGCTTTCGCGGCGGGAGCCGACATAGCCGAGATGTCAGGCATGGGTCCCGTCGAAGGGGAAGCTTTCTCAAAGGCCGGGCAGGCCACGTTCCGCAGTCTTGAAAACCTTGAAATGCCGGTCATCGCCGCCGTTAACGGATTTGCCCTCGGCGGCGGGTGCGAGCTGGCGATGTCCTGCGATATCAGGGTCGCAAGCTCCGCCGCCAAATTCGGCCAGCCGGAGGTCAGCCTGGGCCTCGTGCCCGGCTATGCGGGCACGCAGCGGCTTCCCCGCCTGGCGGGGCTGGGCAACGCTCTCTATATGCTGCTTACCGGCGGCCTTATCTCCGCCGAAGAGGCGTTGCGCATGGGGCTTGTCCAGAAAGTGGTGGAGCCGGACCAGCTTATGCCTGAAGTTTTGAAAATCGCGCAGAAAATAATAGCGGCGGGTCCGAAGGCCGTCCGTAAGGTTAAGAAACTGGCCAGGGCCGGGTTATTGAACGGAGTTGACAACGGCTGCGTTATGGAATCCGAGGAGTTTGGAGCCCTTTTCGGCAACGAGGGGACCGAAGGCATGCGCGCGTTCCTGGAAAAGCGCAAACCGAACTGGAAAAGCGAATTGCGCGAATTAAAAAACGAATGACGCGAATTGACGGTTATTCGTGTTATTCGTAATTATTCGTAACTACTCAGGTTCTCCGTATTTTTCACGTATTTTTTGTAGTGGCAAAGCTTGCTTTGCCTTTTTGGGCAGAGTAAACTCTGCCACTACGACGACAGACCTGAGTAGTTACAATTATTTGCGTTATTCGCAAACAGGAGAAGAAGATATGAACTACGCTGAAAGACTTAAAAACGTGACCGTGCTCGGCGCCGCCGGGAAAATGGGCAGCGGCATCCTGCTGCTGACCGCCATGGAGATGACCGATCTAGCCTCCAAACCCGAGAATAAATCCAGGCAGTTCGTGCTTAACGCCATCGACGTCTCTGATCAGGCCCTGGGCGGGCTTATGAAGTATCTGAAGGTCCAGGTCCAGAAGGCAGCCGAGAAGAAAATAGTGCCGCTGAGGAAAGTCTACGAAGATCATGCGGACCTGGTCGACAACAAGGATATAATAGACCGCTACGTCGCGGACGTCATCGGAATCGTGCGTCCCTCCACGAGGCTTGAATCCGCTTACCAGTCCGGCCTGATATTTGAGGCCATCATCGAAAACCCCGGGCTTAAGGTGAAACTGCTTTCACAGATAAATAAAAACAACGCCAAATCTCCCTGGATCTTCACGAACACCTCCTCCATACCCATCCATGAAGTTGACGAAAAGGCCGGCCTGGGCGGCCGGATACTGGGCGTTCATTTTTACAATCCCCCGGCTATCCAGAAACTGGTGGAGCTCATCCGGGCCGACTCGACGCAAAGCGAACTTGTGGATTTCGCCCTGGTCTTCGCCAAGAACCTGGGGAAGATCGTGGTGCCTTCCAATGACTTCGCCGGGTTTATCGGCAACGGCCATTTCATGCGCGACGCGCTGCACGGCATTTCGGAGGCCGGGCGCCTTTCCGCCGAAATGTCTTTTGCCGAAGCCGTTTACACCGTAAACAGGGTCACCCAAGATTTCCTGCTGCGCCCCATGGGTATTTTCCAACTGATAGATTACGTCGGGCTCGATGTCTGCCAGTACATAATGAGCGTCATGAACGGGCGTTTGGGGACACCTTGCGGCAAGGTGTCCCCGGAAGTCCTCCACAGCCCGCTGCTTGACCGCATGATTTCGGCGGGAGTCCGGGGCGGACAGCGCTCCGACGGTTCCCAGAAAGACGGCTTCTTTAAGTATGAGAAAAACCGCCCCGCCGGCATCTACGACCCCGATACAAAGCGATACCTGCCGGTTTCGGCGTTCCAGGCCGCCTGCGATGAAAGAATGGGCCCGACGCCGCTGCCGCAGCTTAATTGGAAGTCGGCGGTAAAACATCCGAAAAAAGAAGCCGCGCTGGAGGATTTTTTCGGAAAGCTGGCGGCGATGGATACACCGGGAGCGAATTTGGCCAAGCGCTACGGCGAGCGTTCCCGCGAGATCGGGTTGAAACTTGTTTCCGATAAAGTGGCCCAAAGCGAAGAAGACGTCAACATGGTGCTTCTTTCCGGCTTTTATCATGTCTACGGGCCTATCAACAAATATTTTAAACCGGTAACCAGTAACCAGTAACCGGTAACCGGTAACCGAATACCGGATACCGCAGTTAACGGAGAGAACTTATGAAAAAACTTAGAAAACGCGTATTCATGACAGCCGGTTACAATACTGTCGCTTTTGGAAGCGGACGGAAAGAATTCAATCCCAAAAAACCCAGGCCGGGACTTGAGGAATATATAAAAGAGGCCGGACAGGGCGCCCTGAAGCTGGTCGGCGGCGCCGGCAACGTCGACGAAGGCGTCATAGGGAATTTTATGGCCGCAAAGTTCAACAACCAGGGCAACCTGGCGGCCCTGATCCCCTTCATAGACGAAGGGCTGAAATGGAAGCCCAGCTGCCGCGTGGAGGGGGCCTGCTGTTCCGGCGGGCTCGCGCTGGTGACCGCCATCAAGTCGGTGCTGGCTGAGACCGCCGACGTTGTTCTGACCCTGGGTGTCGAGGTCCAGAACACCGTGAAGGCGATATACGGAGCGGATATACTGGCCGGGGCCGGCTGGTACAAAGAGCGGAAATCCGGCCACGCGTTTTTCTTCCCCGGCAAGTTCAGCGACAGAGCGGGCGCGTATTTTGACAAATACGGCATGGAACGCACGCGCAAGGCGTTAGCGCGCTGGTACAGGAACGCCGTTGAAAACGCCAGGCTCGTTCCGACCGCCCAGGAATATCACAATACCCAGGAAGACCTGGAGGCGGCGGCGCTGACCAAGCCCAACCCGAGGTCTTTTGTAGACCAGCTCAATGTGTATGACTGTTCCAAGGTTTCCGACGGAGCGGCGGCGATAGCCGTTGTTTCCGAAGAGGGTCTGAAAAAGGCGGGCGTCGCTGAAAAAGACGCGATAGAGGTCGTCGGGTTCGCTGCTGTTGAGGCGGATTTGACGGCGGCCCCTTCGGATTTGACGCGGCTTGATACTACCGAGCGGGCCGTAAAAATGGCGCTTGAATCGGCCGGGATACGTGCCGGCGACCTCGGAACCGTAGAGTGCCACGACTGTTTTACTATCACAGGCATCCTTTCGGTAGAGGCGATAGGCCTGGTTAAACAGGGCGAGGGCCCTGATTTTGTAAGCGCCGGACACACGGCCAGGAACGGCAAGATCCCCTTTAACACCACGGGCGGGTTGATAGGCTGGGGGCATCCCACGGGGGCAAGCGGGGTGCGCCAGGCGGTGACAATCTGGGAGCAGCTCACGCGCAAGGCCGGGAACGCTCAGATAGAGGTTTCTGACAGCAGGCCCTACGCTTTGTCAATAAGCATGGGCGGCAATGACAGGACCGTAGTGGCGATAGTCTACCGCCGCGCCGCAGAAGAAAAACAATAAATAAATGACCTGGCATCCTGCTGACGGATGGATCATCGGAATCGCGATACCGGCGGCGTTGTTTTTTTTCGCCAGGGCGGTATACCTCAGATACCGCCTTATGCTGGCCTGCGCTCCTGCGCCGGACACAATAGCTGATCACGGCGCGCGCCTGAAGGAACTGCTGACGATCTTCCTGGGGCAGAAAAAGCTTTTCCAGGATCTTCTGCCCGGCGTAATGCACGCCGTCATTTTCTGGGGCTTTTGCGTCCTGTCGCTCCGCACAATTACGATGTTCGGCATGGCTTTCGCCGGATTTGATTTCTACCTGCCGGGGTTCGCGCCCGGAACACTCGCCGGGAATTTTCTTTCTCTGTTCAAAGACGCCGCCGTAATAATGGTTTCCGTGATGGTGATTTTCGCCCTCGTGCGGAGATATGTCCTTAAGGTCCCCCGCCTGCTTAACACCCCCGCCGCTTTATTCGTATTGCTGATGATACTCGGCCTTATGATAACCGACATCCTCTTCGACGCGGGCTTGAGCGGCGGGGTGTCGTCATTTACCGGCCATGCGGCCTTTCTGCTGCACTGCCTCGGGATCCTGGTTTTCCTGGTATATCTGCCGATGGGCAAGCATATGCATATCATCACATCGCTTTTTAACGTCTATCTCAGGCCGTTTTACCGCAGCGGACGGCTGACGAAGCTGCCCCTGGAAGACGAATCGGTGGAGACTTTCGGCACTCCCCGCATAGAGGACCTGAGCTGGAAGGAGGCGCTGGATCTCTACACCTGCACCGAATGCGGCAGATGCACCGACATGTGCCCCGCCGCCCAGACCGATAAAAAACTTTCCCCCCGTGACGTGATAAACAAGCAGAAACACTTCCTTGTAGACGACGAGGCTCCCCGGCTGCTTTCCGGGGACAAGACAAAAGAGCCGTCCAAAGAGATGGTTCCGGACGTGATCGCCGCCCAGGAGGCCTGGGACTGCACCACGTGCCAGGCCTGCGAGCAGGCCTGCCCGCTGAATATTTCCCACGTCCAGCGGATAAATTCCATGCGCCGGAGCGAAGTGCTGATGAAGGGGCAGTTCCCCGCCGAGCTTAAGCGCGTTTTCAAGGGGCTGCAGACCAACTCAAACCCCTGGGGCATGGGCGCCGACAAGCGGCTGGAGTGGGCGAAGGGAATGGATCTTCCCCTTCTTGAAAAAAATCCCGGCGCCGAATACCTGCTGTACCTGGGGTGCAACGCGGCTTTTGACGACCGCGCGCAGAAGGTAAGCCGCAGCCTCGCCGGGCTCCTTAAGGAGCAGGGCGTCTCTTTCGCGGTACTGGGCGAAAGCGAAGCGTGCTGCGGCGAAACCGCCCGCCGGCTGGGCGAGGAGGCCGTGGGCCAGGCGCTTATCGAGGCCAATATTAAACTTTTTAACGATTTAAAGGTTAAAAAAATCGTCACCCCGTGTCCGCACTGCTATAACACGCTGAAGAACGAATATTCGGATTTCGGCGGGACCTACGAGGTTAGCCATCATTCCCAGCTCATATCGGAACTCATGGAAAGCGGCCGGCTTCCCGCCCCCGCCAAACAGTCCGGCGGGTCCGCCGAGCAGTGTGGCGGAAAACAACCCGGCGGGTCCGCTCGCCAAACACAGCGAGCGTCCGCTGGATTAGCGGACGCCTTCGGCGGAAAGCCCGGCGGCAATACACCCGGCCGCGCGGTCATTCACGACTCCTGCTATTTAGGGCGAGTCAACTCCATGTACCGGCCCAGCCGGGATATCCTGAAAGGTATTTCAGGGCTTGAAGTAGTTGAACACGAAAAATCCGGGGAGCACGGGTTTTGCTGCGGCGCGGGCGGGGGCAGGTTCTGGCTTGAGGAAGCGGAGCCGAGGATCAACCATGCCAGGGTGAAACAATTGCTTGAAACGAAACCTTCCATAATCGCCACGTCCTGCCCGTATTGCCTGAAAATGCTGTCCGACGGCGTCAAAGACCTGGGAGGCGCGGGCGTAGAGGTCCGCGACCTCGCGGAAATAGTAAGCGCGCATCCGGGATCCTGAGCGAAAAGGAAAAAATAATCTCCTGGCCATCTGATGAACATAGCCCCGCCAATACAACGCGGCGGGCACAGTCTTGATATGGCGCCGGCGCAGGCCTTGGCCGTTTGATGGCCATAGGCCCTGATACGGCACTGGCATAGCCTTGAAAATTGGAACTATTTATGCCAAAATACAAGATATGATAAAAAGAGAGCATTCGGAAATTTTCAGAATAAAACTAAAAACCTTTCCCGTGGTTTTCATAACCGGCCCAAGACAGTGCGGCAAGACCACTTTTGTAAAGAACGAGCTGAAAAAATGGCGTTATCTGGACATGGAAAAGCCCTCCGATTTTCAGGCATTGCAATCAGACCTGCAGGGCTTTCTGGAGCGCAACACCTCAAACCTCGTTCTTGACGAAGCCCAGCGCCTGCCTGAAATTTTCCCTGCGCTCAGGGCAATAATTGATTCGGCGCGCAGACCCGGGATGTTCGTGATAACCGGCTCCTCCAACCCGGCTCTTAAAAAGACTATCAGCGAATCTCTGGCCGGCCGCGTAGGGATGGTGGAGATGTCTCCTTTTTCGATGAAAGAACTTTCTACCAGGCCGAAATTTTTTTTCCAGCGCTGGTTTTGGGGAGGATTTCCCCCACTGTACGAATTCGCCTCAGGAAAACAAAGAATTCTGTGGCTGAGCGATTATCTCTCCGCCATTCTTGAAAGGGATATTCCGCGCCTCGGATTCAGGATAGAAGCGCCCGGGCTTTACAAATTCCTTCAAATGCTTGCGCACACGCACGGCAATATACTGAACCTTTCGGAACTTGCGAACGCCATGTCAATATCGCATCACACCGTGGCGCATTACCTGGATATTTTTGAAGGGATCTTCCTTATACGCAGAATGCCGCCGTATTTTGTGAATATAGGGAAAAGGCTGGTCAAAAGCCCGAAGTTATACATACGCGACACGGGAGTTTTTCACTTCCTGCTTGGCCTGAAGGGTCCGCGGGAACTTGATGTTCACCCGCGGGTGGGGGCCTCGTGGGAGGGTTTCATAATTGAGGAAATAACGCAAAGGGCGGCGCGGCGGCATCCGATGGCGAGATTTTTTTTCTGGCGGACCCAGGCCGGCGTGGAGGTTGACCTTGTAATAGAGAACGGCGCGAAAAAAACCGTCATAGAGATAAAACGCTCAGTGCCGGGGGCCAAAGCGCTGGCCGCCGTAAGGCAATGCGCCGAAGACATCAACGCCGCCAATTCCATAGTAATACATTCGGGGAAAGAAACCTACGCCTATAAGAACGGCATTAAAATCCTGCCGTGGAAAGCGATACTGGATGAAAAATTTTACCGGGATTTATGAAAAGGCGACGCAAAGCAGAATTTTAAGGCGGTTGGCGAAAGGCAGGGAACTCCAGAGGATGATGGTTAGTCATTTAGTCATCAGCGTCCCGTATGCCCCATAAAAGGCCCCCCAGTAATCGGGCATGAGTTAAGTTCTTTTTCTGAGTCAAAAAGGTTGTTTAACAGCCGTATTTGGTTATATACTTTAGAGGAAAGCCAGGTGGCGGGTCGGTCAGACAGCCCGACGGCCCAGCGGTCAAGCTGCCCGGCGGCCAAGAGGTCTTTTTTATGAACAGAATAACGGAACTTTTTAACATCAAATATCCGATCATCCAGGGGGGAATGGTCTGGTGCAGCGGCTGGGAGCTGGCCTCCGCCGTAAGCGCCGCCGGCGGACTGGGCCTTATAGGGTCCGCTTCCATGTCCGCGGACGTGCTGCGCGCGCATATACGCAAATGCAAAGAGTCCACCGGCAGGCCTTTCGGCGTCAATGTGCCGCTTCTGTATCCCGACGTGGAAAAGATCATGCGGGTTATTGTGGAAGAAGGCGTTAAGATAGTATTCACTTCCGCGGGAAATCCCAAGCTGTGGACATCCTTTTTAAAAGAGAAGGGAATAAAGGTGGTCCATGTCGTGCCGGGAGCCAAATACGCCGCAAAGTGCGAGGCCGTCGGAGTGGACGCGGTGGTGGCGGAGGGCTTTGAGGCCGGCGGTCACAACGGGCGCGAGGAAACCACCACCCTTTGCCTGATTCCGCTGGTGCGCGAAGCGGTAAAGCTTCCCGTAATCGCCGCCGGCGGCATAGCCGGCGGCAGGGCAATGCTGGCGGCTATGATATTGGGCGCGGAGGGAGTCCAGCTCGGCACGCGTTTTGTGGCCAGCCGGGAATCCTCGGCCCATGCCGATTTCAAGCAAAAAGTGGCGGACTCGGCGGAAGGCGATACTTTTCTGGTGATGAAGAAACTGGCCCCGGTAAGGCTGCTCAGGAACAAATTCTGCGCGGAGGTAATGGAATTTGAAAACCGGGGCGCAGGCGCCGATGAATTGAAGCGGCTTCTTGGAGCCGACAGGGACAGAAAGGGAATGTTCGAGGGGGACGTTGAAAACGGCGAGCTTGAAATAGGGCAGGCCGCGGCTTTGATGAAAAATATCCCGCCTGCCGGCGAAATAGTGGAAAACATCTGGAAAGAGTTCTGTCAGGCGTCGGAAGAGATTAAAAGGGGCGAGGGGCGAGAGGATAGGGGTTAGGGGCGAGAGGATAGTGTGGGAGTTATAAGGAACTCCTTCCCTAGCCCCTAATCCCTAACCTCTATCCGCTAAACAATATGAATACAGACAAAATTTACAAGCCGAAAAACCATATCAGGGTGGCTACCGCCGCCTCTTTATTCGACGGGCATGACGCGTCCATAAACGTCATGCGGCGGATACTCCAGGCCAGCGGCGCCGAGGTGATACACCTGGGGCATAACAGGTCGGTTGCCGAGATAGTGGCCTGCGCGGTCCAGGAAGACGTGCAGGCTGTGGCCGTCACCTCTTACCAGGGCGGGCACCTGGAGTTTTTCAAGTACATGCATGACCTGCTTAAACAACACGGCTGCGGGCACATCAGGATTTCCGGCGGCGGAGGCGGGGTCATCCTGCCGGAAGAAATAAAGGAGCTCGAGAATTACGGCATAACACGGATCTACTCGCCCGATGACGGCCGCAGGATGGGGCTGCAGGGCATGATCAACGATACCCTGAAGGCCGCTGATTTTCCCCTCGGCAGGGATATTAATCTTGACGTGGAGCGGTTCAGCAGCGGCGATTTCAGAGCGGTGGCAATGGCGATTTCGGCCGCGGAAAATTATCCGGAGCGTTCGCGCGGACTTCTGAAAAAACTCGGTGAAAAGGCGTCCGGGAGGAATATCCCCGTCATCGGGTTTACCGGGACAGGGGGCTCGGGCAAGTCCTCGCTGGCGGACGAGATCATCCGGCGCTATCTGGCTGATTTCCCGGATAAGAATATTGCGGTGCTCTCCGTCGACCCGTCCAAGCGCAAGTCCGGAGGCGCGCTGCTCGGGGACAGGATACGGATGAATTCGGCTGTCAGCCCCAGGGTCTACATGCGCTCCATGGCGACCAGGCAGTCAAACAGGGCTTTGTCAAAGTACGTCAAGGACGCGATCTGCATTTTCAAGGCGGCGGGATTTGACGCCATAATCCTTGAGAGTTCGGGTATCGGCCAGTCCGACACCGAAATCGTGGACCACAGCGACGTGCCGGTCTACGTAATGACGCCGGAATACGGAGCCGCCACGCAACTGGAAAAAATAGACATGCTGGATTTCGCCGATCTCGTGGCCATCAACAAATTCGACAAAAAAGGCGCGCCTGACGCCCTGCGCGACGTGCGGAAGCAATATTCCCGCAGCCGCCGCCCGGAACACGCGAGAATGGAGAAACTGCCTGTTTTCGGCACCATCGCCTCGCAGTTTAACGATCAGGGGGTGGAGAAATTTTACGGGGAACTTATGCGCAAGGTCGCGGAAAAAACCGGCGCCGGCTTTTCCGCCGGAGGCGGAGGCGGGCAGCGTAAGCCCGCGGAAAGAAGCAGGATGTATGAGAAGCTCATTATTATCCCGCCCCACAGGGTAAGGTACCTCTCCGAAATCACCGAAACAGTCAGGGACTACAATACGCGGGTAAACGAGCAGGCCGGTCTTGCCCAGCGGTTGTACGCTATCCGTGAAACGATCAAGGCGCTGGATGGCAAAGCCGCCGATTGCGCGGTGATCGGGCGTCTTGAAAATGTCTATAAAGAAACGGAGCGCAAGCTTGAGGAACATAACAGGAGGGTGCTGGAGCACTGGGACAAAAGGCTGGAGGCCTATAAGAAGGAATATTTCGCGTTTAAGGTCAGAGATAAGGAGATAAAAGTAAAAACCCATGTTGAGTCGCTGTCCCGCCTTCAAATCCCCAAGATCTCGCTGCCCGGCTACAAGGCCTGGGGCGATATCCTGAAATGGAACCTGAAGGAAAACGTCCCCGGCGAGTTTCCTTACGCCGCGGGAGTGTTTCCGTTCAAACGGAAAGGGGAAGACCCGACCAGGATGTTCGCGGGAGAGGGCGGGCCGGAGAGGACGAATAAGAGATTCCACTATGTGTCCAGGGGACTAGCGGCCAGGCGCCTGTCTACGGCTTTTGATTCGGTGACCCTCTACGGTTCCGATCCGGATAACCGTCCCGATATCTACGGAAAGATCGGCAATTCGGGCGTTTCCGTGTCCTGCCTTGACGACGCCAAAAAACTCTATTCCGGATTTGACCTGGCGGACCCCATGACGTCCGTTTCCATGACGATAAACGGCCCCGCGCCGATAATGACGGCCTATTTCATGAACGCGGCCATAGACCAGCAGTGCGAGCTTTATATCCGCCGGCACGGTCTTGAAAAAAAGGCGCTTAAAAAGATCGAACAGCTGTATAAGGAAAAAGGGACCGTCCGTCCCGCCTACCACGGCAGGCTGCCCGAGGGCAACAACGGGCTGGGACTGCTGCTGCTGGGCGTCACCGGCGACCAGGTCCTGCCGCGCGAGGTGTATGAGGCCATAAAGGCGGAAACCATGTCGAAGGTCCGCGGGACGGTGCAGGCCGACATCCTGAAGGAGGATCAGGCGCAGAACACCTGCATTTATTCCATAGATTTTTCATTGAAGTTGATGGGGGACATGCAGGCCTATTTCATCGACAATTGCATAAAGAACTTCTATTCCGTTTCCATTTCCGGCTACCATATAGCCGAAGCCGGCGCGAACGCCATTACCCAGCTCGCGTTCACCCTTGCCAACGGCTTCACCTACGTGGAATATTACGCGTCCAGGGGAATGGACCTGGATAAATTCGCGCCGAATCTTTCCTTCTTTTTTTCAAACGGGATGGAGCCCGAATTTTCCGTGATAGGAAGGGTCGCCAGAATAATCTGGGCGAAAGCGATGAAGTTCAAGTACAAGGCCAATTCGCTTTCCCAAAAACTGAAATATCATATCCAGACTTCGGGGCGCTCCCTGCACGCCCAGGAAATAGACTTTAACGATATCAGGACCACTCTTCAGGCGCTGTACGCCATATACGACAACTGCAATTCGCTGCACACAAACGCGTGCGACGAGGCCATCACGACGCCCACCGAGGATTCCGTGCGCCGCGCGCTGGCCATACAGCTGATAATCAACCGCGAACTCGGGCTGGCCAAGAACCAGAATCCCCTGCAGGGAGCTTTTATCATAGAGGAGCTCACGGACCTCGTGGAAGAGGCGGTCCTGGCGGAATTCGACAGGCTGACCGAACGCGGCGGAGTGCTTGGCGCGATGGAAACGATGTACCAGAGAAGCAAGATACAGGAGGAATCGCTCCAGTATGAGACGATGAAGCATGACGGCGCCCTGCCGATAGTGGGGGTCAACACGTTCCTTTCCTCCAAGGGGTCTCCCACCGTGACGCCCGGCGAAGTGATACGCTCCACCGAAGCCGAGAAGACGCGCCAGGTCTCCGCGCTCAAGGCTCTGCATAAAACTTACGAGCGGCCTGCGCACGCGGCGCTTCTGGAGCTTAAAAAGGCCGCCGCGGGAAACACAAACCTGTTTGAAAGCCTCATGGAAGCCGCGAAATACTGTTCCCTGGGGGCTATCACGGACGCCCTGTTTGAAATAGGCGGCCAATACAGGCGGAGCATGTGATGGCCGTTCCTCCTGAGGCGGCCTTATGCCGATGGCGCCGGTAAGGTTGTGAAAAAAATAAAAGGTATTAGCGGGAAGGGCCGGCTTTTGGTAAGATGTTAAAACGGTGTGGAGGCTGTTTGTTCGCAGCTAGACAGCTAGACGGCCATAAGGTCTGTAACTCCTTTAAAAAGCTGCCCAGCTGTCCAGTGGACTTTATATGGATAAAATAATTTCGAATGTGATAACGCAAAGTCCGCAGTTCAAGGAAAACGAGAAATTCAATAAGGATATTGTGGCCGGGTTTAAGGAACGCCTTGAAGCCGCCAAAGCGGGCGGTCCCCCTGCATCCAGGGAACTGCATCTGTCAAGAGGAAAACTCCTGCCGAGGGACAGGATAAAGGCGCTGCTTGACAGGGATTCCCCGTTCCTGGAGCTGTGCACCCTGGCCGCCAACGGCATGTACGCCGACGAGGCCCCGTGCGCCGGGATCATAACGGGCATCGGCCCGATACACGGCCGCGAAGTCGTCATTATCGCCAATGACGCCACCGTAAAAGGGGGCACCTACTATCCCATTACCGTAAAAAAACATTTAAGGGCGCAGGAAGTGGCCCTTGAAAACAATCTTCCGTGCCTGTATCTGGTGGACTCCGGCGGAGCTTTTCTGCCGATGCAGGACGAGGTTTTCCCCGACAAAATGCATTTCGGCCGTATTTTTTACAACCAGGCCGTTCTGTCGGCAAGAGGCATAGCGCAGATCTCGGTGGTATTCGGCACCTGTACCGCGGGAGGGGCCTATATACCCGCCATGAGCGAAGAAACCGTGATGGTCAAAAACCAGGGCACTATATACCTGGGGGGGCCTCCGCTGGTTAAAGCCGCGACCGGCGAGGACGTCACTGAAGAGGAACTGGGAGGGGCCGACGTGCATTGCCGCATTTCCGGAGTGTCCGACCATCTGGCCTCCGACGAGCAGGGCGCCATCAGGATCGCGCGCAATATCGTTGAAAATCTTAAAGTCGCGTCAAAGTTTGACCTCGGCGCCGCCGCTCCCGAGGAGCCGGCTTATGAGCCGCGCGAGATTTACGGGATCATGCCGACCAGCCTCAAAAAATCTTTCGACATGAGGGAAATAATCGCGCGGGTAGTCGACGGCTCCAGATTCCAGGAGTTTAAAAAGAACTACGGCGTTACGCTGGTCACGGGATTTGCCAGGATAATGGGGCAGCCCGTGGGCATCATAGCCAACAACGGCATCCTGTTTTCGGAAAGTTCGCTTAAGGGCACTCATTTCATAGAGCTGTGCTGCTTCAGGCGCATACCCCTGATCTTCTTTCAGAATATAACCGGCTTTATAGTGGGCAAGAAATATGAGCACGGCGGCATAGCCAAGGACGGCGCAAAGCTCGTTTCAGCCGTGTCCACCGCCAATGTGCCTAAGTTTACGGTCATCATAGGCGGTTCCTACGGGGCCGGCAATTACGGCATGTGCGGAAGGGCGTTCGGCGCCAGGTTTTTGTGGATGTGGCCGACCGGCAGGATCTCGGTCATGGGCGGCGAACAGGCCGCGAACGTCCTGTGCACCGTAAAGATGAACCAGCTCGCGAAAAAGGGCGTAAGCATGAGCCCCGGGGAGCAGGCTGAGTTCAAAGAGCCTATAACCAGTAAATACGAGACGGAATCAAGCCCCTACTACAGCACGGCCAGGCTCTGGGACGACGGCATCATAGACCCCGTGGATACGCGCCGGGTGCTGGGGCTTGCGATAGCGGCCGCGCTGAATATGCCCATTGAAGAATACAAATCACCGGTTTACAGAATGTGATTAATTACTCAGGTAGCCGGAAGTCTGCTTGAGCAGCAACGAACGGAAAGGGGAAAGGTTTTTAGGTGTTAAGGGTTTTAGGGGAACGGCGGCAACCTTGTACAAACTTAAACACAATACCCTTAAACCCTGATGACCTCAAACCCTGAAACCCTTCGCTGAATGTGAAAACTATAAAAATAGAAAAAACCGGCAAAACAGCCGAAGTATGGCTGTCCAGGCCCGAGGTGCACAACGCTTTCGATGCGGTGATGATCGCGGAGCTTACGGAAGCTTTCTCGGCGTTCGCCTCTCAAGCTGACGTGCGCGGCGTGATAATAACAGGCGAGGGTAAATCGTTCTGCGCGGGTGCCGACCTTAACTGGCTGGGCGCGAGCCGCCGGGCGCCGTATGAGAAACATGTGGAGGACACGCTGAAACTTTCCGCGATGTTCCGGGCCGTCTATGACCTGGATAAACCGGTTATCGCGGCGGTAAACGGGACTGCGCTTGGCGGCGGCATGGGCTTTTTAGCCGTTTCCGACGTCGTTATCGCAGCCCAGGACGCCGTCTTCGGCCTGAGCGAGGTAAAAATAGGAGTGGTCCCGGCCTGTATTTCGCCGTACCTGCTCATGCGGTGCTCCAACAAGGCGAAGCTTAAGGAATATTTCATGAGCGGGGAGAGGTTTTCGGCCCGGGCCGCAAGCGAAGCCGGGCTGGTTGATTATATCTGCGGGCGGGAAAAAGTGTTTGAGGCCGCACTTGAAAAAGCCCGGATGTTCGCGCACGCCGCTCCGAAAGCCCAGGGGGTATGCAAACAGCTTTTCCGGGAAGTCCCCCTTATGCCGCTTGACGCGGCCGCGCGTTACACCGCCGAGGCGCTGGCGAAAATAAGGACCGGGGAGGAAGCCCGCAGGGGGATAGACGCATTCTTTGAGAAGAGGAAAATAGAGTGGGAATAAAGAAACTTCTTGTCGCCAACAGGGGAGAAATCGCCGTCAGGATCATCCGGAGCGCCCGCGAACTGGGGATACGGTGCGTCGCGGTGCACAGCGATATCGACCGCAAGTGCCGGCATGTGCTTGCAGCCGACGAAGCCCTGGAGATAGGAGAAGCCCCTCCGCTTAAAAGCTATCTTGACATGGGCAGGCTTATCTCGGCGGCCAGGGCAAGCGGCTGCGACGCCGTTCATCCCGGCTACGGCTTTCTCTCGGAAAATCCGAAGTTCGCGTCCATGGTAGCGGACGCCGGGCTCGTCTTTGTGGGGCCCGGGGCGGAAACGATCGCCCTGATGGGCGACAAAGTGGCGAGCAAGGAAGTCATGCGCAAAGCGGGGGTTCCCGTGGTGCCGTTCCTGAGCGGGACAGGGGAAGTTTGCCTCAAGAAGGCTGAAAAACTGGGCTATCCGCTGATAATAAAGGCGGCGGCGGGCGGCGGCGGCAAAGGGATGCGCATGGTCAGCGGGCCGGAGCAGATGCAGCCCGCGCTGGAGGCCGCCGGGCGCGAGGCGCTCAAGGCGTTCGGCGACGGCAGGGTATTTGTGGAGAAATACATAGTAAAACCCCGGCATATCGAATTTCAGATACTTGCGGACGCCCACGGCGGCATCGTTCATCTTTTTGAAAGGGAATGTTCAATCCAGCGCAGGCACCAGAAGGTGGTGGAAGAGACTCCGTCCCCCGCGCTGAGCGAGGCTGTAAGGGCGGCAATGGCCAAGGCCGCCGTGAAGGCCGCAAAGGCCGCGGGCTACGTGAACGCCGGCACCGTGGAGTTTATTTTTGAAGAGCCCGGCAGCTTCTATTTCCTGGAGATGAACACCAGGCTCCAGGTTGAGCATCCGGTGACGGAAATGACGACCGGCATAGATCTCGTCAGGGAGCAGCTGCGGGTGGCCGGGGGCGAAAAGCTGGGATTCGCCCAGGCTGAGCTGAGCAGGCGCGGGCATGCCATCGAATGCAGGGTGTATGCCGAAACACCCGAGAATAATTTCCTGCCCTCCGCCGGAAAGATCCATCTGTACAGGGAACCCGCCGGCCCCAATATAAGAAACGACAGCGGTTTCGGCTCGGCGGATGAGATAAGCACGTATTACGACCCTCTCATCTCAAAGCTCGTGACCTACGGCGCCACGCGCGAGGAAGCCAGGCTCAGGATGCTCTCCGCGCTCAAGGAGTACGTAGTGCTGGGAGTGAATACAAACATCGCTTTTCTCATAGACGTGATCGCGCATCCCGAGTTCGCGGCCGGAAGGACCTACACGGACTTTATTTCCAGATTTTTCGAGGATTGGAAACCCAAACGGGAAAAAATGGAGATCGCGCTGGCGTGCGCCGAGTACTGCCGCGCGCATGGTTCCCCCGCGGCCGCGGGCTTGAGCGCGGCTAAAGAGCGGGGGTATGATCCGTGGAAGGAACTCGGCCCGTTTGAAATAGGTATAGATAAATAAATATACTAGTTTAACGGCCGCTTATGAAGATTATTAAAGCAGTTTCAGGAGTTCCAATTCGTCTTACGCCTGAACGGATGTCGCATATCGGCAGCCGCCATCCGGAAATGCGGGACGAAGCCGACCGGATTATTGAAACCATTTCGATGCCGGACTTGGTTCAGGAAGGGGACTCCGGCACGCTGATTGCCCTTAAGCATTATGCCCGGACGCCTCTGAGCGAGAAATTCTGCGCCGTCGTATATCGGGAAACCGACATTGGCGATGGATTCGTCTTGACGGCCTATTTCACCCGGCAGTCCGCAAACTGGAGGAGAATCGCATGGAAACAGTAAAACTATTTGAGCAAAAGAGCGCGCAGGCGACTTGGGAATATGACGGGGAAGCTGATACGCTGTATTTCAGTTTCGGGAAGCCAAAGCCGGCCACCGGCGTGGATGTCGGACAGGGCGTCATTGTCCGTTACGACGAAAAGGCCGGAGAAGTCATCGGACTCACCATTGTCGGCGTCGGAAGGCGCATGGAAGAATACATCAGGCTGAAATCGTCCTGACCGACACAAGAGAGACGCTCATCCAAAATTTAGGAGGTTTTATAAATTGTTATATACAATAGGCGAAGAAAAATTTGAAGTCGAGTTAAAAAAGGACAAGGCTTGCGCAGGTGCCGTATCAAAGGCCTATGGCCATCAGACGGCCGGTATCTTTGTCAACGGGCGGGAAGCCGCCAAGGGCGCTGTTTTTGAACAATTGCCGGGGAAAGAGCTTCTTGTAAAAATCGGAGACTCCGTCCTGCCGGCTTTTGTGCATCGCGAAGGCGACGTTTTCTTTTGCTGGGTGGCCGGGGAGACTTACCGGATTTGTGAGCATGATCCGGTCGCGGGGCCGGATTCTTCCGCTCATCCGGACGCCGGCGGCGAAAAAACGCTTATCGCGCCGATGCCCGGCAAGGTGGTCAAGGCGCTGGTAAAAGCCGGCGCCCAGATCAAGCGGGGGGCGAAGCTGATGATCATCGAGTCAATGAAGATGGAAACCGAGATCGCCGCTCCCTGCGACGGCAGGATCTCCGCCGTAAAGTACGGCGAGGGCGACGTTTTCAGGGAAGGGGAAGTTCTTGTGGAAATAGAATAACAGCGGTAATCAGTAACCAGTGGCCGGTTACCGGTTACTGAATACTGGATACAGCCGTTGAGGAGGAACATTATGATCGGAATATGCGGTTACGGCGCCGACATTCCCAGAAATCGCATCAAGGTTGAGGAAATAGCGAAAGTATGGGGAACGGACGCTCCCAGCTACAAAAAAGGCCTGATGCTCGAGGAAAAATCCGTGCCTTCGCCGGACCAGGACACTATAACCATGTCCGTGGAGGCCGGCCGCCGGGCGGTTAAAAGGGCGGGAATCGATCCGGCCGAGATCGGGGCCGTCTATATCGGCTCGGAATCCCATCCCTATGCGGTCAAGCCCAGCGGCACGGTTCTTGCGGAGGCGCTGGGCGCCACGCCGGATTGCCACACGGCTGATTTTGAATTCGCCTGCAAGGCGGGCACGGAGGCCATGTTCGTGACAAGCCAGCTTGTCAAAGCGGGCTCGATGAAATATGCGCTGGCCGTGGGCGCCGACACCTCGCAGGGCGCGCCCAGCGACGCCCTGGAGTATTCCGCCGCCGCCGGAGCGGCGGCCTTTATATTCTGCGCCGACAAAAGCCGTATTATAGCCGAGCTGGTGGATTCGTGCGCCTATATGACGGACACCCCGGATTTCTGGAGGCGCGAATACATGCATTACCCGAAGCACGGCGGCAGATTCACCGGAGAGCCGGCGTATTTCAGGCATGTTTTAAGCGCGGCCGGGGAAATGATGAAGAAGGCGGGGATGAAGCCCGCCGACTTTAAATACGCGATCTTCCATCAGCCCAACGGCAAGTTCCCGATGAGGGCGGGCAAGATCCTGGGCTTCGACAAGGAACAGATAGTGACAGGCTGGCTCGTGAACAGGCTGGGCAACACCTATTCGGGCTCCTCGCCGCTGGGGCTTACCGCGGTGCTCGACGTTGCCGCTCCGGGAGACAACATACTGCTGGTCTCCTACGGCTCGGGAGCGGGCAGCGACGCGTTCGTCTTTAACGTGAAGCAAAGGATAAAGGAAGTGCAGAATATCACCAAAAAGACCCGCGCGATGCTGGACAACAACAAGAAATACCTGGACTACGGCAGTTATCTGAAATTCCGTAACAAGATACGGATGAGCGAGGAATAGTAAAACAGGGTATAGGGTAGAGGGGTATAGGGTAAGGAGTTTCTTATTTCTGCACCCTCTACCCTAACCGCTAGCCCCTCTACCCTTTCAGGAGGCGCACAATGAGAGATGTCGCTATTATCGGTGTAGGGATCAACAAATGGGGGGAATTGTGGGCTGGTTCCCTCAGGGATATCGCTGTCGAGTCCGCCCTGAAAGCCATCAAAGACGCCAAAGTGGACAGGGTCGATTCCGTCTTTATCGGCTGCATGTCAAGCGGGCTTTTTACCGGCCAGGAACATCTGGCGTCCGTGCTGGCGGATTATCTCGGGCTTTGCCCTGTTCCGGTGACGCGCGTGGAATCCGCATGCGCTTCCGGGG
>JAHJSU010000167.1 GCA_018829985.1 Elusimicrobiota bacterium | reverse complement strand
TGAAAAAAAATAAACACGCCGAAACCTCGCAATCGCACTTCTCAAAACGGGCCCCGAAATACGACGCCTCGGCCCGCTGGGTATGCGACAGGAACCTGATTTCAAAAATACGCGCCCTGGCGCGTCCGGACAAGACCTCGCTGGTCCTTGATCTGGCCCTGGGCACGGGCAGGATAGCCAGGGCGTTCAAAGGCAGGGTGAAGACCGTGATCGGGCTGGACGCGTGCGCCACAATGTCCCTCAGGTCCCGCAAACATGTCGATTGTCTCGTGCTGGCCCGCGCCGAAAAAATGCCCTTCCCGGACGGCACTTTCGACATCTGCGCGTGCCGGCAGGGACTGCAGTTCATGGAACTGGAAAAAGCGCTTGCGGAAATAAGGCGCGTGTTGAAACCCGGCGGGAGGGCCGTTCTCTGCCACCTGACCTCCTACGGCGGGGAGGACGACAAAACGGCGTTCCTTATCCAGAGGCTCCGGAACCCCGCCAGAAAAAACTTCTTTTCGCCCGGCGATCTGGCCCGCGCGGCGGGCGCCTGTTTTTCCGGAGTGCGGACGTTCGAGTACATTACGCGGGAGTCGGTCAGGAACTGGGCCTCCAACGGCGCCATCCCGGCCGGCGCCATATCCCGCATTATGCGGATCTACAGGAATTCGCCCGCCGCCTTCAGAAAAACGCATAAAGTGCGCTTTAAGAACGGCGATGTCTTTGACTCAATGCGGATGGAAATAATTACCGCCGTGAAGAATCACTGAGTGATTAAGAGATTGAGTGATTAAGTTCAGGAATGCCGATTTCTTAAAAACCGAATCACTTAATCACTATTCACTCAATTACTGAGTGCGGGGAGAATGCATGGACTTTGGTCTTGTCAGTTTAGCGTTAGTGGCGGGCATGGCGGTCGTTATGGAAATAATAGACTCCGGGCTGGGCATGATGTACGGGACCCTTTTGAGCCCCATACTTATACTGATGGGCTATGACCCGAAGCTGGTCGTTCCCGCCATCCTGATCTCGCAGGCGCTGGGCGGGGCGGCCGGGTCGATAGGCCACCACCTCAGAAAGAACAGCGATTTCAGCGGGCTGACGAGGGATATGAAAATCAGCCTGGCGATAATAATACCCGGGATAGCCGCCTGTATACTGGGCGCCTATATCGGGCAGCTAATCCCGAAGTTTTACATGAAACTTTACATTGGCGTACTGGTTGTAATAATGGGCTGGCTGTGCCTCAAGCCTGTTTATTATGATTTTACCTGGAAGAAAATGTGGGGGATAGGTTTGCTGTCAGGATTCAATAAAGCTTTAAGCGGAGGAGGCTTCGGACCCGTTACCTCAACCGGGAAGATCCTGGGGGGCGTGGACCCGAAGGTCTCGGTAGGAACTACCACCTTGGCGGAGGTGCCCATTTGTCTTATCTCTTTTGTTACCTGGCTGATACTGGGCGGGAAAATAAGCTGGGCTTTCCCCGCCGCTTTATGCGCAGGCGCCTTGATAGGGGGCTATATAGGGCCTATCCTGACCGCCAGAATGAACACCGGCAAACTAAAAATGATAGTCGGATTTTTAGCGGTCCTTAGCGGCGCCTGGTTATTGGCGGACCTCTTCCCGGGCCTGGGGATGGGATAATAAACCGGAAAATTGCAGTTGAAATCGTTCCCCCAGGCTTGGGAGGTATCCATGTCAATTTTCGGAAGGCCGAAGGATGAGGGATGAAGGATAAAGCATTTTTTTTACGTTCGGAAGCTTCAGTTGCGGGGGACAACCCACGATAACCGGTCTGTTGCCTACAGATTAAAGGGTCAATAGTTTTTAAGGTCCGGAAACCGCGTACACCCTTTACTCTTTACTACCTCTGCACTTCCAACTTCCAGGCTATTTCTACTTCGGAGAGCTTTTTCCACAGGCCCGCGTAGGTATCCTCCAGCGCCTTGTCCACCGCGGCGCCGTCGCGCAGCTTTGAGAGGAAAACGGAAAAGCTGAAGGAGCCGCCCTGCCTTACAAGGATAAGATTGCGGCCGCCGGCATGAAGCAGGGGGGCCGATAACAGGAGCGACGCCGCGATAAAAGGGCCGGCCGCATTAAATAGAGAATGTCCCATAAGCCTGTCTGAAAAGTATTATAATGTATTGTAATACAATGGGGCGGATGTTTCAACGCTGATAAATTCTTGAGTAATCCATGAGTTTGAGCTTACCCGTATCGGTCTTTCTGCCGCAGGTTGCCGGGAGCGTGTGTTCCGCGTTTTTGCCGGAATATCTAACCTTTCAGCTTGGCAGGGCATCGTGAAACGGCTGCCGAAAGTCCGCCTGGCGGCCGCAAGTGTCTTTTTTGCCGGAGTCGTCGCGTGCCTGGCGGCTCAAAACGGCGTTCCAAGGCCGGACCTCGGCGGGCGGGAGGTCCTCGGGGTGAGCGGGAAAAAACAGTCCAGGCGGTCCAGCCGCCGGGCTGAAATTTCCCATAAAATCGCTTCATCGCAGGCCGTTCTCGCCTATCTCCGGCATCCGGGAGCAAAAACGCTGAAGGCGGCGCTGGAAACATGCCTTTCCGCGCGGAAAAGGATTATCCCCGATGACGCGCTTATCGGTTTTTTCACCGCTTTCTGCTATCACGAAATGGGGGATTCCGCCCGCGAGGAAAACGCGTTGTCGAAATATTCCCCTGCGGTTAAAAACACCTACAGGTTCATCTTTTATGAGCACAGGGATGAACTTGCCGAGGCCTTATATTTTTTCCCCCCGGTTTTATGCAGAAGACTGCGCGAGGAGCCCGACTCCGGGAATTTTTTTCCTCCGGGTTCAAAATGCCCTTCTTCCGGCGGTCCGATATCGGGCGAGAAATACCGGAGCGGGAACAGGGTAATCAATCGGTTTATCTGCCCAAAATGCGATGCCGCGCTCGGACTCCGGGAAAATAGATTTCTGGGCGATAGTCTTCTTTACCTTTTTAAAAAAAAGGGGAACCCGCTGCCCCCTGTTTTTCTTCATTATGCGTTAAGCGCACGGCGGTTCATATCGGACAAATCCGACGGCGGCCCTGAAGAATTCCTCGCTCTTTTCGGCGTCAGGGAAGGGCAGGTCATTGCGGATATCGGCTGCGGTTCCGGCTATCTTACTTTTCCCTTTGCGGAGAAAGTCGGGGCAAAGGGGAGGGTCTATGCCGAGGATATAGATGAAGGCGCGATCAAACTGATCAAATATTGCGCGGAAAAGGGCGGTATTAAAAATATCGAGCCTGTCCTGGGAGGCCCGGATGATATAAAAATCCCCCCCGGCACCCTGGATATGGCGGTCTTTTTCCATGTTTACAGGGATATGCTGGTGGACATGGATGACAAAGGGCCGGAATATGCGGATTCTTTTTTCAACAGGTTCTTTGCGGGCGTCCATAAGGCTCTCAAGAAGGACGGCGTGTTCATTATCGCCGGCCGCATTGAGCCGGCCTTCGGTTTATCCGTGGAAAAAGTGGTCGCGGAACTGAAAAAAAGAAATTTCCGGCTCATCTCCGACAAGAGCGATTCGCCGTATTTTCGCCTTTTTTTCAAGAAGTCGGAGCAGAGACGCGGGAATGAGGGCGGGCGATAGATTGTCAACCATGGACGCGATAAAAAATAAAAAATATTACCGCTAACACGCGGATCCGGCAACCGGGAACCTCACGTTGCTCAGCCTTACAGAGGAGGCTGATGTAAAAAGTGACGATTTAAAAGAGGACGCGGATGACTAACCAACTATTAATGTATCGACTGGCGCCGCCGGGGAATAGATCTCCGGCGGTTTATTTTTTGGGGAAAAGATACCAGCTACTTTTTGAGGCTTTAATGGGTGCAGTAGTTGCTTGCTTAGTTTGATAAGGATGGCTGCGACCTTGGGGGCGGGGATTGCTGTGTCTGCGGTGCGGCGGCCTTGTTGTTTTTGGTTCAGTTCTTTAGTTTTACGAACCATTTGGCCATTATCCTTGCGACCGTTTTTTGTTCCTTCTGCGTCAGTTTCTTGGCGAGGCCCCGGACGACCTCATCGTAGCCGTTCCAGAGCTTCTCAATGAGCTTCTTCGCTTTTTCGGTGTTCCGCACCAGGTTTACGCGGCGGTCCGTTTTGTGCGGATAGCGTTTTATAAGCCCTTCCGCCTCCATTCTTTCCAGCAGGCGGGCGATATTGGAGGCGTTGACGATGACCCTTTTGCTTATTTCCACCTGGCTTATTCCCTCAGCGCCGCCCTGATATTCTATAATAGCCAGCAGGTTGAATTTTATCGCGCTTAACTTGAATCGGTTCAGATATTTGGCGACGGCGTTGTCCAGCCGTTTGTAAACCAGCGCGACGCCGTAGACGGGGATCTCGTACGGCCGGTAGATCCTGGGGTCCATGCCGAAAAACTCGCATTCTCTCATTGGCGTTTCTCCTCGTATACTGGTGTAAAGTCTAAAGTCGAAAGTGTAGAGATTATAAAGCATACAAAAATAACCCTTGACAAATCAATAGTTTACATGTAAACTATATGGGCGGCCTCAGCAAGGCGGAAGAAAGGGGGGGCTTTATGGATAACAATAAGATCAAGACCGGGGACGCGGGGTTCATAAACCTGCTGATAACCCAGGCGCTGGGCGCGCTGAACGACAACGCCTTTAAAGTCTTCATAACCCTTATGGCGGCCTCCCTGCTGCCTCTGGATAAGACCGCCAAGATCATAGCGGCAGCGGGCTTTTCGTTCATCTTCCCTTTTATCATATTTTCAAGCTTCGCCGGCACGCTGGCGGACCGGTTCAGCAAAAGAAAGCTGATAATTTGCCTTAAGGCCGCCGAACTTGCATTAATGCTGGCCGGTTTTATAGTCATCTATTATAAGAATATTCCTTTTATGCTGGCCGTGCTGTTCTTTATGGGAATACACAGCGCGCTGTTCGGGCCGGTGAAGCTTGCCGTGATCCCCGAGCTCCTGGAAGACAGGGACATCTCGCACGGCAACGGCTTGATGTCCATGCTGTCCTTTTTGGGGATAATCATCGGGACCGTGGCCGCCGGCGTTTTGATCTCGGCGGTAAACGGGGAATTTTATCTGGGCGCCCTGTTTTTTATCCTTGTCGCCGCGGCGGGGGTGGGGACAAGCCTGTTCGTGCCTGAAACCCGGGCGGCGGGTTCAAAGGAAAAATTCGAGTTCAACGTGGTTTCAAAAATCCTCGCCGATGTGCGGGACCTGCAGGGGCATAAGCATTAACCTAAGCCTTGACTTATAGGGGTATTTTTCTTATTATTGTATGCATGCGAAACATAAACGTTGGCGACGAGTCCTGGAAAATTCTTCAACAGTTTCTGCCGAGCAATCTCGAACAAAGCGCGAG
>JAHJSU010000166.1 GCA_018829985.1 Elusimicrobiota bacterium | reverse complement strand
GTGGCCCCGCATATCCCAACCTGGCGGGAGACCGCTGTAGAACCCGCCCCGGCCGACGACTAACCAAACAACTCCCGCCGCATGATACGGCCGCCTAAGGCGGACGCGGGGGTTTTTTTAAAATTCCAGAAAACCGCCCCGGGTTTTTGGCCGTTTGATGAGCATAGCTCCAGATACGGCACCTACGCAAGTATTGTATTATAGCGGTAAGGGAAGATTTCCGCGGGTTTTTTTAAGCGTGAAAAGATTAAGGTCGGGAAAGAATGTGCGATAACTGGTCTCATGTTTCCTACAAATAATACCGGCAGCGTGTATAGGAGAATGCGGCCAAGCAACAGCCAAAAGTCTTTCCAGGTGGGCGTTTCAAGTGCGGCCAACATAATTAAATGATACCAATTCCATTTCAGACATGCCTGCCAAAACAAAACCGCCGGGCTTCCCCAAACCATCAAAAGGTGCCACCTTTTCCCCCACAAAACAAAACCGTCCGCCTGAGGCGGACGGCTTTGCATTAAGGGTCAATAGGAAAAAATCCGCGCCGTTGACGCTCCTCTACTGCACGCTCAGTTTCCCCTTACTAATATAGCCCTCGGTCCAATTCCCGTCGCTTACTTCGGACTTGCGGACCTTGTAATAATCTCCCTTCTCGCCGGTTATTATGACTTTTTCGCCGCGGTTAAGCTTAGTCACCTTGCCGGGGAAGAACCAGGTGGCTTTTTTCGTTACCGAGGTGCCATCCTTTGCCACAACGCCGACCTTATTGGGATTCGTTCTCGAATACGGCTGACGGAGATCGCCGACAAGCCTGCCTTTTTCCGAGAACGTCACGTAAAGAGCATCCGAGTCCGGCGAGACGACATCATAGAGCTTGCCGATATTAAGGTTCAGCACGGCTTTTGCCCGGCCTCCCACCCCGTCGGCGCGCAGATCGGGCACAAGAACTACCTCCCCGCGCTCGCTCCTGACCACTATGGCGACGTCGTCCGACACCTGGAAACCGAAGTTCCTTACTTCGGCCCTCAGCATGATATTTTCGCTCGCCTCGAACTTGCCGTCATTGTTTTCATCGTAGAACGCGATGTCGAAGACCTTCAGGACCGCGTTCTCGCTGTAATACTTATCCGCCGACGCTATACCGGACTGTTTACCGGCGTTAAAGGCGCCGGGATACACCTCGGCCGCCATCTTCTCGTAGCCCGCCTTGTATCCGCGTTTCGACTGTTCGGCGCAGCCGGCCGCGAAACCGTCCTTTTGGCCGACAGCCTGGCCATTATTTAGTCCCAGAGCTCTTTGATCGGCATATTCCCTGTTACTGTATTCCTCATAGTAAGCGCCGTAGGCCGAGTTATACGCCGCCGAATAAGCTTCCTGGTATCCCTGCTCTTTTCCTTCGGCAAAGCCGTTACGGTAGCTGATCGAGAAATGTGCGTCGTAGGCCCGCCTATATGCTCTATGGTAGCTTTCGTTATATCCGTCCCGTTTGGCGGCATCATACGCCCGCCTGTAGCTCCTGCGATAGCCCTCTTTATAACCTTTCTCATAGGCGCGTCTCTCTTCCGGAGTCGCATACCCTTTGCGGGCCAGCTCTATAGGAAGATCCATTGCGCGCATCGTCAGGCCGCTTTTCGCGAAGACGCCCCTCATGGCGTTCATGGCGGGGAAAGAGCTTTCAAGTTCGGCTTCACGCTGGCTGAAGCCGGCCTGATAGCCGGCCTTCTGCCCGTTCTCGACCTCTATAACCGCCGCATCGGCCTGGCCCTTCGCGTATCCGGAACTGTAGGAAGCGGCGTCCTGCAGCCCTAATTGTTTCGCCTCGGCATAGGCGACGTTGTAACCGTTAGTATATCCCTCGTCATAACAGCGGCGCTTGCCGGCCTCGGTCCCGTTATTAGTTCCGGCGTTCTGGCCGTCCGCGCTTCCTTGCCGTGTTCCCGCGGCCTGATCAACGCCCCAACCGTCCCTCCTGCCCGCAGCCCGGCCCGCGGTATCACCTTCATTAGTTCCGTTCCTGCGCCCGTCCCTTTCTCCGGCGTTGATACCGTCCGAGTGGCCTTCCCGCCTTCCTTCCCTGGCGCCCTTTTCGGAACCATCCCGCATGCCATCCTTATACGCATGGCTGGTATCTACCGGCGCAGGCGGCTGAGGAGGCTGGGGCGGCTTGGGCGGCTTGGGCTGATGGCCAGGCTGCCCAGGATGACCAGGCTTCACCCCATGGGTCGGTGGTTTACCATGAGAATCTCTCTGTTCTTGTATGATTTGCTTAACACTGTCGCCAACATCCGATAGTTGCTTGACAGCCCCGTCGCTTGATGCAAAGATTACGCCCGAGGCTATCAGAAGAGATGGAAACAACGTCGCCGCGCAGAATGTTTTTTTCATTAACGTACTCCTGGGTTCCGGATTTCCGGAGCATTGAATCAATAAGATATTATAGCCGAACCCTCCATGGATATAAAGAGCAGAAAGGCCCAGTGTTGCGGGGAAAAATGGCGCGCCAGATATAGGCCCTTTGGCCCCAGGTGGGTATAGATAAAATGAACGAGCCAGCGTCCCAGTAAGTTATAATGACGCGGGTTGCTCCGGGGAACCGGAACCTATCCGCATATAACACGGAGGCGCTGACTCATGAATAATTATACTACAGTTGTTGGACTAGATGTTCATAAAGAAAGTATTGTTGCGGCGGTACTGCCCTATGGGCATAAAGATGTGATTGAGCAAGTGAGTATTGAGAACAACCCCAAAGCGATTGAGAAACTTGTCAATCGCGTGACGCGGCAGGGTCCGGCAGAGTTCGTCGGGGATGGGGTCAGGTCTTTACTTTTGACCTTTTGAGTTAGCAGCGGGTATGAGGTCAAGATTCAAGACCTGACCCCAATTTCCCGGTATCGGCGCCTACGCCAGTTGGCTGAGCAATGTCAGCGCCGGGCAGACGCGTATGCCGCCGGCGGTATGATAATCCCTGGTTCCGGCGGCCGAAATCTGCCAGAAGTCGGCTTCCGGAAAGCGCTCTCTGGCGTAACGAAGAGCCGGTTGGACCTCCTCGTCCCCCCATTTGCACTCGATAAAGCGCACCGGCCGGCGGTTCTCAACGATCACAAAATCCACTTCCCGCCCCTGCACGTCCCTGAAGTAGCGGAGCTCAAGCTCCCGCCCCCTGGCATCGGACTCCAGCTCCACCCATTTTTTCAGGTGGACGGCGACCAGGTTCTCAAACCGTTGGGCGTCTTTCGGAGGCAGGGTCCAGTCCAGATGGTAATGCTTCTGCTCTTTTTTGACCGCGCGGATCCGGGGAGCCCCGAGCGGCGGCAGACGGAAGATGGCGTAGATCCTTTCAAGGATGCAGGCCCAGCGCGCGACCGTGCGATGATTGAGCTGGAGGTCTTCCCGCAGCGAGTTGATCGAAAGCGGGCTTCCCACCAGGTCCGGCAGGCGGATCATCATCTGCTCCAGGCTTCCGATGTCATGGATTGACTCCAGGTCCCTGAGATCTTCCTCAAGGAGGCGGCTCCGGTATTCCCGCGACCAGCGGCGTGCCCCGGCCTGCGAGCCGCCGTAATACGGCTCGGGGAATCCCCCCAGGGAAAGAAGCTCGTTGAATTCCCGCGGCGTCCGGAGCCCAAGTTCCGCGACGGACAGGGGATATAAATGAAGAAGGTGGTAGCGCCCCTGCAGCGAGTCCCCGCCGAAGCGGTAGTAATCCAGCCGGGCGCTGCCGGTCACCAGAATCCGCATTTTCCCGCGGTACTGGTCGAAAAGGCCTTTGAGCATGTTGCGCCATTTCCGGAATTTGTGCACTTCATCCAGCACGAGAAGGGGGACGGCCGGCCATTCTTCGCGGAGAATCAGGTCCCGGTGCCGGCGTATGTCCCAGTTGAGATAGCCTTCCGGACCGGGGAGCATCGTACGGGCCATGGTGGTCTTTCCCACCTGGCGGGGGCCGGCCACAAAAACCATTTTTTTCTTCAGGTCGGCCATGACTTGCCCGTACAGGTAGCGGCGGATGTTTTTCATGATAAAAGCATTTTACACAATCATACAAAACACTTGCAAGTGTTTTGCATACCCGTGCAAAATACTACCGCTGAAACAACCAACTCCCCGCCGCTCGCCGCACCCGGACAATCGTCCGCCTTAGGCGGACAGGCCCGGCGCGGGGAACTTTCTGTAATTTTTGAAAAATGCCCCGGCTTTTAGTATTATAGCGGTAGCGGATTGCTTTTTGCAAATTTTTTCACGTCCGGAAGCTTCAGTTGCGGGGGGACAACCCACAATAACTGGTACCTACAGATTAAGCCAGGGTGTTCTAGATTTTTTGTCCGTTTGATGGCCATAGGCCTTTGAGACAGCACCGTCATAGGCTTGGCCGTTCGATGAGCATAGCTCTTGATACGGCACTGGCATATCAGTGGCAAAGCTTGCTTTGCCTTTTTACGCAGAGCAAGCTCTGCGACTACGTACCGAGCGACTTGCACCCGTGAGGGATACATGGGCTTGAATCCGGAATTGAGGGGCTATTATGGAAACCGAACCACAGAATAACGCTTTTAACGCGCCCAAACCTTACGCCTGCTGGTCCTGCGGGGCTCACATATCCGCCGAAGACAATTACTGCCGGAAATGCGGCAAGGGCCAGGGCCCTTTCGTCGACTGGTACTATAAGCACTGGGGGCTGGTCCTGCTGGCCCTCGGTTGCGGGCCTTTCGTGCTCTACTTCGTCTGGCGGTCTCCCATAGTGTCCCGGAACGCGAAGTGGGTCTATACCGCCGTCATCTCCCTCTTCACCTGGTACGTGGTAAGCGCTTTTTACCGTTTCTGGATGTTATTCCAGACCATGCTCGGCGGCATGCCGCAATATTAGCGCGGCAGAGCGGCAGCAAGACAGCGCGGCAGGCACTGCCAAGGCGCAGGACTCCAAACCCACAGTTTGTTTTATGGAAAATATTTCTATCAGGATAATTTTGGCGAAGCCCAGGAACCCGGATAACATCGGCGCCGCCGCCAGGGCCATGGCCCTTCGGCCTGAGCGAACTGGCCGTAGTGGCCCCGCATATCCCAACCTGGCGGGAGACCGCTGTAGAACCCGCCCCGGCCGACGACTAACCAAACAACTCCCGCCGCATGATACGGCCGCCTAAGGCGGACGCGGGGGTTTTTTTAAAATTCCAGAAAACCGCCCCG
>JAHJSU010000165.1 GCA_018829985.1 Elusimicrobiota bacterium | reverse complement strand
CGCGCCGGCAAGGCCAACCAGACGCTGCTGGGCGTGACCGGCTCCGGCAAGACCTTTACGATGGCGTCGGTCATCAACGAACTCGACCGCCCGGCGCTTATCGTTTCTCCCAACAAGGTGCTGGCCGCCCAGCTTTATTCCGAATTCAAGACCTTCTTCCCCGATAACGCCGTCGAGTATTTCATTTCCTATTACGATTATTACCAGCCTGAGGCCTACATCCCTTCCACCGACACCTACATAGAAAAAGACGCCTCCATCAACGACCATATAGACAAGCTGCGCCTGAAGGCCACCAGCTCCATACTCAGCCGGCGCGACGCCATAGTGGTGGCCTCGGTCTCCTGCATCTACAATATCGGCTCGCCCGACAATTTTTCCAAACTGTGCCTGCATATACGGACAGGCGATCCCTGCGACCGGCGGGAGCTGACCAAGCGCCTGGTAGCCATCCAGTACGAGCGCAATAATACCGAATTCGCCCGCGGGACTTTTCGCATGCGCGGCGGCCTGATAGACATCTTCCCGGCCGACAGGGAGACGGCTTACCGCGTGGAACTGGGCGACAGGATAGAAAGCATCAGGGAGATAAACCCGCTGACCGGCGATGCCTTGAAAGAACACAGGGAAATCATCATCTATCCCGCCACCCATTTCGTGGCCGAACCGGTGGAGATAGAACGGGCCATAACCGCCATAGAGGAAGAGCTGGCGGACCGGCTGAAAGAGCTGAACGCGGCCGGCAAGCTGCTGGAAGCGCAGCGCATCGAGCAGCGCACCCGCTATGATCTGGAGATGATACGCCAGACCGGGTACTGCCACGGCATAGAGAATTATTCCCGCCATTTATCCGGCCGCCCGGCCGGCGCGCGCCCGCTGTGCCTGCTGGATTATTTCCCGAAGGATTTCCTGCTTTTCATGGACGAGTCGCATGTCAGCGCGCCGCAGATACGCGGGATGTACCACGGGGACCGCTCGCGCAAGGCTACGCTGGTGGACTTCGGCTTCCGCCTGCCGTCGGCGCTGGACAACCGCCCGCTTAAATTCGACGAATTCGAGGCTATGCGCCCGGCCGCCGTTTTCGTGTCGGCCACGCCGGGCCCGTATGAACTGGAGCTTTGCGGCAAAGAAAATACGGTGGAGCAGATCATCCGTCCCACCGGGCTTGTGGATCCGGAGGTTCTGGTCCTGCCGGCCCAGGGGCAGATAAAGGCGCTGATAGGCGAGATAGAAAAAAGGGCCGCCAATAAGGAGCGCTCGCTGGCGCTGACCCTGACCAAGAAGACCGCCGAGGACCTGAGCGAGTTCCTGGCCGAGAAAAAGATAAAGGCTAAATATATCCATTCCTCGATGGACACGCTTCAGCGGCTGGATATCCTGCGCGATTTCCGCAAGGGCGATTTTGACGTGCTGGTAGGGATAAACCTGCTGCGGGAAGGGCTGGATATTCCGGAAGTGACTCTGGTGGCCATTTTGAACGCCGATAACGAGGGGTTTCTGAGGAGCGATACGACGCTGGTGCAGATCTCCGGCCGCGCTGCCAGGAACCTGACCGGCAAGGTGATCTTGTTCGCGGACCGCAGGACCGGTTCGATGGAGCGGGCCATCGGCGAGATGGACCGCCGCCGCGTGAAGCAGCTTGCCTACAACAAGAAGCACAACATTAAGCCGGAGACCATCACTAAGAAGCAGATGGAATATGACGAGCTGCACACGCAGGAAAAGCGCTCAGCCTTCCATTTGGTGGGCGCCGTGGCGGCGGCGGATGTCAACAGGGGGAACATCAAGGGTATCATGAAGGAGCTGGAGAAGCAGATGCGGGACGCCGCCGACAACCTGAACTTCGAGCTTGCCGCCGAACTGCGCGACCGCCTCTTCGAGCTAAAAGACATGTCCGCCCAAAAATCCCCCGCCCCCCGCTTACCAAAAAAACGGCATCCAAAAAAGTAGCAGGTACTTTTTCCCCGGAAGTGGATATCGAGTTCCGTCCAGACCCGCCTCAAGCTGCCGCTCCATACGGGCGTTATAGCCCGCATGGAAGAAAAAAAGCCAAAATATTACATATTGCAATATGCAATATTGTCTGCTATACTCTCAGTATGGTGCGTCCTGAACAAACTGCATTGCGCTTGCGGGTGAAAGTCCCGTCCGGACAAGCGTCGGAGCACCCGGTAGCAGGCCCCGGCCAGCGTGTGGAAATCCAAAGGCTAAGCGGGGCGTCAAAAGCCTCAGTAAGT
>JAHJSU010000164.1 GCA_018829985.1 Elusimicrobiota bacterium | reverse complement strand
TGACCGGGGACGGCTTAACCGTCGGCCTTTTGGCTGATGCGGGTTTTAGAAATCATTATACCCGCATATACCGCAGACGGCCGGGAATAAACGCGGAAGGCGGCCTGACAGACCTGAAAGAATTCCCCGATGCCCGGCTGTTTGAGCTATGCCGGCCAAAAGAACGGGCTGCCGGCGATCACTATATCAGCCAGACTTTCGGCGAAATTCTTTACAAGGAGGAAACATCGGCACAGGGACAACCGGTCGAATTCCGGGAAAATTTTAAAACCCACGGCCAATGCCGGGCCGCCGTAAAAAACGGAAAATTTCACATAACCGGCGCCGCTGAACAAAAAGGCCACGGCGGGATATCTCTGCCGATACTTATTGATGAAGAGGGTTTTTACACGATCCGTTTCAAGTACCGTTCTTCCGACAAACTGGCCACACGGCTGTGCCTGATGGATGAGAACAGGGAGGTTTTGAAAGAACTGGCCCTGACCGTCAATGCGATTCCGGGGTCAAAAGGCTGGGCGGTTTTTGAAAAAGATTTTCATGTGGCGGATGCGGCGGGACGGCCCGTTGAATTATTAGTGCTCCGTGACTGGAACAGCAGGCTCGGCAAATATGATTTTGAGTTCAAAGAGCTCGAGCTCCGCCGTAATAAAACAGGCTCAAAGCCGTTCGACCGGCTGACAATGGGCCATAAACTCGAAAAAACGGTTTTCATTTTCGTTGATGACAAGCTTAAAAGCACGCTGCACGATCTGCGGCTGGCCTCGCAGCTCTATCTGGCCGAAGGACTTGGTTTCAAAGGCGGCCAGACCGAAAAGGTCCTTTACGCGACACTGATGTCGCTGTTGTGGATTACCGAGCCGTTTGATTTTCAGCCTCACTCTGTGCCAAGCATTTATTACGCTCCGGATATGTACAACCGCGACAGCGCGTATTCCTTATGGGCATGTCACAACCGCGAATTGAACGAGAAAGTTTTCCTGCGCTGGGGGACCTCGCAGGGGCCCGACGGAGCGATCAGCACCATTGTCACTCCGCAGTCGGGCGCGATTGAAAAAAAATCGAATGAAGCCACGCCTGAATGGCTGATGTGGGCGTTGCTCAACAGGCGGCGTCATAACACCGCGCTGCCGATGGAGCGCGTTGAGAAGGCCGCGCAATATTGCCTGGATACCTTTGACCCGGACAGGGACGGGATCTGCCGGGCAAAATTTGTAATGGGCATGAACGACATCGTCGATTATCCCGACTGGACGGAAGATCTTGCCATTAACCAGGGTGTCTGGGCGGTAACCCTGCGGGTTATAAAAGAATTGAATATCCAGGGGATCAGCGAAAAGATCCCGGAGGAGTATATCGAAAGGGCCGGGGAGGCGTACCGGGGTTATTACAACCCTGATAAGAAATTATTCTGTCCGAAACATTCAGTCGGTGATGTGATATCTTTGGACAGTTTTCATCCCGAATTTATGTCGTTATGGCTGTTCGGCCGGAAAATCCTCACCGATGAAATGGTCGTAAATACCTTAGAGCAGGTTCCGCTCTTTTGGCCGCGCGAAGACGCGCCATTCCCGGCGGAGGGCAAAAAAGGCGTTATCGCCCCCATTTCGATCTGGCTGAAAAAAGACGCTCCGAACGGCTGGAGCTATTTTACCGATAAATATCATCCTGTAATGAATGAAGAATTCGCCAGGGCATATGCCGGCCACGGCCGGGACGGAATGTACTACAACGGGGGCAGTTGGCTTCGCCCGGAAATATCGGCTTATGCGGCCGGTAGGATGCATGGCTGGAAAAAAGCGGAGGCAAGGATCGCCAATCGTTTATGGGCCGAGATAAACCTCCGGAAAGATTTTCCCACAAGCCAGGAATATCTCGCCACAACCCGGGTCAATGAGGATAAATGTCAGCATCGCGTATTCAGTTGGAATGTATTTGCTTTGCAGGTGTTGGAAATGATCGGTCAAAGAACGCCTCAAATGGACCCGGATTATACGGGAAATAAATAAAGGAACCGTTCAATTTTAGTTAATGCCGAAGGGACTGATTCCCAGCCGCCGCCCCTGGGTTTGATTAGGGGGGTTGATTCATGTTTTTTTGAGTTTCACTGTCGCCTCCCGTCGTATGAGCCGCGGCGTCCTTCTTTTTCAGGAGCAGGCGTCTTTCAAGCAGTATTACGAGCACAAGAAAAATCCCGGCAAAAACTATGGAGCCGCAGGCCGCCACGAACTCGGGCGAGTTCCTGTCCAGCAGCGGCAGAATAGCCGACGCCAGGACAATGACGGTAAGCCCGCCCATCAGCATTAATTTCGTGAATGCTTTTCCCATCGCGGCACCCGGTCAAGATAGCAGGAGATGCGGTGCTCCCCCTCGATCGTACTTAGCTGCGGGAATTCCTTTTCACAGATTTCGTCCGCATAGGGGCACCGTGGATTAAAAAGACAGCCTGAAGGCAGATTATCCACCGTGGGCATGTCGAGACTCTTGAGAGGAAGCTCGCGCTTTCTCTTGGCCTTTGAAGGGTCGGAGGTGGACATGGCCGAAAGCAGCGCATGAAGATAGGGATGCCTGGGATTGTCTATGAGCTCTCTTATTCTTCCCTCCTCGACAACGGAGCCGAAATACATTACTATCATCCGCCCGTCTCTTACAAAATACCTGGCGGTGGCGAGGTCATGGGTGATGTAGAGGAACGCTATGCCGAATTCCTTGTTAAGCCTGAGCATGAGGTCCAGGATGGAGAGCCTCAGCGAGGCGTCGACCGCGGATACCGGCTCGTCGGCTATGATCAGCTTTGGGTTCAAGATCGTCGCCCTTGTGATGGACACCCTCTGCCTCTGCCCCCCGCTGAGCTGAAAGGGGTATTTATCCAGAAAGTATTCCGGGGGAGTGAGCCCCACGACTTCAAGAAGAGATTTAACCTTACTGCGCGTGTCTTTGTCTCCCCTGGTGATCTTATGGAAACGCAGGATATCGGAAAGCGTCTGGTATATCGTCCTGAGCGGATTAAGACTGGCATAGGAATCCTGATGCACCACCTGCACCATGCAGCGGGTCGGCTTGTCCCAGCTGAAACCTGAATCCCAGATGTACCGGCCGTTATAAAAAACAGCCCCCATGGTCGGCTTGAGAACCCCGAGGCAGATCCTGCCTATGGTGCTTTTTCCGCAGCCGGACTCCCCGACAATGGCGGTGATCTCCCCCTCGTTTATCTCAAGATTTATGTCGCGCAGGGCCGTGAACCTGCGTTTGCGGTCAAGCTGGAATTCCATATTGACGTGGCGAAGCTCCACTACGGGCATCATGGCAGGGCCTCCCGCCACTTGTGGCACGCGGTTTTATGCCCCCCGCCGGTATCCTCCAGTCCGGGCTCTTCTTTTGCGCATATTTCACCCGCCAGCCCGCATCTCGGGTGGAAAACGCAGCCCGGAGGCTTGTTAAGCAGATCCGGCGGGGAGCCGGGTATGGGCTTTTTTTTCACGGTTTCCCCCTCGATGGAGGGCATGGCGTTCAACAGCCCTCTTGAATATGGATGCCTGGAAGAATTGAAGATCGAATGAATATCGCCGGTCTCCATGATCTTGCCCGCATACATCACCACCACGTTGTCGGCGAGCCTCGCAGCGGCTGAAATATCGTGGGTGACAAGCGCCATGGTAAGCCCCAGCCGGTTGTGTATATCCGTGAGAATGTCAAAGATGTACGACTGGGTGATGATATCCAGCGCCGTTGTCGGCTCGTCGAGTATGAGAAACTCCGGGTCTAAAACCAGGGCGAGCGCGATTATCGTTCTTTGCCGCATGCCTCCCGAAAGTTCATGCGGGTAGGAAGACAGGACCCTCCTGGAATCAAGCTTCACCAGTTCAAGAAGCTTGTTGATCCGCTGCAGGGATTCCCTTTTCTTTTCCCCGGTTTCATGATCCTCTATGACGTCCAGGAACTGTTCCGAAACCTTAAGCAGGGGATTCAGGGCGTTCTGCGCGGCCTGGAAGACCATTGCGGCCTTTCTCCACCTGAATTGCCTCAGCCTTTCCCTGTCCAGTTTGAGCAGGTCCTCCCCGTTAAAGAACACTCTGCTGTTCTTGCCTATGACCGCGTTGGGAGACAGGATATCCATGATGACGTTATTCAACGTGCTTTTCCCGCAACCCGACTCGCCGATTATCGCGGTGAATTTTCCCTTTTCGATGTCCAGATCGATATCATCCACCGATTTGACAAAACCTTCCCTGACGCGATACTCGACCCTCAGGTCTTTTATTCTCAGGACATATTCTGTATCGGGCATCAGCTTCTTAACCTCGGGTCAAAAATCTCCTCCACACCGGACGCGAAACAGATCAGACCGTATTGAAAAAGTATTATCGCAAGCATGGGGGAAAGGAGATACGAAAGGGCGCTCGGAACATATATCGCCCCGGTCTGAAAGGTCGCGAAATTGAGCATCATGCCCCAGTTCGTGACCGAAAGCGGCACAAGCCCGAGAAGCATGATGCCCACGCTTGCGGTAATGGCCCCGCGCGCCATGTCTATGAAATTTATCATGAGATAGGGCATCAGCCCGGGCAGGGCCTCCTTGAACATTATATGCCTGTAGGGCATGGCCATCACCCTGGAGACTTCCACGAACTCTTTGTGCTTGAGGCTCAGGACCTGGGCTCTGAGGGCCCTGGCCAGCCCGGGCCAGCTCCAGGCGGCCAGGACCAGCGCGAAACTTATCGGATCATTGATCCTGAAGATCGAGGCGAAAATGATCATTATGGGGAAATTGGGAACAGTCAGGAAGATGTCGATTATCCGCATCATCAGCATGTCGAACTTTCCGCCCACAAGCCCGGCGGACAGGCCGACGAGCACGGCGATGAAACTCCCGAAAAAGGCCGTCGCGAAAGCTATGGTCAGCACATCGGTGGAGCCGTGGACCAACTGCTGAAAAATATCGCGCCCGGCGAAATCCGTCCCGAGTATATGCGCCCAGGACGGGCCCTGAAACCTCATCAAAAAATCCTGCGACATGTCGAGCGGGATCACAACGGGCCCCGCCGTGGCCATAAGAATGAAAAAGACAAGGACGCACAGGCCGAAAAACGCCCGGCGGTTGTGTTTTATTATGGTAAAGGATTCAAGCAGCCTTTTCCCGGTATTTCTGGGCATTATCATTGCAAAAAGCTATTCCAGCTTTACCCTCTTGTCGAGTTTGGAGTAGACGATGTCCGCCGCGAAATTGGCGATTATTATCGCCAATGTCGTTATAAGGAAAAGCCCCTGAATAAGCGTAAAATCCCTGGTCGCTATCGCGGTGCCGAAAAAGAAGCCCACCCCCGGATAGCCGAATATGGTTTCTATGAAAATGGCCCCCCCGAGCATGCCCCCTATGGCGATGGCAAGGCTCGTGATCAAGGGGGTAATAGCGTTCCTGCCCACATACTGGACGGCGATTCTTCTCTCCTTCAAGCCCTTTGCCCTTGCGACCATCACGAAATCCTCGCCCAGGACGGACATCGCGCTTGCTCTCATCGAAAGCGCCCAGCCGCCCAGGGTCTGAAAGGTGAAGGCCACGACCGGCAAAACGGCGTGATGGAAAGCGCTCAGGAAGAACGCAAGGTTAAACCCCGGGACGACGTCTATATCATACGCCCCCCTCAGGGGAAACCACCTCAGCCTTACCGCAAAAACGACCAGAAGAATAAGGGCAAACAGGAAATTCGGTATCGCCTGCGTGAGCGAAGCGTAAAAAGTGACGCAAGGGTCCAGAAAGCCCTTTCGCTTCCAGGCGGCGAGCATCCCGAGGAAAACGCCCACGGTGAAACTTACAAGCAGCGCGAGCGACGCCACGAACAGGGTCCAGGGAAGCGCTTTAAGTATGATCGTGGAAACAGGTATCCGGTAATTCAGCGACATCCCGAGATTGCCTTTTAACAGGCCTCCGATATACCTGGCGTATTGAAGGGGCAGCGGAACACTTGGGTCGTAGTTGAGCCTGGTGGTGGCGATCTTATAGGCTTCCTGATATGTCAAACCCTGCTGTACCTGCAGTTCGCGCGCCCATTCGTCCACTATGTCGCCCGGCATCAGCCTCATAAGGGCGAACGTGAAAGATAAAGCGACGAAAACCGTTATCAGCGAAGTGAAGATCTTTTTTTGCAGGGGAGTCAGCCTGTTCATGGCTTGCCCTTTAATAAGCCTTCTGTCATAAACGATATATAGACGCCTTCCATGCCCGTTGATACGGCCGACCACATGGGGTGGGATTCATCCGGCCAGCCGCTCACGCGCTTTCCCTCGGTGATGAAAACCAGCATGTTCTTTTCGTAAACCGGCAATATCGGGAGGTATTTGTTGACAACCCACGACAGGGTCCGTATGATCTCTCTCCGCCTCGGTTCGGGAAGGTATTCTCTCAGCTCTTTTGCGAGTTTATGAACCTTTATCGTTTTGCCGTCAGGACCCTTGACCTCTTCGGGGAATCTGCAGGCCGTTGAAATGTAGCCGCCTTTGCCCAGAATATTTTCAAAAACCGTGGCGGGGTCCCCGTACCTTCTCGCGTCCCCCAGGAACTGGGTGACCATGTCGAAATCGCCGGAGGTCAGTTTTGTCCCGTAGAGCTGTCCCATGACGATCCTGACATGGCAATCTATCCCGAATTTCACGAGCTGTGAGCTTATGCTGTCCGCGCCTAAAACAAAATCACTGTTCCCCAGGGTGGAGATCTCAAGGTTTATTTTTTTGCCTTCCGGCGTCAGCCAGAAGCCTTTCGCGTTTCTTTTATATCCGGCGGCAAGAAGTATTTCTTCCGCTTTTTGCGGGTTGAATTCGTATTTTTCCCATTTTTGCAGGGTTTCCGGGGAGAGCCAGTCGCTCCTTTGGGACTTTATTATTCCGAGACTGTAGGCGGTCACCGGCGTGCCGTAATAATAGGAGATCTTCCTGACCAGATCCCTGTCAATCGCGGTTGCGACGGCCCTTCTGAATTCCAGGTCGGACATCGGCTCCCTGCCCAGGTTGAACACAAGGCCGAATTCAGCAAGGTCCGAGGGGGTCACCATTTTCATCCGGGGATTAAGCTTTATTATCTGCTCAGCCACTTCCTTGGGAGTCGCGGGATGGGCGGCGTCTATCTCCCCGGCGATAAGAAAGGCCCAGATGATCTCATTGGAGGGCCAGCGGGCCATCTGTACCTCGTCAATCGCTATCTTGCCGGCTGCCCAGCCTTCGGCAAATTTTTCAAATCTCATGTCCGAAGCGGTAACGGTTACCAGTTTGAAAGGTCCCGTGCCTGTGAGCTCAACCGGCTTGAAGCTGTAAAGCTTCTCCCTGACGGCCTTTTTTTCTTTTTCGATTTCAAACGCCGCCCCCTCTTTTCTGGTTTCCGCCGAATATCCCATCCTTTTCCGGAATTTCAGATATTCGGCTTCTTTTTTCATAAGAGGGCGGATGGGAGCCGCCCATTTGCCGTATATGTGGCTGGGAGAATGTATCTTTTCGATGAGGGCCCTGGTCTTGAACAGATGCGGGCAGGGCTTTTTCCACCTGAAAACAACCGTATGCTCGTCAGGCGTTTCTATTCCCTCAAGCAGCTGCCATACGGCCCAGTGATGCAGGTAGCCGATAATAAATGTTGTGACCACGTCTTTCGAGGTGAAAGGGTGTCCGTCATGCCATTTGACCCCTTCGCGGAGTTTTACCGTAAGCTTTTTATGGTTTTTGCTCTCCTTCATGGAAAGGCCCAGGCGCGGAAGGAACTGCCGGTTTCCCGGCAGAAACATGAACAGCGGCTCATGAACGTACCAGCTCGCGGAGCCCACTCCTCCCGGCGCCCAGGGGTTGCCGTGAAAGGCGGGAGGAATTTCCCATGAGCCCGCGCCGCGGAAGATCACCTTCCCGCTGTCCTTTTTTCCGGCGCACGAGGAAAGAAACAAGGCGGCAGCGCCTGCCGCAAAACAAAGCAGGACGGAAATTAACAAGACGAAAATGTTCCGGCGTTCAGGCATATAAAAACCCCGGTCCGGCTGCTGATATCTTACCGCGCAAGCGACAATAAATCATCAAGTTTGCAGGTGGCCAGGCATATCACGGTGTCGGCCCCGCCGTAATAAGTGAAAATCTTATCCTTGATAAGGACTGACGCGCAGGTAAACACGACATTTTGCACCGCTCCCTGCTCTTCATACTCCCTGGCCGGCTCAAGAACCGGTTCCCTGCTTCTGAAAAGGATCTTTTCCGGGTTTTTAAGGTCCAGAAGCATAAAACCCAGGCGATAGGCTTTAAACCCGCCAGCCGGATCGCTTTCCACTCCGTGATAGATGAAAAGCCAGCCGGCTTCGGTCCTTATCGGCGGCCCGCCCGCGCCTATTTTGGCGTTATCCCACATTCCCTGACGGGGACGGGCGATAATTTTATGGCCGTGCCAGGTTTTTAAATCATCCGAATATGAAAACCAGATGTCCGGCGGAATCCTGTGTATAAGAATGTAGCTGCCGTTTATCTTTTCGGGAAACAGGGCGGCGTTTTTATCGTCCTTACCGGGCACGGGTAAAACAGGGAGTATGCACCCGCGGCGGTTCCAGTTAAAACGCCCGTTTTTCAGCTCCTCCAGGTCCAGCGAAGCCATGCACACATGGGCCTTGTGTCCGTCATAGCCCGTGTAGTTCATATAAACCGTGCCGTCCATTATGACCGCCCGGGGGTCTTCAACCCCGCGCGATTCAACCGGGTCGTCTGATTTTTCAAATACGGGATGCTCGAGCCGCTTGTCTATATTAAACCCGTCCGCGGAATATGCATAGCCGAAGCTTGAAACGCGCTCCATGCTCTCCGCCCGGTAGATGATATGGACCCCCTTGTCATAGATCGCGGCGCAGTTAAAAACGCATCTCGACTCCCAGTCATGCCCTTTAACAGGAACTAATATGGGATTTCCTTTGAATCTTTGTAACGTTTGACTGCTCCTTAGTAACTACTCAGATTGTTTAGGCTGTAGGCTATTAGGCTGTTAGTCAAATCTGATTCTTACCTAATAGTCTAACCGCCTACAGCCTATCCACCTGCGCATTTATCTTTAATAATTGCAGCGGACTGAAGTATTATAACACAATCTTAACTAAATTCTCGTTTTTTTGTCCTTTTTTTACCATGAGGTTTCGTATCATAGCCTCGCCGCTAATCAGGAATTCGTCGGGATTTTATTTATCGAATGCAATTTTCAGCCCGCGGATCCGGGTTCAAGACAGGGTTTGTCGTAAGTTGCCCCTTCTGTGGCCCTTTCCTATCCAGCCCAATCTGCGCTTTAAAAGCTATAATACAATACTTGCCCCGCTCTTTTGGCGTGAAACTCCGGGGTCTATGATTGAGTTACCTGGTTTTCAGGATAACTTAAGGAGGCGCAATGTCGCTAGACAGGAAATATATGGCAATCGGAAAGATGAATAATAAAAGGGCCATGTGGCTGGTGATAGGCGCAGTCTTTATCCTTTTCAGTTGCCGCCTGGCAGGATCGGCATTGGAGAGCGACACCCCGTCCTGGATAGAGGGATTTAAGAAATATGAAAAAAACCCCATTATGAAGCCTTCAGGGCAAGGCTTTGATGCAAGCCTGGCATTCAATCCTGCCGCCATACTTGTCGGCGACACAGTGTATCTCCTTTATAGGGCGGTCAATCTGTCGGAGCATTACGAGGGAGTTGGGACCAGGTCGACGATAGGCCTGGCGGAAAGCAGGGATGGCATAAATTTTGTGAGAAAGTCAACGCCCGTGATTGTTCCGGAACATGACTATGAGCTGCCCGGCGGCTGCGAAGACCCCAGAATCGTAAGAATAGGAGACACGTTCTACCTTACATACACAGGATACAGCCTCAAGGGCACGCCTTCCTGCCTGGCCTCATCCAATGACCTTTACCGTTGGAAAAAGCACGGCCCCATAGTTCCGGCCAAATCCGCCGCCATCCTCTCCACCCCCATAAACGGAAAATACTGGCTTTACTACGGGGACACCAGCATCTGGGCGGCTTATTCCACAGACTTTCAGAACTGGACGGTGGTAGAAAAACCTGTTTTGGAGCCGAGAGCCGGATATTTCGACGAGGGACTGGTTGAACCGGGGCCTCCGCCGGTGATGACCGAAAGAGGAATACTGCTCATATACAACGGCAATCTGCCCGAATCAAGGGCCAGAGAGTTGGGAAAGAAGGAAGGACGGGAAATGACCCGGCGATATGCCACCGGGTGGGCAATATTTTCCGCCGAAGACCCGACAAAACTCATAGCAAGAAGCACTGTGCCCTTTCTCACCCCGACCGAGAATTTTGAAAAGGTCGGGCAGATAAGCGATGTTGTGTTTTCCGAGGGGCTTGTGGAAAAAGATGGAAAGGTTTATCTTTACTACGGCGGCGCCGACACCAGCATCGGAGTGGCGGTATCCGACATTCCGTGGAAACGGCCGTTGTCCGTCCCCGTATTCTCCGGAGTCCGTAAATTTCTCTCCCCTATCCTTACCCCCCGGGGAGAAGGCTTTGAAAAAGACAGGGTATACAATCCCACGGTTATTCAGGAGGGAAATATTCTCCAGATGATATACCGGGCCGAGGGGAAGGGAACCGGAACCGGCTCCTTCGGTTTGGCAAGGAGCAGCGACGGGGTAAATTTTGTGCGGCACGGGCGAATAATGAAGGTGGAGGAGAACTTTGAGAAAGGGGGCTGCGAAGACCCCAGGATAGTAAGATTTGGGGACACCTTCTACCTGTTTTATGTCGGGAATGAAGGGGATACTCCCGGAAACATCTGCCTTGCGAGCTCAAAGAACCTTTTGGAATGGAAAAAGCACGGAGAAATTCTCCAACCAGCGGCGGACTGGGAGAGGCGGCAGATAAAAGCCCCGGCGCCAGTTCCGCAAAAGATAAATGGCAAATACTGGATGTATTACCAGGGCGAGAAGGAGGCTTGGAAGGCAAGGATAGGGCTGGCCTGGTCTGAGGATTTGATTCATTGGACCCAGTTGCCTGCTCCGGTCATGACTCCAAGACAGGGATATTTTGACAGCGAGGGCACTGAGCCCGGAGTAGCAGTTGTCATAGATGAAGGAATACTTTTGATTTACAATGGGTGGGGAGGTGACGGAACGAACAGGAATGTGGCCGGCTGGGCACTGTTCAGCAAGGACGATCCCGCAAAACTCATAAAGAGATGCAAAGTCCCGTTTATTTCCTTTCCCAATGATCATATCTTTGCTACGGGTTTGGCGGAATTCAAGGGGAAATGGTTTCTGTATTATGGGGCCGCCGACGAATGGATTGATGGGATGACCATAGACTTCAAACAACTGCTGAAAGATTGAGGCGCCAATTACATCCGGAGCCGGAGAAAAAAATTAAGGAAGGGTCACAACCATGAAGGACATGAAATTTGTAATGATCAGCGCTATCATCGCCGCTTTAGGCGGGCTGCTTTTTGGCTTTGATACGGCGGTTATTTCCGGAACGACAGGCTGGCTTAAAAGTGTTTTTGAACTATCTTCGTTCGGGCTCTTCGCCGCTAATGAGATTTGACCCACCCCTGCTAACGAGAATTGACCCACCGAATTGGATTCCTTTCTTAAAAATCAATCCGTAACAATCTTTAACAGCCAAGAGTACAACCGCCGGCCAAGGCCGGCAGCAGTTGTTT
>JAHJSU010000163.1 GCA_018829985.1 Elusimicrobiota bacterium | reverse complement strand
TTGCGAGGAAGAGTGTCCTATCCGACGCAAGCCGCGCCCTTAAGACCGTCGGTAAGCCGTGTGCGGGAAATCCGCATGCACGGTTTGAAAGGAGGATTTGGAATCGGGCTGAACTAGCCCGCGCCAATTTCTACCAATGAGACCTTTTAACGGCATAAAACCGCAGGATATTGTAATTCTACTCAAGCTGGTCGCTTTTGGGGAGAGGAAATGGCGGCATATGGACCTTGTGTCCTCACTGGGGCTGTCACAGACGGAGATAAGTTTTTCCCTTAACCGCTGCCGCACAGTGGGCTTTCTGGATTCCGCAAAAAAGAAAGTTATGAAGGCTGCCCTGCTGGAGTTCCTGGTGCACGGCCTTAAGTATGTTTTCCCGGCCCGCCCGGGGCCCGTTTCGCGGGGAATGCCTACCGCCCACTCCGCCGCGCCGCTGGCCGGGCGGATAATAGCTTCTGCGGACGACCTGTATGTCTGGCCCTGCGATACCGGTAAGTCCCGCGGACAGACAATAGCGCCGCTTTATGACAATGTCCCGCAGGCTGCCGGAAAGGACCGCATCCTTTATGAATTGCTGGCTTTGGTTGACGCCATAAGGGCCGGCCGCGCCCGGGAGCAGGACCTTGCCGCGCAGGAACTGGAGAAACGGCTGGTAAAGGCGATTAAATGAAAAATATCGAGATGCTGGCTGTCATAGCTAAGGGGCTGGGCCCTCTCAAGGATAAGGTCGTGTTCGTCGGTGGAAGCACGGTTTCACTGTATCTGACCGACCCTGCGGCTCCGTCGGTCCGCCCTACGGAGGATGTGGACTGCGTGATAAAAATAGTTACCAGGGGGCAATATTACAAGCTGGAAAAGGAGCTTGAGAAACTCGGCTTCGGGCACGCGATGGAGGGCAATAACCCGATTTGCCGGTGGAAATACAGCGGGCTTACGGCGGATATTATGCCCACAGAGGGAACGGCGCTGAACTTTAAAAACAGTTGGTATCCGGATGGATACGCGAATTCACAGGCCGTTGAACTTCCCGGCGGGGAGAAGGTGCGTGTCTTTACGCCGCCTTACTTTCTGGCTTCCAAAATAGAGGCTTTCCTCGATCGGGGACGCGGGGATTTTCTAACAAGCCCGGACATGGAAGACATTATCGCCGTTCTCGACGGGGCGGAGAACGTCGCGGAGGAAATGTCGCGCGCGCCCGGCAAGGTTAAAGAATACCTGGCCGCGAAATTCGCAGATTTCCTTAAGGATGACCGTTTTTTAGAAAGCCTCGAGGGAAACCTGCGCTTTCCGTCCGGCACTGCGGGACGTGTTGAACGGATAAAAACAATGCTGGGAGCCTTGGGGCAGGGCTAAAAGACATGTCCGCCCTAAAATCCCCCAGCCCCCGCCCCAAAAAATAAAGGGGACAGGCTACTTTATTCCGTCATTCCGGCGAAAGCCGAAATCCAGAGAAAAAAGGAGACAGGTTGCTTTTTTTCTTCCCCCTTTTTGAAAGGGGGATTGAGGGGGATTTTTGAATTTCCGCCGGAGCCTGATGGGTAGAGGCGGCGTATTCCCGCGCGCTCCCGGGACCGGGTTTTCGGGAATCCGCCTGAGGCGGACGCCGGCTGTGGAACGCGCCCGAAAGGCAATGCTTTCGGCCTTGAACATACGGTCCTCGCCGTCCCGGAGGGATTCGCTCCAGACCCCGGGCTTTCCGCCGAAGGCGGACCCGCCGGACTGTTTGGCGGGAAACCCCTCAAAGGGAGCGCGCAGAAAACCCGCCGTCGTCCCCTCCGTAAATCCTCCGCATAATGCGGATTTTTAAAAACAAAGATCCCCGCCCTCAAGGTCGCAGCCAAGAATATTCGGTTCAGTGACAACCCCGGCCAATTTATGAAAAAGGCGATATTGTTTCGGTTGGTTAAAGTTGCTGAGATGGCAGCGGGTTGGTTGCTATAATTATCTTATGGTGTCTGCAAGATCTTGTGGTATGAACAGGGCGGCGGTGCAGAGGGCTATCGCTGAAGCGCTCCTTCCGGTACAGGTAAAAAGATACCTTTCCGCTTTTGTGGAACTCGGCGCCGATTCCGGGCTCAGGCGTCTGCTGAAGACGGACCCCGCGCGGCTGCTGGCCGATATCTCAGGCCTTATAGATTCCTCCGCTAAAACGATGGGTATTTCTCGGGAGGAAGTATTGTTCGCCACCGGGTTCCACCCCGGCAATTTGGCCCCGGCAAGGCTTGAAGCCGCACTGGCCGAGTTACGGGCCGTGAATTTCCTGGCCGGCGAGGGTTTCACGGCCGGATGTTTCGTGCCCAGTGCCCGCGGCAAAACCGCCGACATCACGGCGTACAGGGGCGGGAATACTTACGCTTTCGAGGTGCGCTGCGTTACCGGGGATAGCGGCGCTGCCGCAGCGGATCCCCTCAAAGCGGTTTCTTTATTGGTGAAAAAATACCGCAAAAAAATGCCCCAGGCGGCCTTATCAAAAAAGAAAGGCGGTTTCAGCCATTGCGGCCTTGTATTAATAATCAATACAAAAAACTTCGCGCCGTTCCGCGAAAGCGGCGGCCTAAAGAGGCTGGCTGCCGCCATATATGAAAAAGCCGGACGCCCGCCGCGGGAGCATATCTGCCTGCTTTCCGGGGCTGAAACCGGCGTTTTCCCCAACTGGTAGAAACAAGGTTGCCGCTGCTCCAGATTATAAAAAGGTGCCAGGCGCCTTTTGGAATCAGTAAGGATATTATGAAAAGAATAGGACATTCGGCAAAAATAGTGTCACTGGTGATCTTGAGCATGGGGCTTTGTTCCTGTAAAAAGCAGGTTCCTGTTCATGTGGTGCTGGCGGGCGATGAATTGTTTTTTGTATTGGGAGAAGAGGCTGAAATTGAGGATGTAAGAGTGGAAATAAGCGACGCGGTGATGAATCCCACGATAACAATGTGGACCGGCGGCTGCGCGGAAAGCGGCAAATGCCCGAAATTGAGGCAGATAAAATACGGCCAGAACCGCGATGGGTTCGCCGCATGGACGGCTCCCAAAGCGCTGCAAAAAAATGTGGAATACGTGGTCCGCATAAACATGGACCATGTGAAGTTCGCGATCGAGTCGTTCGTTATCACCGACGACAATAAAATAATCGTGCGCGCCCCCGGGAATTTCGAGCGGATAGAAGAGCGCACGGTCGCCATTGAAAGGTACGGCAATATGACCATCGTCCCTTATGCTGTCACTATCAGCAGCGGGAACGGCAATGCGGTCATAACAGCCGGGCCGATTTAAGGAAAAGCAGGCGCCTTTTTGTGCGGGAATAAATGATAAAATTCAGATATGGAGGAATTTGACGCGCTTATCAGGACCGCGCTTAAGGAAGATATCGGCCGGGGCGACGTTACCACCGGGATATTCATTCCCAAAGGCCTCAGGTTCGAAGGAGTAATGTTCGCCAAAGCCCCGGGCGTTCTTGCCGGCGGCGCCGTGGCCAGAAGGATCTTTGAACTGGCCGCCCCCGGTGCCAGGGTCAGGCTTTTGATGAAAGACGGGAAGCGGTTCAAAAAAGGCGCCGCTATCCTTAAAGTGCGCGGCTCCGCCAGACTGCTCACGGCCGAAAGAACGGCCTTGAATTTCGTCCAGCACCTGTCCGGCGTCGCCACCCGCGCCGCGCTGTTCGCCGGGGCGATAACCAATCGCCGCTGCAAAGTCTATGATACCCGCAAGACCATCCCCGGCCTCAGGGAGCTGGAGAAGCGCGCCGTCAAAAGCGGGGGCGGGGCCAGCCACCGCCGCGGCCTTTACGACGCGTTCTTGATAAAAGACAACCATATCGCCGCGCTTGGCGGGGATATTGAAAAGCTGAAGAACAAACTTGCCTGCGCGCGTAAAGCCCATCCCGGGCTTAAAATAGAGATAGAGGCCCAGGACCTGCGCCAGGTCAGGGCTTTCCTGACGCTTGGTTTTGATATTATAATGCTGGACAATATGAGCCGGGCGGACATGAAGAAGGCAATAGGCCTGATACGCGCAAGGCGCCGTAAAACCGAAATAGAGATCTCGGGCGGGGTAAAGCTCGAAGACCTGGCCGGGCTTTCAAAGCTGGGCGCGGACCGGATATCCGTCGGTTCCATGACCAACTCGGCCGGGACGCTGGACATAGCTTTTGACGTCCGGCAAATAAATAAAAAATCAAAAAGCAAAAATTAAAAAGGTTGAAGCAGATTTCTTGTTTTTGATATTTGATTTGACGATGTCGCAGAAGGTCGTGGTTTCTGTATTTTTGATTTGACAATGCTGGTCGGAGGTTTTACACATGACCGCTTTTAAAGACATGGATATGCTTGACCTGGAAACCTTGCCGGGCATAGCGAAGATAGTGATCATGGAAAGCACGGAGTCCACGCAGGAAATGGCGCGGGGCCTGGCGCTGGAGGGCAATGCCGAGAAGACCCTGGTACTGGCTTTAAGCCAGACGGACGGCAAAGGCCTCATGGGCCGGAGCTGGGAATCGGGCTGCGGCGGCGTTTACATGACTTTGATTTTAAAGCCCATTATCGGCCTCAGATTCCTCAAAAACTTAGGTGTTCTGACCGGCCGGGTCGCCGCCGACACGCTGAAACAGCTTTACGGCCTCAATACCCGCGTAAAGCCGCCGAACGACGTATACGCCCTGCACCCCCAAAAGAAAAAATATCTTAAAATAGGCGGCATACTCACCGAATCCGCCTCCATTAATAAGACCCCGAACTGGATACTTCTCGGCATCGGGATAAACCTCAACAACGCCGTGCCGCTCGATACCGCTGTAAGCGCGCGGGATATCCTGAAAAAAGAGGTTTCCCGGGAAGAGTTCCTTGAAGCCTTTTTCACGGAATTCTGGCAGGTGTATTCCGCCTGGGAATATTCTTCGCAGTCAAAATCTTAAAGCAGGTAAAGGTATATAAAACCACAGGTGAACACAGGTGAACACAGTCAAGCCGAAGTTGCAGTATGAAAGATTTGTAATTTAACGTAACTACTCAGGTCTGTCGTCGTAGTGGCAGAGTTTACTCTGCCCAAAAAGGCAAAGCAAGCTTTGCCACTACAAAAAATACGTGAAAAATACGGAGAACCTGAGTAGTTACAATTTAACTGTGTTTACCTGTGTCCATCTGTGGTTTGATTTGACATTTTTATTGAATCCTGTCTACCTGTGTAGTAACCTTTGGCCTCTCTTTACCTATGCCTTTACCTCAACCTTCCGCAGTAGTAACGGCGATAGCCCTGAAACACGGCGCCGCCTCCTGCGGCGCAATACCTGTCCGGGAGTTAAAAGAATATAAGAGGTTTGCGG
>JAHJSU010000162.1 GCA_018829985.1 Elusimicrobiota bacterium | reverse complement strand
GTGGGTGAGGGCCACGTAGTCTATCTTGGCGACGCCTTTCGCTTTCAGGAAATCCTGAATTTTCGCGCCGCTCGGCCCGCCGTCTATCAGCGCGTTCTTTCCGTTGGGGAACTCGATATAGATCGCGTCGCCCTGGCCGACATCCACGAAATAAACTTTCAGCTGCGCCCACAGATTGGAGGAGCCGAAGATAATGACCGAAAGAAAGACGGCCAGTCTGTTCATAATCTTCTCACGAACGGACCAAGATGATGCTGCCAAGTATAGTATACAGGACGCATCCCGGATTTTCAAGGGGTGATTTTCAGGAGGACCGCGCCGGCGCGGCGGGTTTCTCCGGCGGAAATTTACCCGGTTCCGCCGCAAAAGCCGGGGGATTTTGCTAAAATATCAGCATGGAACTTACCGCCGAGACCTGCGCGCTGGTATTTGCCGCGCTTGAACAGACCTCCGACACCATTTTCATCACCGACGCGGAAGGAAAGATCGTCTACGCAAATCCGTACTTTGAAAAGCTCACCGGCTACAAGATCTCCGAGGCTATCGGTAAAAACGCCAATATTCTGAAAAGCGGCGGGCATACGAAGGAATTCTACGCCCAGATGTGGAATACCATCAAAAACGGAAAATCCTGGTCCGGCAGATTCATGAATAAACGCAAAGACGGCGCCCCCTATACGGAGAAAGTGCGGATAAGCCCGGTCAGGGACGCCAAGGGCGCGATAACGCATTTTATATCGGTCCGCCACGATATCACCAGGGAACTTGCGCTTGAAAGCCAGCTGACGCAAGGGCAGAAGATGGAAGCCCTGGGGCTTCTGGCCGGCCAGCTCTCGCACGATTTCAACAATCTGCTGACCATAATCATCGGCTCCATGGAACTGGTAAAAGAAGACCTGAAAGAAGGCGCCACCGGCATGAAACTGGCTGAAGATATACTGAAGACCTCAAAAGAGTCCGCCAACCTGATAAAACAGCTGTTGATCTTCGCCCGGTGCCAGGACGCGGCCCCCTCGGTGGTAAACCCCGTTAGAGACACCGGGTGCTTCGCGCCAAAAACCGGCGGCATTAAGCCGCCGGCTGAAGCTTTCTCTAACGGGGTAAACCTTAACGGGGCGATAAAAGAGGCAGAGATCCTGCTTGACCGCCTGCCAGGCCGCAATATTAAAGTGGAGTTTGAACTTGCGCCGGATCTTTACCAGGTAATAATGGATCCGGAGCAGTTCAAACAGGCGCTTATGAACCTGGCCATAAACGCCAGGGACGCTATGCCGCAGGGCGGAACGATAAAAATAAGCGCTTTCAATTTTTCCGCCGCCCCCGGCGGGGCCCCGCCGCTCGCGCCCGGACAATATGCCGCTGTCGAAGTCTCGGATTCCGGCGCCGGCATCCCCCCGGAAATAATGGACCATATATTTGAGCCGTTTTTCACCACCAAGCCCAGGTGTAAAGGCGCCGGGCTCGGACTGGCCCTCGTCTACGGCATCATAAAACAACATAAAGGCGAGATCCTGGCGCGTTCAAATCCGGGCAAAGGCGCGGTTTTCACCATCTACCTGCCTAAAGTTTAGAGATCCTTGAACGGCATTAAAAACGGCATTAAAAACAGCTTGACAGTTCCTCCTTTCAAAAATAATGCAGCGCCTGACCCGGGCCGGTTTTGTTTCCCCCTCAAGGGTCGCCAGGGGCGGGTTTGCGGCCAAAAAAATAATCATGAAAGCGGATAAAAAGGACCTGGAAGAACTCTACCGGAAATACAACAGGCCGGAATTCATCCACCCGGATCCGCTTGAATTCATCTACCGCTATAAAACGGCGGGCGACAGGGAAACGGCCGGGTTTATAGCCGCGGCGCTGGCTTACGGCAACGTGAACCAGATATTAAAAACCGTGGAAAAGGTCCTTAAGCCCATGGGGGCCTCCCCGCGAAACTGGCTCTTAAAAAGCGGCGGGAAAGACATAGCCGGGACCTTCTTTTCATTCCGGCACCGCTTTACAGCGGGGGCGGAGCTGTCGCTTTTCCTTATAAATATCAAAGCCGCGCTGAAAAAACACGATTCGCTTGAAAACTGCTTTTTAAAACACTACCGGCCGGCCGACGACACGCTGGCGGAGGCCGTTTACTCCTTTGTGAACGACTTTAATGCCGAGGCCTGCGCCCCGACCCTTACGCCCTGCCCCGAGAAACGGAGCTCTTTCAAGCGCCTCAACCTTTTTTTAAGGTGGATGGTAAGGCGCGACGCCGTGGACCCGGGCGTCTGGAAAGGCATCCCCCCTTCAAAGCTTATAGTGCCGCTGGATACCCACATGTTCCGGGTGGCGAAGGACCTTGGCCTGACCGCCAGGAACGGGGCTTCCATGAGAACGGCGCTTGAGATAACCGCCGCCTTCAGGCGCGTGAACCCGGCGGACCCGGTCAGGTACGACTTCGCCCTGACAAGGGCGGGGATACGCAAAAATAATATCTGATTTAATTTGGTAATATATTACCTGACACTATACGGGAGGAAAAGAGGAGAAAATGGAAATAAAAGGCTCAACGACGGAAAAGAATCTGCTTACGGCTTTCGCGGGCGAATCGCAGGCCCGCAACCGCTACACCTATTTCGCCGGTGCGGCGAAAAAAGAGGATTACATACAGGTTTCGAAGATATTCGAGGAGACCGCCGAGCAGGAGAAGGAGCACGCCAAAAGATTTTTCAAATTCCTTGAAGGCGGCGAGGTGATGGTGGAAGCCGCGTTCCCGGCCGGAGTGATAGGCTCCACGGCGGCCAACCTCAAAGCCTCGGCGGACGGGGAAGGCCACGAATGGGAACTGCTGTATCCCGCGTTCGCGAAGACGGCGCGCGAAGAAGGATTTGAGGAGATAGCCGAACTGTTCGAGGCCGTGTCCGTGGCCGAAAAGCAGCATGAAAGGCGCTATCGCGGCCTGTTAAAGAACCTGGAAGAAGGCAGGGTATTCAAGAAAGACTCCAGGGTCAAATGGCGCTGTCTTAACTGCGGCTATCTCCACGAGGGAGAGGAAGCGCCCAAGGCCTGCCCGGCCTGCGCGCATCCCACGGCTTATTTTGAAGTGCTGGCGGAGAACTGGTAATAACAGCAGCGTATAGCGTATAGGGGCTAGGGGCTAGGGGCTAGGGGCTAGGGGCTAGGGGCTAGGGGCTAGGGGCTAGGGGTAAGTGCATCGCTCCGACTAGACGCTAGACGCTCCCCCCTGGACACTATCTTGGAGGAACTTATGGACGAAGACATCGACAAGCAGGCTGAACCGGCGGAACAAGGCCCGGCGGAAACCAGGGTAAAGCGCACGGTTACGCTGCAGGGCAGGACCATGACGCTGGTCGGAGAGGAGCTCAAGGTCGGCATGACGGCGCCGGACTTCAAAGTCATCGATAACGAAATGCTGCCGCTGAAATTTTCACGGAGCTTCAAAGGGCGGATAGCCGTTATCAGCGTCGTGCCCTCCCTTGACACCCCGATCTGCGATCTCCAGACCCGCCGGTTCAACAAGGAAGCCGAAGCCCTGGGGCCGGATGTGCACGTGCTGACCATCAGCATGGACCTGCCTTTCGCCCAGAAGCGCTGGTGCGGGGCCGCCGGCGTGAACCGGGTGCGGATTTTTTCGGACCACCAGAAGGCCGACTTCGGCAAGACCTACGGCGTGCTGATAAAGGAATTGCGGCTGCTGGCCAGGGCGGTATTTATCGTGGACAAGGACGGAATAGTGAAATACGCCCAGATAATGCCTGAAGCGGCGAAGGAACCGGATTATACGGAAGTATTGAACGCGGTAAAGGCGATGATGTAGGGGAGGTTGGCAATTTGGAGGCAAAGCAGTTTAGCAATTTCGTCTTTACATCTAAATTGCTACGCATCTATCATTATGGAGATCAAAATGACGATGAAAAAACAGGTTTATAAATGCGAGATCTGCGGGAACATAGTTGAAGTCCTGCATGAAGGCCCCGGCGCGCTGGTCTGCTGCGGCAAGGAAATGCGCCTTTTTGTCGAGAACACGTCGGACGGGGCGAAGGAAAAGCACGTGCCCGTAATAGAAAAGACAGAGACCGGCTTTAAAGTGAAAGTCGGCGGCGCGCCGCACCCGATGGAAGAAAAGCATTTTATAGAGTGGCTGGAATTGACGGCGGACGGCAGGGTGTTCCGGGAATTCCTGAAGCCCGGACAGGCCGCGGAAGCCTCTTTCTGCCTCTGCTTTGAACCGGCGGAAGTATCTGTCCGCGGATACTGCAATCTTCACGGCCTCTGGAAGACGGACTTTAAATGATCGGCTGCGCCCCGGAAATTTATAAGGCCGTCTCCAGGCTTTCCTACGGCCTCTATATCGTTTCCTCTTTTGACGGGGAAAAGCTCAACGGCCAGCTGGTGAACACGGTTTTCCAGCTCACGGCTTCCCCCCCAAGGCTGGCGGCCAGCCTGAACAAGGCCAATTTAACCCGCGCTTACGTGGAAAAAAGCGGCCTTTATTCGGTCTCGGTGCTGGCGCAGGACGCGCCGATGCCGTTCCTCGGGCTGTTCGGCTTCAGGACCGGCCGGGACATAAACAAATTCGAAAAAACGGCCTTTAAAACTTTAGCCGGCTGCCCGGCCGTCACGGAGAACGCGCTCGCCATCGTTACGATAAGGGCGGCTCAAGCCGTGGATATGGGCACCCACACGTTATTTATAGGCGAAGTTATAGCGGCGGAAACGCTGAAAGACGGCGTTCCGCTGACCTACGATCATTATAAGTCGGTAAAGCACGGCAAGACGCAGAAGAACGCCGCGACTTTCATGCCTGAAGAGTAACTGCCCAGGGTCACGGTTCAGAGGTTCACGGTTCAGCGGTTCAACGGTTGAAAAAACACGGGGAAAAGATAACCCTGAACCGTGAACCTTGAACCCTGAATCTTGAACCCTGAACCTGACAACCTGAGTTACAAATTGAAGGGATTATACCGGGAGATCGAATATGAAAAAATACGTCTGCAAATTATGCGGTTATATCTATGACCCCCAGGTGGGCGACCCCGACAACAACGTCCCCCCCGGCGCCTCGTTCGAGAAGCTGCCCGAGACCTGGGTCTGTCCGGTCTGCGGCGCAGGCAAAGACGAATTTGAGCCGGAAAACTAACCCGAATCCTTCAGCTGAAGGATTCGCCCGACGGGCAGGGTCAATTCCAAAGTGTAACCGTAATGTAACCGCGGTTTAACCGCGGTTTAACCGGCGGCTGTTAAGATATTAACATGAAACCGCCCGTTACCGCCCTGACAACCACAGAAAAAGTGCGGGGTAAATGGAGGAGAGCAAAATGTCCAGGCTATTGAATAAAGTGTTGATACGCAGACCCGGTCAGAACACGGTGGAATACCTGCTGATGCTTGCCGTGGTAGTAGGCGTGGTTCTCATAGCCGGCATGGCTATAAAGCAATATATGCCGACCCTTTGGGGACAGATACAGACCAAGATCGACGGCGCGGCCGATGCTTTGACCGCCGGCGAAGGCGGTTAAGCAATCATGGGTACAGGGCCGGGCTATTCCGGCCACAGGCCGGGGGGGTCCTTAGGATCCTGCTTTTTTTTCCTGCCACCTATACCCTTGTCCGGGAACAGCTTCGATACATGAGCCCAGGCTGCCCAGTTTCGTTCTCAGCCTGTGCATGGTGACCTTTATCGTATCCCGCGTGGCGATGGCATCGTCGCCCCAGACATCGTCGGCGATGAAAGAATAAGTGAGGATGCGGCCTTTTCTTTTCAGGAACATCACAAGAAGCGCGTATTCCTTAAGGTTGAGGTCCAGTTTCCGCTTTTTAACCTCAACTACGCCGGTGTCCAGATTAACCGTCAGCGGCTCCTCCCCCAGCACTCTATCCACCTGTCCGTGATACCGGTATCTGCGCAAAAGAGATTCTATCCTGGCAAGCAGCTCCTTAGCGGAGAACGGCTTGACCACATAATCGTCGGCTCCTGTTTTAAGGGCTTCAACCTTATGCCTCTCATCGCCCGCCGCGGTAAGCATTATTATCGGAACGCTTGAAGTTGAAGGGTTTTCCTTAAGCAGTCTGCAGAACTGCATGCCGGAAAGGCCCGGCAGGCCTATATCGGAAAGTATCAGGTCCGCCTTGTGGTTTTTAAGCCACTCGAGAGCGGCATTGGCGTCTGAAAAGTGCACCGGGTCATAATCAGCCTCAACCATTAGTTCCAGGATAAGCTTGGCCAGGTTTTCGTCGTCTTCAACGGTCAAGATCCGCGTTTTCAATAATGCCATACCTTTTCAATTCCCCTTTAGTCTTCCGAAAATTGCTATGGATATTTTTATTCATCCTTTATCCTTCCCCTCAGGCAGTCCGCTTCGCGGTTAAGGCCCTGGCTGTCAAAGATATCGGAAAGCCTGTCAAGCCCTTCTTTGTCCCCCGTGAGGTCATAAAGGAAAATTGAATAACCCGCGGTAAAAAGCGGCTTTCTTTTTTTCAGCCAGTCAAAAACACCGCGGTCCGGAAAATAAACCCCCTGCAAATTAGTGGCGGAAACGGCTAACAGCGGTCTTTTGAGAGCGCAAAGATCCTCGCCCGTACCGTTAATTTCCACATTGGCGAGCCCGCCCTTCAGCGGAAAATACTTTATACCGTAATATTCCGGCTTTGCCACGCCGAAATAAGAAAGTATGACCGGGGGATTTCCCCGCTCTTTAAGATACGAGCCAAGAGGCTTTATGCCCTGCCCCCAGTCCAGGTTCGAATCCACAAGATATTTATAACCGTTTTTGGGTCCGCCGGCTAATTCATTGAAATATTCCAGGTAATAAGGCCCGGTGCGCGCAAGCCCCCATATCCAGAGAAAGATCAGCGGGACGAACACCCACAGGAGCGCCTTCTTTTCTTTCAGATACGCCGCGCCAAGCCCCGCGAAGACCGCCAGAAAAGGCATGACCGGCATTATATGCCTGAATCCTATCTGCACCCTGGTGAAGCTGGCGGACGCGAAATAGCAAAGCGGCGGGAGGAGAAGCCAGAGATGCTCTTTTTTAAATCTTTTGAGAGAAACCGCCAGGCCCGTAAAAGCGAGCAGCAGCGCGGCAACGGGCGTTTTTATCGTCAGCGCGACCGGAAAATACCACCACACCCCTTTTATCGAATGGGTTCCCCAGATAAAAGAAGACCGGCCCTGGTCCAGTCTTTTAAAGGTTTCTCTTAAGCCGTCAAAATACAGCGCGAGGTCGAATTTGTAAACGACGGCCAGGGTCAAAAGGGCCGCCGCGAGATAAACCGCCGCGTACCACAGCAGCCGCGGCAGGCGTATTTTGGGCTCAAGAATATTGTGCAGGATCCACATGCCTATAACCAGCGGCGGAAGAACGAACATGCTGAATTTCGAAGCCATGGCGAGCCCGGTCGCCAGACCGGTAAGCGCGGCGTAGCGGTAGTGCTTTTTATTATCCAGGACCTTTATAACCTTATGCCCCCGCAGCGTCGCGGTTAAAGGTTCGATGCGGGCAAACATGCAGCCCAGACAGAAGGACGCGAAATAGAACGCCGCCGGCGCGGCATCGGTGGTGACAAGAGCGTTATTTGAGATGAAGACCGGCAGCAGGGCGAAAGCCGCGACCGAAAAAACCGCCGCCTCAAAACCGGCCGTTTTAAAAGCGAAAAGCCCGATAAAGACCGCGAAGACGGCGCCCCAAAGGATAAAGGAAAACACGCGGGCCGCGTTCAGCATCTTCTCGGCGTCCACGACGTTCTGGTACAGGAACAGGTCCCCGTAGTGATAGGGGAGCGCCCCCATAAAATACGTGTGATTCGAGAAGATGCTGGGCCTGTAGCACAAAAGCGGCAGCGCGGAGGCCATCTCGGACAGCGGCGGATGGTCCATGATGTTCATGATATACCTGCCGGTGGCCAGATAGGAGTAGCCGCTTGAAAGATGCACCGGCTCGTCATAGGTGGGGGCGGCGGACTTTATAAAGGCAAAACCCATCAAAAGGTGGGCGGCCAGCGCCAAGGCCGCAACGGAGATCAGTATTTTATGCTTCATCAATAAGAATATGATACAAAAAAACGGGTTTCATCCCTGAATCACGCGGCCCAAATTGCAGAATTCAGGTAACTACTGAGCTTTCTTACGGTTGATCTTGATTTTAACCGCAAAGAACGCAATACCTGCGTAGGTGCCGTATCAGGCGCTATGCGTATCAGACGGCCAAAGCAAACGCAAAGGACACGGAGTGAATGTGAACAGGGATGAATAGCTTGCCCGCCAAACAACCGGCGGGTCCGCCTCTGGCGGACAATCTTTGACTCTCCCGTAAAAAGTCAATTTTGCTCAAAAATCGCCTTTGTAGCCGTCCGCCTAAGGCGGACGTTCTCGTCGGGGAACGGCTTACTGTTTTTCGTCCGCCTAAGGCGGACGCCTACCGTTTGGGACTTTTTACGAATGAATCATCTTTGCGTTCTTTGCGTAAACCCCGTTAGAGAATAAATACTAACGGTTATAGATGGCCAAGAGCCGACGGCCTTCTCTAACGGGGTAAATCCTTTGCGCTCTTTGCGGTTATTCTGAATATTTCATAAGCTTAGTCTGTGAATCTGCGGCGTTTTATTTTTGTTGCTGGGTAGTTACGAATTCAGGATAAAATACAGCCTTAAAGAGTTCATAATTTGGTAACTCGTTATTTATATAATATCACCGTGCAGATATTATCGTTCCGCAATTGGTAAAGACCTATGACAAAAAAAGACTTTTTGCATAAAGCGCTTTCAAAGCTCAAGCTGGTTGAAGAAGACCGGCTTCCAGCCGGAACCGAAGCGTCCAATGAGCTCACGAACCGCGAAAAGGACCATCTGCGCGACCTGGAAGTCCTGAACCGCGAGCTGAAAAGCAAAGAACTGCTGATTGCTGAACTCCAACGCGCGCTGGACGAGCGCCAGGCGGAACGCGAGCGTACGGAGCTTGAACTGGCCGGGAAGGCCTCCGAGTTCAAATCCGCCGTAAACCAGGAACGCGAGGACTACAGGGCGCGCTGCGACAAGCTGGAGAAAGAATTCTCCGCCATGGAAAAAGCGCTGATGACCGAACTGGAAGGCCTTAAGGAGGCCGTCAGCCGCAAGGACGCGGACCTTGACAGGCTTAACCTGGACCTGAAAACCGCCCGCGACACGCGCAAAACCGACAGGGAAGAAATAGAAGCGCTCACCGCCAAAATACGCGGCCTGGAAGCGGCCCTGCAACGGACCGGTTTTTCGCTGGAGGAAAAAACCAAGTATGTAACCACCGTGGTAAAAGCGCTTGAGCGCGTAAAAAAAGAATCCGAAGCGAACTTTGAAAAGCTGTCGGGCAGGGACAAGGAAGTGAACGAACTGAAGATCTCCCTGGAAAGCGCCAGAGCCGGCATAGCTAATCTCCGGACGGATCTGGCCGCCAGGGAAAAAGCGCGGCTGAGCGAACCACAAACCCTTAAAGACGCCCTCACCCGCGGGGAGCTGGAAAATGCCGGACTAAAAAATGAACTGGCGGCGGCGCTGACGCATAACGCTCTGCTGAAAAAGGAACTCAAAGCCCGGGCGCTGGAAATGCATGAGATAAGCGTATTTAACAAGTCTTTCACTTCCGCGCTCAAGGAAAAAGACGAAGAATTGCGGGACTCAGGCGACCGGCTTGAAGCGGCGCGGAAAGAGCTTGAAGCCTCCAACGCCAAATCAGGCGAACTGGCAAGCCTGAGAGAGGGCGCGGCCGGATTCGCCGGCGAAATAAAAAAACTGGAACAAGACCGCGCGCGCGACGTCAAAGCCCTGGAGAGCGAGCTGAACAGGAAAGAGCAGGCTGTTTCCGGACTCCAAAGCGAACTTATGAAACGCCAGGAAGAGCGCGAGCGCCTGGAGCTGGAGCTGACCGGCAAAATCGCGGAATTTAAACTCAGCCGGGACAAAGACCGCGAAGATTTCAGGGCGAATTATGACAGCCTGGAGAAGGATTCCTCCGCCAGGGAAAAAGCGCTCCTGACCGAACTGCAGGGCCTCAAGGAGGCCGCCGGCCATAAAGAAGCGGAAATCGGCAGGCTGGGTGTGGAATTGAAAAGCATACAGGCCAACTATGAAACCGGCAGAAAAGAGCTTAACGCGTCCCAGGACAGAATAATCGGGCTGGAAAAGCTCAAAGCCGGCGCGGATAAATCTTCCAATGAAATAAAAAAACTGAAGGAGCTCCACGGGGCTGAGC
>JAHJSU010000002.1 GCA_018829985.1 Elusimicrobiota bacterium | reverse complement strand
TTTAAAATCCCGGCCCGGCGCCACCCGCAAGCCCGCCCCGAGGGACCACGACAAGGCGGTTTACCCGGTGCTCCACTGCCACCAGGAGATACCCTGCAACCCCTGCGTGACCGTCTGCCCGAAGAAATCCATAAAGCTCGACGGCGACAGCATCATGAACAACCCCAGTTTCGCCGGCGACTGCATAGGCTGTTTTAAATGCATCCTCATCTGCCCGGGCCTGGCCGTCACGATGGTCGACTACCGAAAGGATAAAACCGCGCCGACGGTGGCGGTGCCGTTCGAGATAGAGCGCGGCCTGGTAAAGAAAGGCGACGCCGTCAGGATCACGGACTGGGAGGGCGCGTCCCTCGGCACGACTGTCGTCGGCGACGTTAAAGATTTTAAAGCCGAGAACACCCTGATAGTGATCGTTAAGGCCACCCCCGCGACGGCCGATAAGATAGCCTCGGTCAGGCTTTATGACGCGGAGAAACCGTTAGCCGCCCAGCCGCCCGGCCCTCCAGCCGCTCCCCTCCTTCATCCTTCATCCCTCATCCTTCATCCTTTCCCCAAGGCCGCCCAGCCGTTAAACGACGATTCCATAATTATCTGCCGGTGCGAGCGCGTGGCCCTGGGCGAGATACGGAAAGCCATCAAAAGCGGGGTGCGCGACATGAACCAGCTCAAAGCCGTCACGCGCGCGGGCATGGGCGCCTGCGGAGCCAAGACCTGCGAGAGCCTGATCCTATCCGTGTTCAAGAGCGAGGGAGTGGATTTAAAGGAAGTTACCGGTTTCTCGAAGCGCCCGCTGTTCCTGGAAGCGCCGCTGGGCACGTTCTCGAACGCAGAATGCGAGGCGGAACCGGGAGAAAAGACCTCGTGGAGCGGGTTTTAAAAAACAGGGGCGAGGGGCGAGCGTATAGGGAATAGGAAAGAGCATAAAAACCCCTTTTCCCTAGACGCTATACGCTTAATTTATGGAAATCATATGTCCGTTGGTAATTACGATGTAATAATAATCGGCGCGGGCAGCGTGGGGACGCCGCTGGCCATGTTCCTGGCCGAGAAGAACAAAAAGGTCCTGGTCATAGACTCGCTGCCATCCGTGGGCCAGGGGCAGAACAAGTGCGCCATAGGCGGGGTGCGGGCCACGCACTCGGACGGCTCCAAAATAAAAGCCGCCCTGAGGAGCATCCGGATTTTCTCCACCTGGCATAAAAAGCACGGCGACGATATCGGCTGGCTCCAGGGCGGCTATTTTTTCCCCGTCTATACCGAAAAGGACGAGGCGATGCTGAAGAAAATGCTGAAGGTCCAGCAGCGGTTCGGGCTCGATATAAACTGGATAGGCCCGGAAGAGGCTCAGAAGCTGGTTCCCGGCATAGCCGCCGGGGACTTGCGCGGCGGCGCCTATTCCCCCGGCGACGGTTCGGCCTCGCCGCTTTTGTCCGCCAACGCTTTTTACAGAAGGGCGCTTAAACTGGGCGCAAAGTTCAATTTCAATGAAAGCGTGACCGGCTTTATAAAGGACGGCCGCGCCGTCAAAGGCGTTACGACCGCGAAAGGTTCCTACCCGGCCCCGCTTACCGTAAACGCCGCCGGCGCTTACGCGGCCCCGCTCTCGGAGCTGGCCGGCGTCACCGTGCCGGTCAGACCGGACTCCCACGAGGCGGGGATTACCGAGCCGGTGGAGAGGTTCTTTGAGCCCATGGTGGTGGATATCCGCCCCGGGGAGAGATCCCAGAATTATTATTTCTACCAGAATTCTGAAGGCCAGCTCCTCTTCTGCCTGACGCCCAGCCCGCACATCTGGGGCGACGACCGGCGCTCCACCTCCGAATTCCTGACCGAGATCTCAAAGCGCATAATAAACCTGATGCCGGCGGCGGCCAATATTAAGGTGCGCAGGACCTGGCGCGGGCTTTACCCGATGACGCCGGACGGTTTTCCGATAGTGGATTTACCCGTCGGCGCGCCGGGCTACGCGCTGGCCGTCGGCATGTGCGGACAGGGGTTTATGCTCGGGCCCGGCCTCGGGGCGACGCTGGCTTCGGTGATAGCCGGCGAGAAGAACGGGGAGGATATGGAAACGCTCGAAGGCTTCAGGCTCGGGCGGAACTTCTCCGGCCAGGAAAAGCTGAAATAACCGCCCGGGTGAATAGGCTGTAGGCAGTTAGACTATTAGGTAAGAATCCGATTTGACTAACAGCCTAATAGCCTATAGCCTAAACAACCTGAGTAATTACTAAATTAACGTAACTGCTCAGCAGTAATACATGGAACGCAGATGACGCAGATGAATATGATGGACGCAGATCATGTTTAATCATAAAAATCGTTACTACTCAGCCACAAAGTCACAAAGACACGAAAGAAATCAGACAACAAACCGT
>JAHJSU010000017.1 GCA_018829985.1 Elusimicrobiota bacterium | reverse complement strand
TAATATAATAGAATAAAATAATGCGTATGCCTATATCCCAGAAATACGTGCTCAGCGTTTTTTCGCATTTTTTCTGGCTTTCCCTGTTCGTGTTCGCGTCGCTTTTCGTCATGATCAATTTCGTGCAGATCGTGAACCAGGGGGCCCTGAGCGGTTTTTCCTTTTACTTCCTGGCTGTCAGCATCCTCTACCTGCTGCCCAACATCATCGCCATCTCGCTGCCGCTCTCGTTCCTTATGTCCGTGCTGCTCAGCCTGGGCCAGCTCTCGCAGGACGGCGAAATAATGGCGCTCAGGGCCGGCGGGTTTTCATTCGGCGAGATACTCCGCGCCATGTTCCAGGCGTCCGTCCTGGCTTGCGCCCTGCTCCTGTTCGTCAATAACTGGCTGGGCCCGCGCTCCCTTAAGCGCTCCACGGATTACATCAGCTCCATGATAAACCGGGTGACGAAGATCGAGCTTAAACCCCGGACTTTTCAGAACATCTCCGACTGGGTCATATATTCCAAAGAGGTCGACAGCGGCACGCGCCGGCTTAAAGGCGTTAAACTGGTCAGGCGCATGAATAAAAACGGCGCGCCTTCTTTTATCACCGTGATAAACGCCAAAGAAGGCGCTTATACGGTTTTGCGCGAGCGCGGCATAGAGATCAGCCTGGAAAACGGGCAGTTCAGCCAGACCGACTGCGGGAACCGGCAGAAACTGCTTTACGGCGATTTCAACTCCTATAAAACCCTTATACCGTTCTTCTCCGGCCGTGAGGACACGCGCAAACTCCGCGCGAACGAACTGTCCACGCCCGGACTTTTAAAAAGGCTGAAGGACGCGGCGCTGGACGCCGAGACCGCCCTTAAATACAGGATAGAGATCTCTTCACGCCTGGCCATGGCGCTTACCCCGGTGTTGTTCTTCCTGATCGGCGCTCCGTTCGGCGTGGTGCTGGAGAAGAGGGGCCGGACGGCCGGTTTTGCGCTGAGCCTTCTCATCATTTTCTTTTATTACGGGTTCAGCATAACGGCCATGGTGCTCGCAAAAAAACACGCGTGGCTGTTCCCGTGGGTCATATTCACGCCCGGCGCGGCCGCCGCGGCGCTGGGGCTCTGGCTGTGGAGGAAGCGGCTGTTTGCGCGGTAGGAGGAGGGTTTAAGGGTTTGAGGTGTGAAGGGTAAAAACAAAAATTCCCCGCCCTAAAACCCTTAATCCCTTAGACCCTTAAACCCTTCAGTTTATGAACAAAGTTTTTTTCAGATATATCGCAAAAAATTTCTGGGGGCCTTTTTTCTTCGGGCTCGGGATATTCATAGCGCTTATGTTGTTCGGCAGCTTTTTTGACAGAATGAGTTTTTTCATGAAAAGCAGTTCCGGTTTTGACGTTTTCATCAGGCATCTCGTCTATCAGCTGCCGTATTTCGCCGTCAAGATGATGCCCATGGCCACGCTTTTAGCCGTGCTGTTCGCGCTGGGCGCCATGATAGCCGGGGGCGAATGGAAGGCCGGCATGGCCGGCGGCTGGCGGCCGATAGAGATGGCCGCGCCTCTCATCTTCTGCTCGGTCCTTACCGCGCTGCTGCAGTTTGCCGTCCAGGAAACCGTTGCGCCCGCGTTCTTTATGCGTTCCGAATATGTTTTTGAAGGCAAACTGCGCGGGCGCGGGGACTGGCAGAGGCGTGTTAAGAGAAACGTCTCTTTTTCCGCCGGGGACGAAGTGTTCGTGACCGCCCATATATTTGACGGCGGCGCCGGGGTTATGGAGCGCGTGCTGGTGAATATCTACAAGGGCGGGGAGCTCTCCACCGAGATAAACGCCGAAAAAGCCGTTTGGGACGGAGCTCTCCGTAAATGGGCGTTTTATGACGGGGTCCTGATAAAGTACGGCGCATACGGTGAAAAGCCGGTCAGTTCGGATTTCAAGGTGTTTTCGGGCGTGGCGCTCAAGCGGCCGGGGGACCTGGCGCTTGAACGGCTGGTGCCGGACGGGGTGGCGATGCGCGATGTTTTAACGCGGATAAAAAAGCTCAGGGCCATAGGTTCGCCCGTTGTGAGCGAAACGGTGCTGCTTTATTCAAAAGTAGCGGGGCCTCTGGCCAATATAGTGCTGGCGATCATGGGGCTGACACTGGTCCTTTTGGTCAGGATGAGCCGGATCTTAAGTTTCGGCGCGGCGCTTGCCACCGGCTTCTTATTCTGGACTTTCATGATAATGGGGCAATCGGCGGGGGAGGCGGAGCTGGTGCCGCCTCTTGCAGCGGGGTTCGGGCCGGCGCTTATTTTCCTTGCGCTGTCTTTCCTGGGCCTGAGAAAAGCCAAAGTTTTTTAGGAACTGCGGCCGGAAATTTGATATTATTGGTTATATAGCCACAAAGTCACAAAGACACGAAGGAAATCAGACAACAAACCGTTTGATCCATAAACTTTCTTTGTGCCTTGGTGTCTTAGTGGCTGAGTAGTTACTATTATTGTATGAAAGGGAATTTTTATGACTGACGGCAAACCCATCTGTTATAAGTATATCTTTAAGTTCGACGGCCTGGAAGAGAAAGTCCTTGATATACAGCTCGACCCGGACACGCTCGATCTGCTGCCGAAAAAAAGGGACAAAATACCGGAATGGACCTCCCTCGATTACGCGAAATGCGACATTTGTCCTTATGACAGCGCTTCGCAAAAATACTGCCCGGTCGCTTTAAATCTCGCGGACGTGCTTGAAACTTTTTCCGACAAAGAATCCTATAAGACGGTGGATGTGCGCGTCGTGGCCGAAGAGCGGGAATATTTCAAAAGAACGACCGTTCAGGCGGCGCTCAGCTCGGCGATAGGGATATACATGACGACGAGCGGCTGCTCCGTAATGAGCGTCTTAAAGCCGATGGTCAGGCATCATTTGCCTTTTTCATCGATCGATGAAACGATGTTCAGGACGGTCTCGACTTATCTGGTGGGGCAATATGTCCTGAAACATAAAGGCTTTGAACCTGACTGGGAACTGACTAAACTTATCAACGCTTATAAAAAAATAGAGTTGTTGAACAAGACTATAATCGCGAGATTCAGAAAAGCTTCGACGAAAGACGCGAATTATAACGCGCTTGTAATACTGGACATTTTTGCGAAATTCGTCCCGATGACGATAGAACGGACCCTGTCAAAAAAGGACCTCCGCCTTTCCGAGTGGGCAATTGAGGAATGAGCGGGGGGAAGGCTGTAAGTTGACTGGTTGATAAGTGCCGCAACTTTCTTACTTATCAGCTTATCAACTGCCGTTTCCCACCCTAGCGGCTTATCAACTATCCTCCCGAAAATTGCATGAATATTTTTATTAACAAATGCCCGCCAATACAACCAGGCCCTCCCCCGCCCCCGCCAAACAGTCCGGCGGGCGCAGCGCCTCTGGCGGAAAAAACGAGTTGAATCGCAATTTTCGGGTTAAGATCATCCTGTCCCGGCCCAGAAATCCCGATAACATCGGCGCGGCCGCCAGGGCCATGGCCAACTTCGGTTTAAACGAACTGGCCGTGGTGGCCCCGCATGGCCCCGCCTGGAAGGAGACCCTTGAAACCGCCTCCCCCGCGGCGGGGGGGGGAAGCGGCGGTTCCGTCTGGCTTATGAAAGGGGCCAGGGCCGCCGTGGGCGCCGCCGATGTCATCGGCTCCGCCGGGATCTGCGCGACGGTGTCCGAGGCGGCCTCCGACTGCGTTCTTCTGCTGGGGACTTCCGCGCTTCAGAGGCGCGCGCCGGACAGGGATGTCATACTTCTTCAGGACCTGCGCGGCTATCTGGCGGAAAGGCTCGCGGGCAAAAACGGCAGGGTAGAGGGTAGAGGGGAGAGGGTAGAGGGGGAAGAGGACGGCGGGATTCTATTTCAGACGGCCAAAAAGCACAAGGTGGGCGTGCTTTTTGGTTCTGAAAAGACCGGCCTGACCAATTCGGAGTTGTCCCACTGCCACGCAGTGATAAACATCCCCACCTGCGAAAAGCAGCCGTCCGTCAATCTTGGGCAGGCCGTGGCGCTGGTGTGTTATGAACTGGCGGGGCGGTTCGACAGGGACACCGCCCTGAGCGAAGTCGAGGGGCGCTCATACGCAGGCGTTCCGCGCGCGGCGCGGGCGGCGGCGCCGGTCCCGGCCATCCGGCAGATAGAGCGGGTGGTTTCTGAAATTTGTTCTCTCCTTGGGGAAACGAAGGGTTTCGGTGGAGGCGAGCGGTACGCGGAGGAGGTCCGCAGGGGGCTTCTGGACGCCCGGCTGACCAAAGGCGCGATGGGCATGCTGAAGAGCCTGCTCCGCCGCGCCCGAAAAACAGGGGCTAGGGGCTAGGGGCTAGGGGCTAGGGGCTAGGGGCTAGGGGCTAGGGGCTAGGGGCTAGGG
>JAHJSU010000161.1 GCA_018829985.1 Elusimicrobiota bacterium | reverse complement strand
CCGAGCTGTTCGCCGCCATCCGCGAGCATTACGGTATTACGCGCAAGGAGAACCTCTCCCTCAAGGATTACCCGACCATAAGACACTGTGTTCGTTTCGTATTGGACGAAACGAACCAGTTACCGGTAACCAGTAACCAGTCACGAACCGCGAGCAACCAGTCACCGGTCGCCAGTGACCAGTCGCCAGTTCCCGCTCAGTCACCGGTTACCGGTCACCGGTTACCGGTTACCAGCCTGGACGCAGTCCAGGCTGAGATTACCCCGAAACGCCATATCCGGTATGTGCCGGCTGTCATCCCGGCGCCGGTTGAGAACGAGATAATAAAGAAGCTGTCCTCTAAACGGCCGGTTGTGATCTTCGGCGAAGACCTGGACCTGATAAAGGCTTTCCGGACGGAATTGAACAAACACAGAATAGAATCTTTCGTTTTCACTTCGGCCAAAACCAAGCTCAAAGACACCCTCACGGTGGATTACACGGACCTTGCTTCCGTGGAAAAAGCCGTCGCGGATTTCGCGGAACTCAACGGAGACGCGGTACAGGGAGTGCTTTACCTGCTGGGCTGCGCGGCCAAAAAGCTGAATGCGGAAACCGAGGCCTTTGAAGACGTAAAGCGTTACGCGATGCCGCTGTTCCTGGCCGGCAAATATTTCAACGGCGGGCTGGCCAGGCCGGAAGAAGGGCGCTCGACGTTCCTGGCCGTGGTGACCGCGATCGACGGCGCCTTCGGTTATAAAACAAAGGAAGTCTACGACCCCGTCTACGGCGCCATCCACGGCATAACGCTCTGTCTGAGGAAAGAGCTGGATAAAACCACGGTCAAAATGCTGGATTTCGAGCCCGGGGCGTCCGTCCAGACCTTTGTGCAGAAGACTTTCTATGAAATACTTTATTCCGACAAACACCTTATGGCCGGCTACGGCGACAACAAAAGATGCACGCTTATCGCCAAGCCGGAGCTTCTTGAGAAAGACAAAGAACGCATCCCGCTCAAAGGCAAAAAAGTCCTGATCACCGGCGGCGGCAGGGGCCTGGGCGCGCTGTTCGCCAGGATCCTGGCGCAAAAACATCAGCCGCATATAGTACTGCTCGACATCATAGACCTCAACGAGAATTCCGCGCGCTGGGCCGCCATGAGCGAAGAAGAGCTCAAGGCCTATAAGACCGGCACGCTGTGGGAAGAGCTTAAGAAAAAACTGGACAAACCCACGCCCGCCGTTCTCGAGCGGGAATTTACCAGGCTCAAAGACTCGGCCGGGCTCTATAAGGGCATAGAGACGCTGAAAGCCCTGGGCGGAAAGGTAAGCTATTATAAATGTGATCTTAACGACCGGGAAATGTTCGGTTCCGTGATCGGCAAAATAAAGGCGGACCTCGGGGCTCTGGACGGGGCGGTGCATTTCGCGGGGCTGGAGCGCTCCAAACTTGTGGTGGACAAAACTCTGGAAGAATTCTTCCTTATATTCAACACGAAGGCCGCCGCCGCCATCAACCTGTTTAAGTCCGGTGTGGTAAAGGAAAAAGGGTTCTGGGTCATGATCTCTTCGATAGCCGGAAAATACGGCAATCTCGGCCAGTCGGATTACGCGGCGGCTTCCGACTATATCTCCAAACTTGCCATCAGCCTGACCAATAAGGGCGTCAGGGCCTTCAGCGCGGACATGACCGCTTACGCCAACATAGGCATGGGCATACGCCCCGGCGTGGAAGCCTTCCTGAAGTCGCAGGAGCTGGACTTCCTCTACCCGGAAGAAGGCATGAACGCCCTCGCCGACGAACTGGTATACGGCAGGATCCCGGAGATAGTCCTTTCAGCAAGCCTCGGGAAACTGGACTGGGATAAGCAACTCCGCTTTGACCCGGGATTTCCGAACGCGGGCGGCTCAGAGTTCCATTTTATCGAGCGAACCGTCAAATGCGTAAAAGGCCTGGAACTTGAAGCCGTCAAGGAATTATCGCTTGAAAAAGACCCTTTTCTGGCCGACCACGCCATCAACGGCACGCCCTACCTGCCCGGCGTCATGGGCATAGAGACGTTCGCCGAAGCGGTGGCGGCGGTTTCCGGCAAAATTCCCGTGGAACTCAGGAACCTGCGCTTTACCGTGCCCGTAAAACTGCTGAGGAACAAGCCCGTTGAGGCGGTAATAAAAGCGGCGGCGTCAAAGAACGGCTACGACCTTAAAATAGAATCGGACTTCGTGAACGCGAAAGGCGTGAAAATGGGCTCCACCAGAACCCACTTTACGGCACGCTTCGAAGCCCGGTCCAAAGGCGGTTCATGGGACGCCGCGGCAAAGCCGGAACTGCCCAAACACGCCAGCTATAAGGTCACGTCCGAAGAGATCTACAAGACTTATTTCCACGGCCCCAGTTTCAGGGTATTGGACGGGATCTTAGCCATTGAAAAGGACTCGGTGCTGGCGGTCTTTAAAAAGCCTTCGGCGGCTCTGTGGCGCGTCAAGGCGCCGAAACTGCTGTTCCATCCCATGGTGCTGGAAGGGCTGTTCCAGACCTGCGGCTGGCGCGACATACATTTCGAGCGCAAACTGACGCTCCCCGACGCCGTAGGCTCGGCGCTGGTCTACGACAACGGCCCGGACCCCGACCGGCTCTATCTTTACGCCGTCTATAAAGGCGCCAATGAGGAAGGCAGGACCCGCTACGACGCCTACGCTTTCGACGGTGAAATGCGGCCTGTGGCCGAGCTTAAAGATTACCTGATGATACCGTCGCAGATATAACAGCAGGGTAGAGGGTAGAGGACAAAAAGGATGCAGACCGAAATAAAAACTGAGACCATCAGGACGCTGAGGAACGGCGTAAGGTTAAATTTCCTGCGGTCCGCGGAAATACCGCCGCCGGAAAAATTCCTGTCGGCGAGTGAGCTGGAAAAATGCTCCGGTTTTAAAATAGAAAAAAGAAAGTCCGACTGGCTGGGGGGGAGATACGCGGCAAAAACGCTTCTCCGGGAGATCCTGGAATTACCCCTCTCTTTGTGTAAAATAGAGATAACCTACGACCTTTTCGGCAGGCCGGTGTGGCGCGGCGGTTCGGGCCCCCATCTGATATCCATCACGCACAGCGGCCCTTTCTGCGCGGCGGCCGCGAAGACCGAACCCTGCGTCTTCCTGGGCATAGACCTTGAAAAGGCGGAACCCCGCGTAAAACCCTGGTACGAAGATTATTTCCATAAAGAAGAGCTGCATTTGCAAGTAACCAGTAACCGGTATCCGGCCACCATTCATCCGGTTACCGATTACCGGTCACCGGCCACCATTCACCTGGCCACCCGCCTGTGGACGGAGAAAGAAGCGCTTTTAAAGGCCCTGGGCCTGGGCCTGAAAGCGGACCCTCTTGATATAAAAATAGGCAAAGAAATACAATTTTCAAATGCCGCTCTTAAGCGTTATGAGGAATTGGGCCGCCCGGAGTACCTGCTTGAGACCTCAAGGCTTGAGACAGGGTATTATCTCAGCGCGGTTGCGGACTAACCGTCCGCCTGGCGGACGGAAGGATGAAGGCTGAAGGATGAGGGATGAAGGAAAAGACAATAGTTTTAATTGATGAAGGAATGGAGGCCAAATGTCGGATTTAATCGAGGATCCCATCGCGGGAGGAAGCGCACCCCAGGCTCAGGGACAGAAAACCCACCCCAAGAAGATCAGGGTGGAGTCCGAGTCGCTCAAAAAACTCAGGGAGATAACGGCGCAGGCCGCCGCCGGCGGTCCGCCGGAGAAAATCGCGGCGCAGAAAGCCAAGGGAAAGCTCACCGCCAGGGAACGCCTAAGCTACCTGGTGGACGAGAACAGCTTCCAGGAAGTGGGCCTGCTGGTGGAATCCCATTGCACGGATTTCGGCATAAAGGACAGGCATATCATGGGTGACGGCGTCGTAACGGGTTTCGGCCGCGTCAACGGCCGTCCTATAGCCTTTTTTTCACAGGACTTCACGCAGCTGGGCGGCTCTCTGGGGCTGGCACAGGCAAAAAAAATAGCCGCCATTATGGACCTGGCTTATGAGGCCCGCATGCCCGTTATCGGCATACTTGACTCGGGCGGCGCCCGCATACAGGAAGGCGTGGACAGCCTTGACGGCTACGGCGAGATCTTTTACCGCAACTCCAAATACTCCGGCGTCATACCGCAAATCTCCGTGATAGTCGGCCCCTGCGCCGGCGGGGCGGTCTACTCCCCGGCTTTGACGGATTTCGTCTTCATGGTAAAAGGCGTCAGCAATATGTTCGTGACCGGCCCCGAAGTGGTGAAAGCCGCCACCGGCGAGGAAGTGGACTTTGAGACTTTGGGCGGATCCCATACCCACGCTTCAAAATCCGGGGTCTGCCATTTCGTCGCCAACTCCGAACCGGACTGCTTCAGGCAGCTTAAAGAGCTTATCAGCTTCCTGCCCCAAAGCCGCTATGAGGCCCCGCTTCCGTCAACGACCGAAGACCCGTTTGACAGAAAAGTGCCGCTGCTGGAAAAACTTTGCGAAGTGGACCCCCGCAAAGCCTACAGGGTGCACCATATCATCTGGTGGCTTTCGGACGAACACAAGTTTCTGGAAGTGCACCACGACTTCGCCAAGAACATCGTCGTAGGCTTTATCCGGCTGGGCGCTCAGGTCGTCGGCGTGGTCGCCAACAACCCCGCTCACCTGGCGGGGGCGCTGGACATCAACGCCAGCGACAAAGCCGCGCGTTTCATCAGGTTCTTAAATAACTTCAATATACCTATACTGACGCTGGTGGATGTTCCCGGCTACTGGCCGGGCGTGGCGCAGGAGCACGGCGGCATTATACGCCACGGCGCGAAACTTCTCTACGCCTATTCCGAGGCCACCGTGCCCAAGGTGACGCTGGTGCTCCGGAAAGCCTACGGCGGCGCTTATATAGCCATGAGCTCAAAATACCTCGGGGGCGACCTCAACTTTTCGCTGCCTTCGGCGGAGATAGCGGTTATGGGCCCGAGGGGCGCAATCGAGATACTTTATTCAAAACAGATAAAAGAGGCGAAAGAAGAGGAACGAGACGAGCTTAAGACGAAGCTGGCCAAGGAGTATTCGGACAAGTTCGCCAGCCCTTACCAGACGGCCTCCACGGGGTCCATCGACGAGGTGATAGAGCCGGCGGAGGCGCGCATCAGGCTTATCAACGCCTTCGCCATGCTGGCGTCGAAGCGAAAGCCGGGCGCCCATAATCACACCGGCAACATCCCGCTGTAGCTGAACATTTTTGCTATAATCCTTTTGTATGAAAAACATCTTACTAATAATAGCCGCGGCGCTTGTTTTAGGCGCCTGCTCGGCCAATGTCATTGTCAAACGCACACCGGACCCGGCCAAGCCCGCGCGGGTAGCGGTGCTTCCGTTCAAGCCCCATCCGGCTTACCCGGCTTCCGGCGAACTGGCCTACGAAGCTTTTTCCACCTACCTGCTGCGGCTGAAGGAGTACAGCATCGTGGACCGCGGCGCGCTTAACCAGCTTATAAAGGAACAGAAGCTTAACCAGACCGGCGTGATAGACCAGGGAAAGGCCGTTGAACTGGGAAAGCTCCTGGGCGCCGAGGGAGTGGTGCTGGGTGCGGTCACTGAATATGTCCCGCGCAAATATCTCATTTTCCCGCCGGCCAAGGTATCCCTTACGGCCCGCATGATAAATACCAGGACGGGCGAGGTCGAGTGGACGGCCAGCCATACCCGCGGCGGCTACAACCGCCTGTTTACCTGGATAATTCCGGCGGTCGGCATAGTGGCAACCATCATCTCCCCATCCGCCGAAGACCAGGTGCAGGGCGCAAGCCGCTCCATCTCAAAGGGGCTGGAGAAGGAATTCGCCAAAACCCGCCCGCAGTAATTTAAAATAAAATCGTAACTACCCAGGTTCCAGGTTCACAGTTCAGCGGTTCAACGGTTGAAAACCAGGGAACACAAGAAGATCGTGAAAAAAATAACCCTGAACCTTAAACCCTGAACCTGATAACCTGAACAGTTACATAAAATCGCGGGAAAACTCCGGCTGACTTTGCCCGATAGGCACGTCGAACTGTCCGGACAAATAGAACGTGCGCCGACCATGAAACCCGCGGGCTTAAATATTAAACTGATAGAAAAGACAGGCATTGCGCTGGTCACGATAGCGCTTTCCTACAACATCTACGCCTCCTGGGCCCTTTATTCCAGCGCGCCGTTGAGCGACCCCGCGTCTTATCCCGTCATCGCAAAAGCCTCGCATTATTTTTATGATTCCGGGATGCGCGAGCCCGTGCCGGTATTCCTGACGAAAGCGCTGCTCGCGCTCGGCGCCGGCGACCAGGCGGCCGTCCGCCTTGCGACCGTGATCGTTTTCGCGGCGTCGGTTCTCCTGCTGCTGTTTTTTGCGGACAGGGCGCACGGCCTTCTCGCCGGCCTGACTTCGGCAATGCTGTTCGCCGTTAACCCGTACGCGGGCTACTACTCGGTTCAGGGCGTGAGCAATCTTACAAGCGGCCTCTTCCTTATGATCTTCTGCTTTGGACTTGCCGGAAAAGACATGTCCGGCAGGAACGCCGTTTTCCTGGGCGTTGCCGGAGGCCTTTGCATGCTGAGCAGGCTTGAGAATATCCTTATCGTTCTGGCCGCGCTAGGCATAGGCGCCGTGCTGGATCTCTCAAAACGCCGGGCGAGGTTCAGCGCTTTTGTCTTCGCTGTCGCAATTTTTCTGACGCTTCCCTATCTGGCTCATCAATACCGGGAATACGGGAACCCGGTCTATTCACACGCCATGGCGGCAAGGTTCTGGCAGAACACCGAGAAAAGCGGCCCTCTTTCCGGCGATCGTTATAGCGGCGGGCCCATGAGCATAAGCTCCTTCGTTCTCAGGGCCGGGCCGGCCGCGGCCGCGGGAAACCTGCTTAAGGCGTACGCCGGAGATATTTTTCATTATATTCCCAGGCTGCTGCACTACAAGATACTGATGCTGGCGTTGTTTTCCGGCATGTTTTTTCTTTTCAAAAAGAAGGATTATTTCGCGCTTCTGCTTCTGCCGGTTTTAATGCTGCCCGTTTCGTTCATCTCCTCCATAGACCAGGTTTCCGCCGGGAGCGGGATCGAGCTGAGATTTTACCTTAACGCGCTGTGGCTTGTGTGCGTTTACTGCGGGATGGGGCTAAGCGGAGCGGTTTCGCTCATAACAAAACGGAACCGACTGCAGAAAACATAAGCCGATTATTTTCGAATTATAAATTCCGCTTATAATCCGCAACCGCTCGGCGGCAAAAAAACCACGGAGACATAGAGAACACAGAGAAAAAAACTCCGTGCCCGCCAAACAGCCGGCGGGCAAGATTCCAGATTAGAAGACAATCTTTAATCTTGAATCTTCAATCACTCAACTCTTAATACGGCGCCTACGCAGGTATTGGAAAAGACGCAGAAAAAATAAAGAGATTTTTTCATCCTTTAGCCTTTATCCTTAATCCTTTAGCCTTCCTGAAAACTTCAACTGAAGTTTTCAGGTTAAAGCATGCGCGGGTTTGACAACAAAAAAATTGGTTGATATAATAGATTTCGTCAGGTTGACAAAGTGAAACTTAAAAATACGGTTTAAAAAAGACTACGCGGCCCTGCACTGTTTTTTTGCGCAGCCACCTTATGCTACTAGCCTACGCCTCCATTCTTATCTTCCTCATAATTGCGACGCTCTTCGCCGGCGGGACCCTGCTGGCCGCCTTCCTGGTGCGTCCCAGGGTCAAAGACACGCTCAAGCGCACCGCCTACGAATGCGGAATGGAGGCGGTCGGCTTGACCACTGTGCAAACGAACATCAGGTTCTATACCTACGCGCTGCTTTTTGTCATTTTTGACGTGGAAGCCCTTTACCTTTTCCCCTGGGCCGTCGTGGTGCGCTCAATGGGCGCCGTGGCCCTTGTCGAGATGGCGATATTCTTAGGTGTCCTGACGGCCGGCCTCGCCTACGCCTGGAAAATGGGCGCGCTTCAATGGGAGTGATCATGCGAATTTTATGCAAATTAACGGCTCATGCGAATAAACACGAATATTTCTTTAAACCCATACGGTCTGTCAATACAATCTTCGCATTTATTCGCATATTTTTCCATTCGCCGGTTATTTGCATGTCTTTTTAAATATGGGAATAATTCTGGACAACCTGCCTAAAATTGAACGCCTGCCCGGCGGGGGGATAGCCCTTACCACCGCCGATTTCCTGATAAACTGGTCCCGCAATTCCTCAATGTGGCCGTTGACCTTCGGCCTGGCGTGCTGCGCCATAGAGATGATGGCCGCCTACGCCTCGCGCTTTGACTTTGAGAGGATGGGCGTTTTCCCGCGGCCCACGCCCAGGCAGGCGGACGTCATGTTCGTAGCCGGGACCGTGGCAAAAAAGATGGCGCCCCCTATTATAAGGATCTATAAACAGATGCCCGAGCCCAAGTTCGTAATAGCCATGGGCGGCTGCGCCAACTGCGGCGGGCCTTTTTACGATTCCTACTCAGTGGTAAAAGGCGTGGACAGGATAATACCGGTGGATGTTTACATACCCGGCTGTCCCCCGAGGCCGGAAGCCCTTATGTACGCCGTGATCAAGCTCCAGCAGAAAATACGGCTGATGAAGGTCAAGAACGGCCATGGAGCGACGCCTCTTCAGAGCGCAGGCGCAAGGAAATTGGTTTAGAAAAGGGTATAGGGTAGAGGGGAGAGGGTAGAGTTTTCAGAAATAAGGAACTCATTCCCTCTACCCTAACCCCTAGACCCTCTACCCTGAAATTATGACTGCTGAAGAAATTTTAACAGAACTGCAGGCCTCGTTCCCCGGCCTGGCAAAGTCCGACGCGCAGGTGAAGGACTATCCCGCCTGGACCGTGCCCGCGCAATCCGTGCGCGCGGTCTGCGAGCGGCTCCGCTCCAAATTCTCCTTTGACTACCTCGACGTTATAACCGCCGTGGACTGGTCGGGCCAGGTTAATCCGAAGGGATACCCGCAATCCCTCGGACAGCAAGGCAGCGAGGCAGCTGGACAGCCAGACAGCCAGACAGCCCAGCCTTCATCCCTCATCCCTCATCCTTCATCCTTTCCCCAAGGCCGCCCAGCCGCCCAGCCGGCGGGCGCCAGGGACATCTTTGAACTGGTCTACCTGGTTTCCGCTCTTTCGACCGGGGTAAAGATCTGCCTGCGCTGTGAAATACCCAGGAAAGAGCCGGCGGCGCCCAGCCTTTACGGGATCTTCATGGCGGCGGACTGGCAGGAAAGGGAAGTATACGATCTGTTCGGGATACATTTTGAAGGGCACCCTAACCTGAAAAGGATATTGACCCCGGAAACTCAAGCTGGATATCCCTTGAGGAAAGATTACGAGCACGTTTCGGACAGATATGACTAGGGAATAGAGAATAGAGGCTAGAGGATAGAGAAATGAAGAAGATTAAGAATTTTATCGCTCGCCTCTCGCCTCTCGCCTCTAACCTCTGATTATGACTCAGGAATCTTCCACGGCTTTAAAGACCGGCCAGATGTTCATAAACTTCGGGCCCCAGCACCCGAGCACGCACGGCGTGCTCAGGATAGCCCTTACCGTGGAAGGCGAGGTCGTGGTCAAGGCCGATCCCGACGTCGGCTACCTGCACAGGGGGATAGAAAAACTTTTTGAAGCCCGGAATTATTCCCAGGGGCTGATACTCACCGACCGGCTCGATTATGTTTCTGCCATGCCCAACAACCTGGCGTACTGCCTGGCCGTGGAGCGCCTGGCCGCCGTACAGCCTCCCTTAAGGGCGCAATACCTGAGAGTAATGGTTTCCGAGCTGACCAGGATAGCCAGCCACCTCGTTTTCTTCGGCACCTTCAGCGTGGACATGGGCGCCTTCACGCCCTTCCTTTACGCCTTCCGCGAACGGGAAATGATACTGGACCTTTTTGAAATGCTTTGCGGCGGGCGGCTGTTGTATTCCTATATACGCGTGGGCGGCGTAAGCGCAGATTGTCCCGCGGGCTGGGAGGAAAAGTGCGGGGAATTCATAACTTTCTTCAAACCCAGGCTCAAGGATTACGACACCCTGCTGAGCTTTAACCCTATTTTCAAGGACAGGACCGCGAACGTGGGCCGCATCAGCGCCGCCCAGGCGCTGTCCTGGGGACTTTCCGGGCCGAACCTCAGGGCCAGCGGGCCGGACTACGATGTGCGCAAAGCCGAGCCTTACTGCGTCTATGACAAACTCGATTTTACAGTGCCCACGGGGAAAACCGGGTCCTGCTGGGACCGCTATTACTGCAGGATGCTGGAGATGGGCCAGTCGGCGGAAATAGTCCTCCAGTGCCTTGACGCGCTCGCGGGCACCGCCTGCCTGCCGGCAGGCAGGGAACTGCCGCCCGGGGAGATAATGGCCAAGGGCGTTCCTAAGATCCTGAAGCCGCCCGCCGGCCAGGCCTACGCGCACATCGAAGCTTCCCGCGGCGACCTGGGCTTTTACGCCGTTTCGGACGGAAGCCCTACGCCTTACCGCATGCACGTGCGGGGCCCCTCTTTCCTGAACGTGGCCATACTGCAGGAGATCCTGGCGGGCTGCAAAATAGCCGATGTGGTCGCCGTACTGGGTTCGTTTGATATAGTGCTGGGAGAAGTGGATCGGTAGACATGCTAATTCAATGCGAATGAACGGACATGCGAATACATTCGAATAGGAAGTTATTCGCATAAATTCGCATATTTTCTCATTTGCATATTGATTCGCATGTTCTCTTGTTCGCATATCAATTCGCATATTTTCTCATTCGTATATCAATTCGCATGTTAGCATATGGAAGAAACAATACAGCCCAAGTTTTCCGAACCGGTCTTTAACCGCTCGCACGGCAGGCTGCTGATGCCGGAAAACCGCTATTGGCCCACCCGGATGTGGAAAAACCCGTGGAGCCTGCCCACTTACAGGCGCGGGGCGGCGGTCCTGGCCGGGCTCCTCTCCGGCGCGGCGGGCGCCGCCTGGCTCCTGGGGGAAATAGGCCCCAGGGTCGCCCCGCTTTACTCCATGGCGGAGCAATACGCGCTTTCGTACGGCATCCCGCTTTTCCTGGTGCAGACGGCGTGGACGGTCATAAAAGCCGCCGTACTGCTTGCCGTCCCGCTGGTCAACGCGCTGTTCGCGGTCTGGTGGGAGCGCAAAATTTCGGCCCACATGCAGTCCAGGATGGGACCGATGTACGTGGGCCGCTGGCACGGAGCGCTGCAGACGATAGCGGACGGCATCAAGCTTTTCCTTAAAGAGGACCTCGTCCCCGAAAGCGCGGACAAGATCGTGCACCTGCTGGCCCCGGTGGCGGTCATAATCCCCGCCATACTGGTGTTCGCCCCCATTCCTTTCGGCCGGGAGCTCGTCTACGCCGATCTCGACATAGGAACGGTCTATGTTTTCGCGGTGGGCGGCGTCTCCGTGATGGGAATAATAATGGCCGGCTGGGCCAGCGGCAACAAATTCTCGCTGCTGGGCGGACTGCGCTCCGCCGCGCAGCTGGTCTCCTATGAGCTGCCGCGCACCTTCTCGGTCATCCCGGTGATAATGCTGGCAGGCACGCTCAATCTTTCCGCGATCGCGGGCCTGCAGGCCGGCTACTGGGGGGGCGTACTCCCCAGGTGGTTCATCTTCTACCCGGTCGTGGGGCAGGTGGCGTTCGTGGTCTTCCTTATCGCCTCGGTCGCCGAAACGAACCGTATCCCTTTCGACATACCCGAAGCGGAATCGGAGCTTGTGGCCGGCTTCAACACGGAATACTCCGGCATGAAATTCGCCCTTTTCTTTTTAAGCGAGTTCGCCTACGTCCTGCTTTCCTGCCTGCTGATGGCCGCCTTCTTTTTCGGCGGCGGGGAGCCGCCGCTTCCCTTCCTCGGGTTCCTGCCAAGCTGGGCGTGGTTCCTTGGCAAAACGCTGGTCCTGATGTTCTGCTTCCTCTGGTTTCGGTGGACCTTCCCGCGTTTCAGGGTTGACCGGCTGATGGATTTCAACTGGAAGTTCCTGCTCCCCGTAAGCCTGCTTAATATAGCGGCCGCGGGCGTTTTGATCTGGTTTCTAGACTGCTGGGCGGCTGGACTGCTGGGCGGCTAGGCGGCCGGATTGCTAAATTGCTAAAATGAAGAACTATATATTGTTTGTATCGGAGGCGTTCTGGAACACGCTCAAGGGGCTTTGGGTTACGCTCAAAGTGCTGTTCCTGCCCGCGATCACGGTGCAGTATCCGACGGAAAAGCTGGTCCCGTACCCCAGGTTCAGGGGGATGCTGGCTTATGACGCCGAAGCCTGCATAGCCTGCGGAATGTGCGTGCGGGCCTGTCCGTCAAAGTGCATAGCCCTCGCCAAGGCTATGCCAGTGCCGCAGCAGGAGCTATGCTCATCAAGCGGCCAACCCGTAAGCCCCGAAGGCAAGCGCGTGCCCAAAATAGAGTGGTACACCATTGATTACGGACGATGCAATTTCTGCGGCTTGTGCGAAGAAGCCTGCCCCACAAAGACCAAGGCGCTCTGGCATTCGCTGGACTTCGAGGCGGTATTCAGCACAAGAGAAGAAATGACGCGCCGCTGGAAAAGGGGGGACGACCTCTGGGGAACGGCGCGCAGGTCCGCGGACGGGCAATTCTCAGCGGTCGCGGACCAGATACACATACAGGACGTACCGGTGAGGAAGTAAGAAAGCAGGGTATAGGGGTTAGGGTAGAGGGTGTAGAAATAAGGAACTCCTTACCCTAAACCCTGAACCCTCTACCCTCTACCCTATATTATGATTGAACAAATCGTATTTTACATGCTGGCGGCGGTTATAATTCTTTCGGCCCTGGGAGTGGTTTTACTGCCCGGCGTCATGCACAGCGCCCTTTGCCTGGGCCTGTGCCTGGCCGGTGTGGCCGGCGTTTTCGCCTCCCTCGGTTCGGATTTTATTTTCGCCGCGCAGATCCTTGTCTACGTGAGCGGCATCGCGGTGCTGATACTTTTCGTGGTGCTGCTGGCGGGAAGCGCTTCAGATTTGGTCACCCGCCAGATAAACGAGCAATGGCTGCCTTCCCTGCTGATCTGCGCGGCGTTTATCTGGTCTTTCCTGAGGATACCCGCGTACTTCTCCGGCATAACCGCGAAGTCCGACCCGGCTCCCACCGTGAGGGCGCTGGCGGGCGCGCTGCTGGGGGATTATGCCGTGCCTTTTGAGCTTATTTCAATAGTGCTGCTGGCTTCGATGACCGGCGCGGTACTTTTCGCAAGGAGAAAAGCGGAATGACGGCTGCGGGGCTGCTGGACAGCTGGACGGCTGGGCGGCCTTGGGGAAAGGATGAAGGATGAAGGTTCGGAAGCTGGAACCGGCTTCGGTTCTGGCTGTCTAGCTGCCTAGCTGCCTAGCCGCCTAGCTGTCTAGCTGCCTAGCCGCCTAGCCGCCTAGCAGTCTAGCTAAAAGTTGAGAATTATTATGACACTATCTCATTATCTCGCGCTGTCCGGAGTCCTTTTTACCATAGGGCTTTTTGGAGTGCTTACCCGGCGCAACATCATCGGCATACTGATGTCCATAGAGCTGCTGCTCAACGCCGCGAACATCAATTTCGTGGCTTTCAACCGCTTCCTGTATCCCGGCCAGCACCTGGGCCAATTGAGCGTTATTTTCGTCATCACGCTGGCCGCCGCGGAAGTGGTGGTCGGCCTGGCCCTTGTAATGGCCATTTACAAGAATCTGAAGAGCGCGTACGTGGAAGACTACAATATCCTTAAAGGGTAACCATAGAACGTGACTACTTAGCCACTAAGACACCAAGGCACAAAGAAAGTTATGGAATACAAGCATCTTTCAGGGCGTGAAGAAGAAATAAGAGGGGATTAAGCGATTTATTGTCTGATTTCCTTCGTGCCTTTGTGACTTTGTGGCTGAGTAGTTACCTTTAATCATAAAAATCAGCGTTATCAGCGTTCAATATTTTAATAGCTGAATAGTTGCCGGAGACTTTTAAATGCTGGAATACGTTTTTATACTGCCGCTGCTAAGTTTTGCCGTCGCCGGAGTAATACTGGCTTTTGGCAAATGGCTTCCGGGGCGCGGCGCCTCCGCCGGCATTGCCGTGGCGGCCTGGGGCTTCGCGCAGGCGGCCATCCTTTTTACAAAGGCCATCCAGGGAAAACTTGCGCTTCCCTACGAAGTCTCAATACCCTGGTTCAGCGTCGGCTCCACCCAGGCGACGCTGGGCGTATACGTGGACGGCCTGACCATAGCCATGCTCGTCGTAGTAACCGCCGTCAGCCTGCTGGTCCAGATTTACTCCATCGGCTACATGCGCGGCGATCCCCGCTTTAAGCGTTACTACGCCTACCTTTCCCTTTTCACCGCCTCCATGCTGGGGCTCACCATCTCCGACAACATGCTGGTGTTCTTCATGTGCTGGGAGCTGGTGGGCGTCTGCTCCTACCTGCTGATCGGTTTCTGGTTCGAAAAGCCTTCGGCCGCCTACGCCGGCAAGAAAGCGTTTATAACCACAAAACTCGGGGACCTGGGTTTCCTTGTGGGACTGCTCAGCCTTTTCTACTGCACCGGGACTTTCCGGATATCTGAAATACTGGAACTCGCCCATATCGGGTTTATCCCTCCCGCGGCGGCGGGCGCGGCCGCCATCCTGCTGTTCCTCGGGGCCGTGGGCAAATCAGCCCAGTTCCCGCTCCTTATATGGCTTCCGGACGCGATGGAAGGCCCTTCCCCGGTATCCGCCCTCATACACGCGGCCACAATGGTGGCGGCCGGCGTTTATATGGTAGCCAGGCTTTACGCGGTTTACGCGCTCTCCCCCGTAGCGCTCGACACCGTGGCCTGGACAGGCGCCATCACGGCGCTAACAGCCGCCTCGATGGCGCTGGTCTGCTTCGACCTGAAACGCGTCCTGGCGTTTTCCACGGTATCCCAGCTCGGCTACATGATGCTGGGGCTCGGCGCGGGGGGATTTACGGCCGGCATGTTCCACCTGACGACCCACGCCTATTTTAAAGCCCTGCTGTTCCTTGCCGCCGGCTCGGTGATCCACGCGGTTCATACAAACGATATGCGCGAAATGGGCGGCCTGAAGAACAAAATGCCCGTGACCTACATCACCTTCCTGCTGGGCGCGCTGGCGCTTGTCGGCATTCCTCCTTTCGCGGGATTTTTTTCAAAGGACGCAGTGCTTGCCGCCGCGCTGGCCCGCAACCCCTACCTTTACGCCGTCGGCGCCGTGGCGGCCGCGATGACCGCGTTCTACATGGCCCGGGCGCTGGTTATGACTTTCCACGGGGAACCGAAGGACATGAAGAAATATGATCACGCCCATGAAAGCCCGCCCGTAATGACGGGCCCCCTGATACTGCTGGCCGCCGCTTCCGTGGTTTCCGGCTGGGCCTTGTCGAGGCATGAAATTTTTGAGCGCCTGGTGAATTTTGAAGGAGTCCTCCCGTTTGAGCTGCACCACGTTTCCCACGGCGCGGTGGCGCTATATGCCGGGACGGTGGCGGTTCTTTCCATGGGGCTGGGCGCCTGGCTATATAAATCCAAACCCGGCATCCCCGCCATGCTCAGAGGTAAGTTCGCACCTGTCGCCGGGCTGCTGGACCGCCGCTACGGCCTGGACGCTTTTTTCCTGAAATTCGTCGCCCTCGGGGACCGGCTGAGCTCCGTGCTGTTCATTTTCGATCTCAATTTTCTGGATGCTATCGCAATTGACGGCTGGGCGTGGCTGACGGAAAAGCTCAGCAGGATCCAGCGGTGGTTTGACGACAACGTCGTTGACGCCGCGGTGGACGCCACGGGAACGGTCACCCTTTGCGCGGGCAGGCTGGCGCGCCTGGCCCAGACCGGCATCGTCCAGAATTATCTTCTTTTTATAGCCGTCGCCGTTTCAGTTTTTGCGGCGCTGGCGTTTGCGGGATAGGGGATAGAGGCGAGAGGATAGGGGCGAGGGGATAGGGGCGAGAGGATAGAGGCGAGAGGATAGGGGCAAGAGGCGGAAATAAGGAACTCCTTCCCTAGCCTCTAGCCTCTAGCCCCTAGCCTCTAACCCTTAACCCCTAGCCTCTAACCCCTAGCCCCTGAACTTAGGAGAACTCAACTATGTCACTATTGTCCCTTATAGTTTTCGCTCCGCTGGCGGGCGCGCTGCTGATACTGGCCATCCCCAACACGAGGACAAAGGCGATACAGGGCGTCGCCGCCGCGTCCAGCGCCGTCTGCATGATTTTTTCCGGCTACCTCTATTACGCTTTCGACAAGTCCACCGCGGCGATGCAGTTTATAGAAAAGGTTTCCTGGATACCGGCGTTCAACATAAGCTACCACCTGGGCGTCGACGGCCTTTCGGTGACCATCGTGGCCCTTACGGCCCTGCTTACGCTGGTTTCAATAATCTACTCTTTCAATATAACGCTCCGGGTGAAGGAATTTTTCTTCTGGTTCCTGCTGCTTGAGGTGGGGATGCTCGGCGTGTTCGTTTCCCTGGATCTTTTCCTTTTCTACGTCTTCTGGGAACTTACCCTGGTGCCGATGTACTTCCTTATAGGCGTGTGGGGCGGTCCCCAAAAGGAATACGCCGCGATAAAGTTCTTCGTTTATACCCTGTTCGGAAGCCTGGTCATGCTGCTGGGCATATTGGCGCTTTACTTTAATTCCGCTCCGCACACTTTTGACATGCTGGAGCTGGCGCGGCAGAGCAGCCTGTTCCCGCTGAATTTCCAGATCTGGGTTTTCCTGGCCCTTTACCTGGGTTTTGCGATAAAGATCCCGGCTTTCCCTTTTCACACCTGGCTTCCGCTGGCCCACGTCGAGGCGCCCACCGGCGTCAGCGTCCTCCTGGCCGGCATTCTTCTTAAGATGGGTATTTACGGCCTCCTGCGGGTATCTTTCCCCGTGCTCCCGCTGGCGGCCAAATGGTTCATGCCCTTCTTTATAGTGATAGCCGTCATAAACATAATATACGGCGCATTAGTGGCCATGGCGCAGAAAGACCTCAAAAAAATGGTCGCCTATTCCTCGATAAACCACATGGGCTACTGCATGCTGGGCATGGCGGCGATGACGACCATAGGCTTTAACGGCGCGGTGCTGCAGATGGTCACCCACGGCCTTATCACCGGTTCGCTGTTCCTTCTTGTCGGGGTAATATATGACCGGGCCCACACCCGCGACATAGACGCTTTCGGGGGCCTGGGCGCCAGGTTCCCGATATTTGCGGGCCTGATGACGATACAGGTGATGGCCTCGCTCGGCCTCCCGGGGCTGGCGGGTTTCGTCAGCGAATTCCTCTGCTTCCTGGGCGCTTTCGAGGCCTGGCCTTACTATGTCGCGGCTTCAGCCATAGGCATACTTGTAACGGCCGCCTTCTTCCTGCGCATGATAGAAAAAGTATTCCTCGGCCCGTTCAACGAAAAATGGGCGGGACTTCCGGATATGAACCTGAGGGAGCTGGTTGCGATAGTTCCGCTGGCGGTTTTAACGCTTGTAATAGGCCTGTGGCCCAGGTTCTGCCTGGACCTGATAGACCCGACCATTACTTATTTGGTCGGAATAGTGAACAGATAGAGGATAGAGGCGAGAGGCTAGGGGCGAGGGGCAGAAATAAGGAACTCCTTCCCTAACCCCTAGCCTCTAACCCCTAGCCCCTGAATTTATGACGAATATCATCCTGCTGAACCCTGAAATAATACTGGCCGCCGCCGGGCTGTTTATCCTGCTGGCCGGGGCCTTTATCGGCGAGAACCGCGCGAAACTGCTATTCCATCTCGGGATAATCAGCTCGGCGGCGGTGCTGGGGATGATAATAACCCAGGCCGGACTTTCCGCTTATGGAACGGGAACGATGTGGATACTCGACCCCGGCGCCCAGTTTTTTAAATTCCTAATCCTTGCGGCCACCGTCTTCACGCTGCTGCTGTCCGTCAACTATACCGCAATACAGCCAAGGCACATAGGTACCTATACCGCGCTGCTGCTCTGGGCCAGCTGCGGGATGATGCTTTTATCAGGGGCCATGGATTTTATCTACCTGCTCATCTCGCTGGAACTCATAAGCATCTCCTGCTTTATCCTGACCGGGTTCGAGCAGAAAAATCCGAGATCCGCGGAAGGGGCCATAAAGTATTTCCTTATGGGCGGGCTTTCCACCGCCGTGACGATCTACGGCATCTCCCTGTTCTACGGCGCCACCGGCACAACCAACCTGTTCAGCTACGCTTCCGCGGTTGACCTGCATTTAAGCGACCCGGCTTACATCATGGGGATGCTTTTCATCCTGGTGGGATTCGGATTTAAAATTTCCATGGTGCCGTTCCATTTCTGGGCGCCGGACGCCTATGAAGGGGCGCCCACCCCCGTAACGGCTTACCTCTCCACGGCTTCCAAACTGGCCGCCCTCGGCGCCATGATGCGGATCTTCGCCTCCGTCATACCCCACCACGCCCTGAATCTCACTATTATCATAGCGGGGCTTGCCGCCCTTACCATGACGCTGGGCAACCTGGCCGCGCTGTTCCAGACGAATGTTAAAAGACTGCTGGCTTATTCCTCCATTGCCCAGGCCGGCTATATGCTTATAGGCCTTGTAGTGGCCGATCCTATCGGGAGGGAAGGCGTCTTTTTCTACGCGCTGGCCTACCTGGTGACGAATATGGGGGCTTTCGCGGTGGCGCTGGTAGTGGCCGGGAAGACCGGCTCCTACGAGTTGGACGCCTACGACGGACTGGCCAAGCGCTCACTGGGCCTTTCCATAGTGATGGTCATGTTCCTCCTGTCGCTTGCAGGCATACCGCCCCTGGCCGGATTCGTAGCCAAGTTTTATGTTTTCGGCGCGGCGGTCAATTCGCAGCACTACCTGTGGCTGGCGGTTCTGGGCGTCTTGAACAGCGTCGTTTCCATTTACTATTACATGAACATAGCCCGCAGGATGTTCTTCGTGAACAGCGAGGATTCTTCCCCTGTTGAAACGGACCTGTACACGGCGGGCGTGATCGTCATCACCGCGACGGCCGTCCTCCTGATCGGCCTTCTCCCCGAAACCTTCATGCGCATGATCAAGTATTGCGTTTCCTTCCATTTCTGAGCACACACTTGAATCCTTCAGTTGAAATTATAGATCGAGCTTGTTAAGGCAGCATTCATTTAAATATAATATTGTTTTAATATGACAAAAACAGCGGCCTTGGCGGAAAAAATCAAAAAAATTACGGGCGTCCAGCTGCCCGAATGTTACCAGTGCGGCAAATGCACCGCCGGCTGCCCGATGGCAAAGTATATGGACCTTTCTCCCAATCAGATTATGCGGATGCTGCAGGCGGGCACGGAAGCCTCCATAAAAGACGCGCTTTCCAGCTCCGCCATCTGGTATTGCCTCGGCTGCCTGACCTGCACGCAGCGCTGCCCTAAAAAACTCGACCCGGCCGCGGTCATGGACGTGCTGAGAGAGGAGTCCGTGAGCAAGGGCATTGCATCTCCCGTGGCGCGCAAGATCCTGGCGTTTCACAAGTCCTTCCTGGCGGTCGTGGAGCAAACCGGCCGCATGAGCGAAATTCCGCTGGTCGGGCTTTACAAGCTGTCCACGCTGGACTTCTTCAGCGATCTGCTGCTCGGCCCGGGGATGTTCTTCAGGGGGAAACTGCCGCTCAAGCCGCACCTGATAAAGGGCAGAAAAGAGATCAAGAGGATATTTTCCGAATGCAAAAGCGGGAGGCGCGGCAAATGAGGACAACGGGATACTACCCCGGGTGTTCGCTTTCCGGCGGAGGCATAGAACTGGACATGTCCATCCGGGCATTGGCCGGCGCCGCAAAAGTTGAACTGCGCGAGATAGATGACTGGAACTGCTGCGGAGCCACCGCCGCCCACAACCTCAACCACGAGCTGGCCGTAGCCCTGCCCTACCGGGTGCTGAGCTTGAGCGAGGCGCAGGGACTGAAGGACATCCTTGCGCCCTGCGCCGCGTGTTTTTCCCGGCTTAAGGGCACCAACGTGCGCTTGGCGCGCAGTCCGGACCTGGCCGCTCATATGAAGGAAATCGTGCGGCTGCCGTACGGCGGAGGGGTCCGCGTGATCAACATAAGCGAATTTGTGAACATGCTTCTGGCGGAGGAACTAGCCGGCAAACTGACCGCCCCGCTGAAAGGGCTCAAAGCGGCCCCTTATTACGGCTGTCTTCTGAGCAGGGGCGAGGGGATAATCGAAGGCGACGACAGCGAGAATCCCTCCTCCATGAACGCGGCCATCAAGGCCTGCGGCTGCGAGGCGGTGGAATGGAATTTTCTGACCGAATGCTGCGGGGGCGGCCTGAGCATGTCGAAAACCGGGGCCGTCGTGGAGCTTTCGAACGCCGTGCTCTCCGACGCGAAAGCTTCCGGCGCGGACTTTATCGTCACAGGCTGTCCGATGTGCCACTCCAACCTCGACATGAGGCAGCCGGACATCCATAAGGCGGGGCACGGTCCCTACAATATTCCGATACTTTATCTCAGCCAGCTTTTAGGGCTGGCGGCCGGACTGCCCCCGAAAGCGCTCGGCCTGGATAAACACTTTGTAGACACGGGAGCAATAACTGCCCAGGTGGATAGGCTGTAGGCTATTAGGCTGTTAGCCAAATCTGGTTCTTACCTAATAGGTAATTACTCAGCCACTAAGACACCAAGGCACAAAGAAAGTTTATGGATCAAACGGTTTGTTGTCTGATTTCTTTCGTGTCTTTGTGACTTTGTGGCTGAGTAGTAACCCTAATAGTCTAACAGCCTACAGCCTAAATAACCTGAGTTGTTATGGAAATTAATAAATGGCTCGAATAGGCGTATTTATCTGTCACTGCGGGGAGAACATAGCGCGGACCGTCGACTGCGCGGAGGTCGCGCGGGCCGCCGGCGGCATGGCGGGCGTGGTCCACAGCGTCGACTATAAATACATGTGCTCCGATCCCGGCCAGCAGCTGATAAAAAAAGCCATAGTTGAAAAGAAACTCACCGGCGTTGTGGTCGCGGCATGCAGCCCGCGCATGCACGAAAAGACCTTCCGCGGCGCCGCGGCCGTTGCCGGGCT